>DASSZD010000177.1:0-98694 GCA_035702985.1 Acidimicrobiales bacterium
AGTACGTCGACACCGGGGAGTGGCCGGCCTCCAGCCGGGCGTTCGGGGTGATGCGCTGCAACCACTGCACCGACGCGCCGTGCGTGAAGATCTGCCCGACGAAGGCGCTGTTCAAGCGCGACGACGGGATCGTCGACTTCGACTCCGACCGCTGCATCGGGTGCAAGAGTTGCATGCAGGGCTGCCCCTACGACGCCATCTACATCGACGAGGACACCCACACCGCGGCCAAGTGCAATTACTGCGCCCACCGCGTCGATGACGGCCTGGAACCGGCGTGCGTGGTGGTCTGCCCGACGCATTCGATCTGGGCCGGCGACCTGGACGACCCGGAGAGCGGGATCGCCAAGCTGGTGGCCACCCATCCCACCGCCACCAGGGCCCCGGAGCAGAACACCGGCCCCAACGTGTTCTACCTGGGAGCCGACCGGGCCGTGCTGGAACCCACCCTGGCCCCGGTGGACGGCTCCTACCTGTGGGCCGAGCCGGACCGCCAGCGCCGGGAGGTGGCCGCCGACCTGGTGCCCGATCCGGTGACCGGCGCCCGGACCACCCTCAACACCGCCCACCCCCGCCCGTGGGGGTGGCGGGTCACCACCTACCTGTGGACCAAGGGGGTGGGGGCGGGGGCGCTCATGGTGACCTCCGGGGCGCTGCTGGCCGGGGTGCCGCCGGCCGGGGTGCTGCGCCTGGCCGCCCCGGCCATCGGGGTGGGCGGCACCGCCCTGACCGGGGGTCTGCTGGTCTGGGACCTGAAGCGCCCGGAGCGGTTCATCTACATCTTCACCAAGCCCAATCCGACCTCGTGGCTGTTCTGGGGGTCGGTGTGCCTGGCCGGCTACGCCGCGGTGTCGGGGGGTTGGCTGGCCGCCGCGGTGGCCGAGTCCGTGGGGCTGCTCGGCCCGGCCGGGTTCGCCCGGGCCCTGGGGGTCCTGCGCTGGGCCGCCATCCCGTCGGGGGCGGCCGCCGCCGGCTACACCGCCTTCCTGTTCGGTCAGGCCGAGGGCCGGGACCTGTGGCAGTCCAAGATGCTGCTGCCGCACCTGCTGGTGCAGGCGGTGCAGGCCGGCTCCGGGGTGCTGCTGGCCGTGGCCGCGCTGACCGGCGGCCCGGTCCAGGTGACCAGGGCCCTGGCCGGCACCTTCGTGGCCGCGTCGGCCGCCAACGGCGCCTCCCTGGCCCTCGAGTACGGCACCCGCCACGAGACCAGGCAGGCCGCCACCGCCGCCCACATGGTCACCCGGGGCCGGTACCGCAAGCTGTTCTGGGCCGGGGCGGTCGGGCTGGGCGGGCTGGCCGCCAGCCTGGCCGTGCCCGGGATCAAGGGGCGCAAGCTGCGCCGGGCCGCCGTCGGGGGCCTGCTGGGCCAGGTCTCGCTGCTGGCGTACGAGTCGGTCTTCGTCCGGGCCGGCCAGGACGTGCCGCTGTCATGAACGACCCGATCATCGAGGAGACCACCATGAGCGAGGACCGGACCCCCCGAGCCGACCAGGGCCCCGGCCTGGCCGCGGTGGAGCTGCCCGGCGCCCGCCGCCACGAGGGGCTGGCCAACTTCCCGCCGGTGGAGAACTGGGACCACCACGTGGAGCACGACGCCCGGGCCCACCCCCGCAAGGTGGCCCACGAGTACATGCTGGTGCCCACCACGTGTTTCAACTGCGAGTCCGGGTGCGGGCTGCTGGCCTACGTGGACAAGTCCGACCTGTCGATCCGCAAGCTGGAGGGCAACCCGGCCCACCCCGGCTCCCGGGGCCGCAACTGCGCCAAGGGGCCGGCCACCGTCAACCAGATCGACGATCCCGAGCGGATCCTGTACCCGCTCCGGCGGGTGGGGCCCCGCGGCAGCGGGGAGTGGGAGCGGGTCTCGTGGGACCAGGCCCTCGACGACATCGCCGGTCGTATCCGCCGCTCCATCTCCGAGGGGCGGCCCGAGGAGGTCATGTACCACGTGGGCCGACCCGGCGAGGACGGCTTCGCGGAGCGGTTCCTGGCCGCCTGGGGGGTGGACGGTCACAACAGCCACACCAACGTGTGCTCGTCGGGGGCCCGGTTCGGGATGACCCTGTGGACCGGCTACGACCGGCCCAGTCCCGACCACGCCAACGCCAAGGTCATCCTGCTGCTGTCCAGCCACCTGGAGACCGGCCACTACTTCAACCCGCACGCCCAGCGGATCATGGAGGCCAAGCTGGGCGGCGCCAAGATGGTGGTGCTCGATCCCCGCCTGTCCAACACCGCCGCCCAGGCCGACCTGTGGATGTCGCCGTGGCCCGGCTCGGAGGCGGCCATCCTGCTGGCCGTGGCGTCGTACCTGCTGCGCACCCGCCAGATCGACCGGGAGTACATGCGGCGGTGGATGAACTGGAAGGAGTACATGGCCAACGTCCACCCCGACGCCCCGGCCGGCGACTTCGACGCCTTCCTCGACCGCCTGGAGGCCGACTACGCCCGCTTCACCTTCGAGTTCGCTGCGTCCGAAGCCCAGATCGACGTCGGCCAGGTCGAGGAGCTGGCCCGCCTGGTCGCCGGCTGCGACCACCGGCTGTCGGCCCATGTGTGGCGCTCGGCGTGCGCCGGCAACCTGGGTGGCTGGCAGGTGGCCCGGTCCCTGTGGTTCGTGCTGGCCCTCACCGGAAGCATCGGCACCGTGGGCGGCACCAGCCCCAACGGGTGGGACAAGTTCATCCCCAAGGGCCCCAACCCGCCGGAGGGCCACGACCACTGGAACGAGCTGACCTGGCCGGCGGAGTACCCGCTGGCCACCAACGAGATGTCCATCCTCCTGCCCCACTTCCTGGAGGAGGGCCGGGGCCGGGTGGAGGTGTACTTCTCCCGGGTGTGGAACCCCATCTGGACCGCCCCGGACGGGTTCAGCTGGCTCGACGCCCTCACCGACACCGAGAAGGTCGGCCTGCACGTGGCCCTGACCCCGACCTGGTCCGAGACCGCCACCTTCGCCGACTACGTCCTGCCCATGGGCCACGCCCCGGAGCGCCACGACACCATGTCGTACGAGACCCACGCCGGGAAGTGGCTCAGCTTCCGCCAGCCGGTCCGGCGGGTGGCCATGCAGAAGATGGGCCGCCAGGTCGCCGACACCCGCGACGCCAACCCGGGCGAGGTGTGGGAGGAGAACGAGTTCTGGTTCGACCTGTCGTGGCGCATCGACCCGGACGGGGCGCTGGGCATCCGGCCCCACTTCGAGTCGCCGTACCGGCCGGGGGAGAAGATCACCGTCGACGAGTACTACCGCTGGATGTTCGAGAACCAGGTCCCGGGCCTGCCGGAGAAGGCCGCCCGGGCCGGGCTGAGCTGCCTGGAGTACATGCGCAAGTTCGGGGCGGTCAGCGTCGGGGACGCGGTCTACCGCCTCGACGAGCGGCCGCTCGACGCCTCGGAGCTGGAGGGTACCGAGCCCGACCACAACGGCGTGATGCGCCGCCCGACCGGCCCCGACGACGAGCCGCCGCTGGTCGGCGAGGCCGGCTCGGTCGGCGTGCGCCACGAGGACGGCACGGTGACGTTCGGTTTCCCCACCCCGTCGCGCCGGCTGGAGATCTACTCCACGTCGGTGCGCGACTGGGGCTGGCCCGAGCACGCCACGCCCGGCTACATCGAGTCCCATGTGTCCCGCCGGCGCATCGATGTCGAAGCCGGGCAGCTGGTCCTGGTGCCCACCTTCCGCCTGCCGGTGCTGATCCACACCCGGTCCGGCAACGCCAAGTACCTCAACGAGATCGCCAACAGCCACCCCCTGTGGCTGAACCCCGACGACGCCGCCCGCCACCACCTCGCCACCGGCGACCTGACCAGGGTCGTCACCACCATCGGGTACTTCGTGGTGCGGGTGTGGGTCACCGAGGCCATCCGGCCCGGGGTGTGCGCCCTCAGCCACCACATGGGCCGCTGGCGCCTCCACGACGACGACGGCAGCCGCTGGGTCACCGGCCAGGTGGACCTCACCCACCCCGACGGGCCGGACTCGTGGCTGCTGCGCTACCGGAGCGGGGTCGAGCCGTTCAAGTCCGGCGATCCCGATTCGGAGCGGATCTTCTGGACCGACCCCGGGGTGCACCAGAACCTGGCCTTCGGGGTCCAGCCCGACCCGCTGTCGGGCATGAACTGCTGGCTGCAGAAGATCGAACTGTCACCCGTCCGGGCCGGGGACCGCTACGGCGACGTGTACGTCGACCGGCGCCGCAGCCGCCAGGTGTACCGGGAATGGCTGGCCCTGGCCCGGGCCACCACCGGACCGGACGGCCAGCGCCGCCCCGAGTTCCTCATGCGTCCGGTGAAGCCGAAGCGCAGGGCGTACCGTATCGATTCGTGACAGGCCGCGCCGACAACGGCCCGGGACCCGGACACCACCGGGTCCGGGTCCCGGCGCCGCTCATACCGCGACGGCTCCCGTCGGGGCGGGGCGCCACCGAGCAGCCCAACAACACCGACGAGGGCGACGCCCGGCTGACCACCCGGTTCTGGGCCGCCCTGGTCCTCACCGGGATCGGAACCGGGCTGTTCGGGGTCGTGATGATGATCGTGCTGTTCGGGTTCGAGCATCTGGCCTTCGGGACCGGTCCGGGCGACTACCAGAGCCACGTGGAGAACGCCAGCGCCGCCCGCCGGGTCCTGTCCCTGGTGATCGCCGGCGCCGCCGCCGGTCCGGCCTGGTTCCTGGTGCGCCGGTTCACCAAAGGGGAGAAGTCCGAGGTGGACGAGGTCATATGGGCCGGCGACGGGCGGCTGTCGGCCCGTCGCAGCCTGGCGACGGGGATCATCTCCGAGGTGGTCATCGGCATGGGCGCTTCCATCGGGCGGGAGTCCGCCCCCAAGCTCATGGGCGGGGTCTCGGGCAGCGTGGCCGCCGGGTGGCTGGGGCTCAACGTGGCCCAGCGGCGGCTGCTGGTGGCGTGCGGCGCCGGGGCCGGCCTGGCGGCCGTCTACAACGTCCCGCTCGCCGGGGCGCTGTTCACCGCCGAGCTGCTGATGGGCTCCGTCACCCTGCCGGTGGTCCTGCCGGCGGTGGCCTGCACCTGGATCGCCACTGCCGTGGGATGGATCTACCTGCCCCAGCACGCCACCTACGTGTCCATCCCGGACTACCACTTCGGCGCTGCGCTCATCGTGTGGACCGCTTTGGCCGCCCCGCTGATCGGCCTGGTCGCCTCGGGATACATCCGCCTGATCGGCTGGGTGTCCCACCACCGGATCGGGGGCCGGCTGGCGATAGCCGGCCCGCTGGTGGCTTTCACCGTCCTCGGGGTGGTGGGGATCGCCTACCCGGCGCTGTTCGGCAACGGGAAGGACATGGCCCACCGGGCGTTCCTGGGGCAGGGCACCCTGCTCCTGTTCCTGGCGCTGTTCGCCCTCAAGCCCCTGGTCACGGCCCTGTGCCTGGGCGGCGGGGCGTCAGGAGGCCTGCTCACCCCGTTCATGAGCACCGGGGCCATGTTCGGGGCCTTCACCGGTGTCGCCTGGTCCATGTTGTGGCCCGGCGTGCCGACCGGCGCCTACGCCCTGGTGGCGGCCGCAGCCATGCTGGGGGCGTCCATCCAGGCGCCGCTCACCGGCCTGGTGCTGATCCTGGAACTGACCCACAGCGGTTTCGGCCTGATGGTGCCCATAGCCGCCGCCACGTTCGCCGCCACCGCCATAGCCCGCCACGTGGACGGGTACTCCATCTATTCGGCCAGGCTGCCCGCCCAGACCTGATCGGCCGGCCGGTCGGATCCCGGCGCCAGCCGCCCGGCGCGGCGTCCCGGCGGCGGCTCGAACGCGGCGTCCACCCGGCCCTCGCCCCAGCGGGCCACGAAACGGAACCGGTCGGCCCGGATCACCCCGTGCCGCCACTCCACCGGCACCAGGCCCTGGCAGGCCAGCCGTTCCACCGCGTACACCGGGGTGCGGGCCCGCAGCTGCAGCAGCTCCCGCTGCTCGGGGGTGGGCAGCACCGGGGTGACCCGTTCCCAGCCGGCGTCGGGGCGCAGGCCGCAACGGGCCTCCATCTCCCGGTACAGGGCGGTGCGGTGGAAGTCGGCGTCGAGCAGCGGCGACGCCAGGCGGGCGGGCAGCCACGAGCAGTCCAGCACCACCGGGCGCCCGTCGATCAGCCTCACCCGCTCCAGGTACACCAGCGGGTCGTCCGGGTCGCCCCCGAGCATCCCCGCCGCCTCCGGGTTGCGGCGCAGCTCCAGGAAGCGCACCACGCTCTCCTGCACGAAACCCTGCTCCTCGGCCGACCGGTACAGGCTGTACAGGGTGCCCAGCTGCTGCTCGACGGACCGCTGGCGGACCATCGTCCCCCGGCCCCGGCCCCGCTCGATCAAGCCCTCCGCCTGGAGCCGGCGCAGCGCCTCCCTCACCGTCTGGCGGCTGACCTGGTAGCGCGCCGTCAGTTCCATCTCGGTGGGGAAGGCGTCGCTGAACTCGCCGGCCGACAGACCCGCCCGCAGCTCGTCGAGAACCTGGCTCCACAACGGCACCGCGCTCCGGCGATCCACAGGCACCCCACCAGTATGGCCAGCCGGCCGGTCCCCGCTCAGGGCACGACTGCCGGATACCCCCCCCGGTATAAGGCCGACATGTGCCATACTGGACTGGTACCCCCTGGGGTATAGCTGGAATCTACCGGAGGAGCCCCGTGACCGTCACAGCAGATCCCGTGCCCGCCAACCACCCCGGCCCCGCGTCCCCGCCGCCGGGCGCCCTGGCCCGCCTGGGGACCTGGACCGCCACCCACATGCGCGCCGTCCTGGTGGCCTGGATGGTGGTGCTGGTCGGGTTCGGTTTCTTCGCCCCGGCGGTGCAGTCGTCCCTGGCCGGAGCGGGATGGCAGGACTCCACCAGCCAGTCGGTGGCGGCCCGCAACCTCATCCAGAAGGACTTCGCCGGCCTCGGATCCAGCGCCCTGCAGGTCGTGGTGGTCGACCACCGGGCCCCGATCTCCGCCGACCCCGCCGCCCGGGCCGTCGTGGCGGAGGTCACCCAGAGGCTGAAGGCCGATCCCCGGGTGTCCACCGTGGTGCCACCCCAGCCGGGCATGTCGTTGTCGGCTGACGGGCGCACCGGCATCGTGACCGCCGGGGCGGCCGCCGATCCGAACGCCATGGTCAAGGCGGCCGAGGCGCTGGCCCAGCCCCTGAACCGGCTCGGGACGTCCGCGGTCTCGGTGACCCTCACCGGCGACAGCGCCCTGTGGGCCAACTTCAACAGCGCCAACCACTCGGCCATGATGCGATCGGAGATGCTGTCGTGGCCGGTCACCATGGCCATCCTGGTGATCGCCTTCGGCAGCCTGGTGGCCGCCGGGCTCCCTCTGATGCTCACCATGGCCGGGCTGCTGGTGGCGGCCGGGGCCCTGGTGCTGGCCGACAAGGTGGCCCCGGTGTCCATCTGGGCCCTCAACTTCGCCCTCATGTTCGCCCTGGCCCTGGGCATCGACTACGCCCTGTTCCTGGTGGTCCGGTTCCGGGCCGCCCTGCACCGGCGGGGGGCCCAGCCCGGCGACCGTCAGGCGGCGGTGGCCGCGGTGGCCGAGACCATGGCCACCGCCGGGAAGGCCGTGGCGTTCTCCGCCGTGACCGTCCTGGCCTCGCTGGCGGCCATCCTGCTGGTGCCCAGCCCGGCGTTCCGGTCCATGGCGCTCGGCATCATGCTGTCGGTGCTGGCCGTGCTGGCCGCCACCCTCACGCTGCTGCCCGCCGTTCTCGGCAAGCTCGGCACCAGGGTGGACGCCGGACGGGTCCGCCTCCGCCGGAGGGGCGCCCGGGACGGGCAGGAGCCGGTGCATCTGCACGGACATCGTCTGGAGGAGCGCCTCCACCAGTGGGGGCAGGCCCTGTGGCGCCACCCGGTGGTCTCCGGCCTGGCCGCCCTGGTCGTGCTGGCCATGGCCGCCGTCCCGGTGATCGGGCTGCGCACCTCCATGCCGTCCATCACCATCATCCCGGCGTCGGCCAACGCCCGGATGGGCTACAACCAGGTGACCTCGGCCTTCGGGCCCGGGGCGCCCGGAACGCTGCAGGTGCTCGTGCACTCCGACCAGCAGGCGGCCGCCCTGGCCACCCTGGAGCACACCCCGGGCGTGGCGGCGGCCATGCCGGCGGGGTCGAACGCCGGATGGACGCTGGACCAGGTGGTGCCCACCACCGGGCCGTCGGCGCCGGCCACCGGGGCCACCATCGAACGCATCCGCCACGCCCTGCCCGCCGGCAGCCTGGTCGGGGGGGCGGCGGCCGAGAACCACGACCTCCAGAAGGCCCTCTCGTCGCGCACCGCCCTGGTGTTCGGGGTGCTGGCCGGGGTGGGCTTCCTGCTGCTGCTCGTGGCCCTGGGCGCCCCCCTCCTGGCCCTGGCCGGGGTGGTGGTCACCGCCCTGTCGGTGGCCGGCGCCTTCGGCGTGGCCCGGCTCATATTCCAGGACGGTCACCTGTCCAGCCTGCTGAACTTCACCCCGCAGGGGTTCGTGGACGCCTGGGGGCCGCTGTTCTTCGGGGCCATGGTGTTCGGGGTGGCCATGGACTACACCCTGTTCCTGCTGTCGGCCGCCAAGGAGCGCTACGAGACCCACGCCGACCCGGAACACGCCATGGTCGGGTCGGTGCGCACCTCCGGGCGGGTGGTGGTGTCGGCCGCCGCGGTGATGATCGCGGTGTTCCTCACCTTCGCCCTGTCGGGGCCGCTCGCCCCCAAGGAGATGGGGGTGATCCTGGCCGTGGCCGTGGCCCTCGACGCCCTGGTGGTGCGTATGGTGCTGCTGCCGGTGATCCTGCGCCTGGGTCACCACTGGGCCTGGCACCGCCCGGCCTGGTTGGATCGGGTGGTACCCCACGTGCGCTTCTCGCACTGACAGGAGATGGGAATGGATGCCAAGGAGTGGGACGACCGTTACCGCGTCGCTGAACTGGTCTGGGCCGCCGAGCCCAACCGGTTCGTGGAGGAGGAGTGCCGGTCCCTGCCCCCGGGCCGGGCGCTGGACCTGGCGGCCGGCGAGGGGCGCAACTCGGTGTGGCTGGCCGGCCGGGGATGGCGGGTCACCGCTGTCGACTTCTCCGAGGTCGGCCTCGGGAAGGGCCGCCGCCTGGCCGACCAGGCCGGGGTGGGGGACCGGGTCGAATGGGTCACGGCCGACGTCACGCACTGGACCCCGCCGCCGGGGGCCTACGACCTGGTGGTCGTCGCCTACCTGCACCTGCGCCCCGACGAGCTGGCCCCGGTGCTGGCCCGGATTCCCGACGCCCTGGCCCCGGGCGGCCGGGTGGTGGTCGTCGGCCACGACGTCACCAACCTGGACGGGGGAGTGGGCGGTCCGCAGGACCCCGACCTGCTCTACCGGCCCGAGGCGATAGGGCAGATACTGGCCGGTGCCGGCCTCACCCCGGTCCGGGCCGAAACCGTGGAGCGGCCCACCCCCAACGGCACCGCCCTCGACACGCTTGTCACCGCCACCCGGGAAAAAGAGAGGATCCAATGACCTACAGCTTCACCGCCACGACCCACCTCGGCTTCGAGGAGGCTGTCGCCCGCACCAAGGAGGCGTTCAAGGACCAGGGCTTCGGCGTGCTCACCGAGATCGACATCCAGGCCACGCTGCGGGAGAAGATCGGCGCCGAGACCGAGCCCTACGTGATCCTGGGGGCCTGCAACCCGGCCTTCGCCGGCCGGGCGCTGGCCGCTGACCCGGGCGTGGGGGTGTTCCTGCCCTGCAACGTGGTGGTCCGCCGCTCCGGGGAGGACACCGTGATCGAAGCCATGGATCCCACGGTGATGCAGCAGTTCTTCGCCGATCCGGCCATGGCCGAGCTGATCGGGGAGGTCGCCCCCCGGGTCCGGAAGGCCGTAGCGGAGCTGGGGGGCGGGCAGTGAACGGGCCGGCCCGGGCCGCAACCCCACCCCCGATCCGTACCCCCGGGGGTAACCTGGGGGGAACGGGTAGCTAAGGAGGACACAGTGGAGCTGCCGCCGGAGCTGATCGACGACGTGCGCAAGCGCCTGCGTCGCATCGCGGGACAGGTGGAAGGCGTGGAGAAGATGCTCGCCGACGGGCGGGACTGCCGTGACGTCCTCACCCAACTCGCGGCCGTGTCCAAGGCCCTGGACCGGGCCGGCTTCAGGCTGGTGGCCGGAGGCCTCACCTACTGCATTCAGCACCCGGATTCGGACGAGAGCGACCCCGAGCCGGTGGGCACCCTCGAGAAGCTGTTCCTGGCGCTGGCCTGACCGCCGTCCCGGCCGGCCTCAGGCCAGGTCGAGCCGGCGGCCGGCCACCATGGTGGCCGTGACCTCCGGCAGGCGGGAGAGGCCCGTGCCGAGGGGCTCGGCCAGGATGCACAGGTCGGCGACCGCTCCCGCCCGTATGGTCCGGGGCCGGGTGGGCTCGGTGGCGCTGCCGTGCCAGAGCTGCACGGCGGTACCGGCCGGAACCGACTCGTCGGTCCCCAGTGGCACCCCGTCGCCGGTCAGGCGGTCGGTGGCCGCCCGGACGGCCACCCACGGGTCGGCCGGCCCGAACGGGCTGTCGGTCCCGGCCGCCACCCCCACGCCGGCCCGCAGCAGGGAGGCCAGGCGCCACAGGTCCTCCATGTCGGCGGGGTCCACATCGCTCAGGTACCGGTCGCCCCGCTCCCGGACGAACCCGGGCTGGGTCACCACCGTGACGCCCAGCCGGCGGGCCTCGGCGATCATGTCCGGCCCGAGCAGGGCCCCGTGCTCGATCCGGTCACCCGGTCGGGGGCCGGCGTCGGCGATGGCAGCCAGGGTCAGGGCGGCCTGCACGTAGGTCACGCAGTGCACCGCCACCCGGCGACCGGTGTCATGGGCGGCCCGGACGGTCGAGGCCAGCTCCCCGAGCCCGGGCAGGCGGGTGTCGTCGAGGATCACCTTGACCGGGCCGATCGAGAACCGGGCCGACCCCCCGGTGTCCGCCCCGAGGGGGGCCATGACGCACAGCCGCTGGCCCACCCGCCCCGACTCGACGGCGGCGCGCAGCTCGCCGACGGCGTCGGCGGTCAGGCCGGGAGTGGCGTCGGTGAACCCGGTCACCCCCCGTGCCGCCGCCAACCGGCTGACCCGGCCCAGGTCGGCGGCCACCCGGGGCACCCGGTCCCGCAGCCATTCGTCCTCCCTCCAGATCCTCCCGGTGGGCTCGCCGCCGGATCCCCGCTCCACCCCGGGGGGCGCCGACCGGTCGAGGCCCAGCCGCTCGAGGGCGGCGGAGTTGAGGACCCACAGGGCGCCGCTGCGGTGCTGCACCCGGACCGGCCGGTCCGGGCACAACCGGTCGAGCTCCCACCGGTCCAGCGGGCCGGCCACCGACTGGTGGTAGCCGACCGCCCTCACCCAGCGGCCGGGGGGCCCGGCGGTCAGGGCCCGGGCCAACCCGGTGCGGTCCCGCACCGCCGGGGGCCCCGCCTGGACCGAGCCGGCGGCGGCCGCCCAGGCCCGCAGATGGACGTGGTGATCGTGCAGCCCCGGCAGCACCTCTCCGCCGGCCGCCTCGATGACCTCCTCCCCGGGGAGGCGGGAGAGGCTGTCGGCCACCTCGGTGATGATGCCGGCGTCGACCCGGACGTCCGCCCGGCCCCGTCCGGCCACGTGGCCGCCCCGCACCAGCACGCTCACGGCAGCGGCGGGGGGGTCCGGGGCTGGCGCACCTCCGTGGTCCCGACGGCCCAGCCGCCGGCGACCGGCCGGGCGGCAGGGGCCGGGCCCCGCCCCTCGGCAGCCGCCACCGCCGCCGCGCAGCCGGCCATGGGCAGGTCGATGAGCACGCCCCCGCCGTCCCGGACGGCGTGCAGGACGGCCAGGGCCCCGAACAACCCGGTGATGGGATCGGCGATGGCGTCGGCGCAGAACACCGGGGAGCCGGCCCCGTCCCAGGCGACCAGGCCGCCGGCGGCGGCCGCGTCGTCGCCGAACGCCACCCGGTCCCGGTAGGGGGAGGACCGGCCGTGGCCGGTGATGCTCAACCACACCCGGCCCGGGCGGCCGGCCAGGTCCGCCGGAGCCGCCCCCAACTGCTCCAGGGCGCGGGGCCGGGAGGCCTCGATCACCACGTCCGCCCGCTCCAGGGTGCGCTTCAACCGGGCCCGCCCGTCGGGGCTGGAGAAGTCCAGGGGCACCACCTGCTGATCGGCGGGGTGGAGCCAGCCGTAGAAGCCCGGCGTCGACCGGGCGGTGTCGGGGCGCGACACGCTCTCCACTTTGACCACCTCGGCGCCGGCCGCGCCCAGGAGACGGGCCGTCAGCGGGCCGGCCCACAGGGCCGAGAGGTCCACCACCACCATCGCCTCCAGCGGCCGGCCCCGGTCCGCCCGGGGCCACACCGCGGCGGCGGTCCAGGGCGGCTCCGCCGCCCGCCGCTCGCCGACCACCGCCGCCGGCAGGGCCAGGGTGCGGGCCCACGAGACGAACTCGTCGGCCCGGCGCGCCGCCACGGAGTCCTCCAGGGCGTCCCACCCCCCGGCCGGCCCGCCGATGAGGGCCGGGACCATGTCCCAGTCGGTAGGGCGGGCCATGTTGAGCGCCACCCAGCCGTCACGGGCCCGGAGCAGGCGGCACGACCCGTTGGCCGACACCCGGCCCTGCCGGCGCAACCCGAGGATGGCCGCCCGGCCCGACACCAGCGGGCCCCAGTCCACCGCCGGACCGCCGGCCCGGGAGATCGCGCAGACCAGCCGGTCGAGGCGGGCCGGGATGGCCCGGCCCGGGTGGAGGGGGGGACCGTCGGGCCAGCCGGTGAGGGCCATGGCCCCCGATTCAGCCCACCTGTCGGCCGCCATCGGCTAGACGTTACGCTGCGGCCGTGCCCGCCACGTCGAGGGTGGTCCTGACCACCAGCGAGGCGTCCGACCTGTTCGAGGGGATCGACCGCGGCTCGGTCGAGGCCCTGGGGTCGCTGGAGGGTTGCCCCCTGATCCTCGTCGACGACCCCGGCCCGCACTCCGGCCTCACCGTCCCGCCGCTCCTGCCGAGCGTGACGGTGGCGTTGGGACCCCACGGCGCCGGCCTGGACGTGGCGGCCGGATCGGACGGCGACCTGGCCCGGATCGAGCAGCAGGTGCACGCCTTCCCGACCGCCTCGGTCACCCTGGTGCAGGTGTTGAGAGCCGGGAGTGCCTCGATCGAGCACGACCTCCTGACCGAGTCGCTCGCCTACTCCAGCCTCCGGGCCGGGCCGGAGCACGCCCGCTGGCGGCGTGACCGCCCGCCGGTGGCCCGGCGGCCCGACCCCGGGCCGGCGGTGACCACCAGCCGCCACGGGGCCACGCTGACCATCACCCTCGACCGCCCCCACGTCCGCAACGCCTACAGCGCGTCCATGCGCGACGGGCTGTGCGCCGCCCTGGCGGAGGCGTGCGGGGACGCCGGGGTACAGGTCGTCGAGCTGCGGGGCCGGGGCCCGGCGTTCTGCAGCGGCGGGGACCTGGACGAGTTCGGGACCGGGCCCGACGCCCCGACGGCCCACATCATCCGGACGGCCCGCAGCGCCGCCCGCCTGCTCGGCCGGCTCGGGCCCCGGACCGTCGCCCACCTGCACGGCGCGTGCATAGGCGCCGGGATAGAGCTCCCGGCCCTGGCCGGCCGGGTCCTCGCCGACCGGGACACCTACATGGCCCTGCCCGAGGTGGGGATGGGGCTCATCCCCGGCGCCGGCGGGACCGCCTCCATCCCCCGCAGGATCGGCCGGGAGCGCACCGCCTGGATGGCCCTGACCGCCCGGCCGGTCGACGCCGCCACCGCCCTGGCGTGGGGCCTGGTCGACCAGATCGTCTGACCGCCGCCCCAATACCACCGAATCATCATAAGGAAACCCTTGACGGCGGGGGGCCCGCTCGGTAGGTTGACCGCCGTCGGCCTGGAGAGGGTGGAGCCGTGTCCTGGGATTTCGAAACCGACTGATGCAGGTCGGCCTCTCGGTCTACAACATCGACGCCGGCGACCTGGTGGACCTGGCCCGGGCCGCCGAGGACGCCGGGTTCGCCTCTCTCTGGCTGGGCGAGCACGTGGTCCTGCCGGTCGGCTACTCGAGTGAGCATCCCACGACCGGCACCCGCACCGCGGCCCGGCGGCCACACCGCCAGCCCATCGTGGATCCGGCCACGAAGCTGCTCGACCCGCTGGTGGCGCTGGCCGCCTGCGCCGCCGTGACCCGGCGTATCACCCTGGCCACCGGGATCCTGCTGGTGCCGCTGCGGCCGCCCCTGTTGGCGGCCCGCATGGTGCACACCCTGCACGGCCTGAGCGCCGGCCGGCTGGTGCTCGGAGTCGGCGCAGGCTGGCTGCGCGAGGAGTTCGAAGCGCTGGGCGCGCCGTACGACTCCCGGGGTCGCCGGCTGGCCGAGAGCCTGCAGATCATGCGGGCGGCGTGGGGGGGCGGCCCGTTCGTCCACCGGGGGGAGTTCTTCCAGTTGGAGCGGCTGCAGCTGTGCGAGCAGCCCGTGCACGTCCCGGTGATCATGGGCGGCAACTCCGATCCGGCCCTGCGCCGGGCGGCCCGCCTCGGCGACGGGTGGTTCGCGTCGGGGACCCCCGAGCTCGACGAGGCCTGCCGGCTGCGGGAGCGGGTCCTGGCCTACCGGGCCGAGATGGGGCCGGGCGGCCCGTTCCGGCTGTTCGCCCGGGTGGGGGGCGCCGACCCGGACGCGGTGGAGCGCTACCGGGCGGCCGGCTGGGACCACGTGCTGGTGTGGGCCGACCGGGTCTGGCCGCCCGGCTCCGACCTGGAGGCCAAGCGAGCCTCGCTGGCCGCTGCGGCCCGGGCCCTGGGGCTGGTCCCGGAGCCCCCCGTCGGCCGGGTTCCAGCCTAATCATTCGACTTGTTTCGGTCGCGGGGTTAGGATCCGCGCCAGCCGGCCCGTCAGGGTGGACCGTGGGGGAAGTGCATGTCGGAACGGTACGAACGCCAGGGGCAGCCGGAGCCGGCCGGCTGGTCGAGGCAAGTGCCCGGACCGGAGTTGCGCCACGTCAAGCGGTCCGAGCTGCTGGCACGCGAGATCGTGGAGGAGATACTGGTCCGGGGTCTCCAGCCCGGGGACCTGCTGCCGCCCGAGTCCGTGATGCTGGAGCACTACCGGGTGGGCCGCGCCTCGCTGCGGGAGGCGCTCCGGGTACTCGAGATGCAGGGCCTGGTCAGCATGAAGCCCGGCCCCGGTGGCGGCCCGGTGGTCGGGGCGGTCGACGCCACCAACCTGGGCCGGACCGCCTCCCTGTACTTCCGCCTCGACGGCGCCACCCGCCAGGTTCTGGCAGAGGCCATGCTGATACTGGACCCGTGGCTGGCCGAGCTGGCCGCCGAGCGAGCCGAGCCGGAAATGGTCATGGGGGTGCTGGGACCCTGCCTGCAGGCCGCCGATGGGGCCGGCGGGGACTCCGAGCGCATCTGGAGGACCGCCCCGGAGTTCCACGACTCGGTGTACGAGTTGAGCCGCAACGGGGTGCTCAAGACCATGGCCAGCTCCCTCGGGTCCATCTTCCGGCGCCAGGTGCTGAGCGAGGTGGAGCTGTCGGCGGTCCAACCCAGGTTCCTGGATGACCACCACCGCCTGACGGAGGCCATAAGCGCCGGCCGCGGCGCCCAGGCCCGCCGCATCGCCTACGAGCACATGGAGCTCATCATCGAGACCGCCAACCGGAACTCCCCCGGGCTGCTCGACCGGATGATCGAGTGGAACTGAAGCCGGCCGCACCTTGATGGGTTCGCTGCTAATGGTTACCATGAACTCGGGCCCGGGGAACAGCTTCGCCGATTGACCGCCGGTCCACCTTCGAACTGCTACGCCGATGAGCGTGCCGAGAACAGTTAGGACCGAACGGATGCCACAGCCCAGCGGAACCCGCCTCAGGTGCCGGTCCTGCGGCTCGGAGGCCATCGTCATCAAGTCCGAGGACCCCCAGCTCACCTGCTGCGGTCAGCCTCTGGAGGTGACCTTCACCCCGCCGGGAGCCACCCGCAAGTGACCGGGGGTCGCCTCAGCGGACGCGTGGCGGTCATCACCGACGTGGACCTCACCGCGGCGGTGATCCTGCGGGGCGCCCCCGGGGACTCGCCGTACTCGAGGGGTGAACCCTCGGCCATGTTGCAGGCCGGCCGGCGCCGCCAGTCGCCGCCCGGGGAATGACCGCCACCGCCCGGCGCGACGGCGCCGGGCCGAGCAGGAGGTGAAAGCCGGTGCCCGACGACCAGACCGAGACCAACCAGGTTGGAAAGCGCTATGTGTGCGAAGCATGCGGATCGGAGGTCATGTGCGTGAAGAAGGGGGACGGGCTCTTCCACTGCCACGGAGCTCCGATGTCCCTGGTCTCCGCCCGCCCGCTGCCGTCGTCGGACTGACCGGTGAAGCAGGACATCATCCCCCCGGGCGGGCGGGCCATGATCCTCGGTGACGGTTACCGTCCCCGGCGGTACGGCGTATAATCATCATCAGTAAATCTGGTCGAGCCCGTCCGGTGCCGGGGGGACGGACGGGCGCCCCTGCCGCCCCCCGAACATCGAGAGGGGGGACCCATGCTCCCGGCTGACGTCGACGCTTTCCGGGTCATCGACACCGACACCCACGTCATCGAGCCGTACGACCTGTGGACCTCCCGCCTGCCGGTGTCGAGGTGGGGTGACCTGGTGCCTCACGTCAGGTGGGACGACAAGATGCAGGAGGACGCCTGGTTCTTCGGCGACACCAGGGTGGGTGCCGGTGCGGGGGCCGCCCAGGCCGGTTGGACCGAGTACCCCCCCGACCATCCGCCGTCCCTGGAGGTCGTGGACCGGGCCACCTGGGACCCGGCCGCCCGCCTGAAGCTCATGGACGAGTACGGCATATGGGCCCAGGTGCTGTACCCGAACGTGGCCGGCTTCGGCGCCGGCAAGGTGCTGACCATGGGCGACCCGGACCTGATGCTGGCCTGCGTGCGGGCCTACAACGACTTCCTGGCCGAGTACGCCTCGGTGGATCCCCGCCGCTACATCCCCATCATGGCCCTGCCCATGTGGGACATCGACCTGTGCGAGCAGGAGATCTCCCGGGCCGCGGCCGCCGGCCACAAAGGCGTGATCATGACCGGCGAACCGGCGTTCTGGGGGTTGCCGAAGCTGGCCGACCCGCACTGGGACCGCCTGTGGGCCTGCGTCTCGGACGCCGGCCTGTCGGTCAACTTCCACATCGGCTCGGGGGACATGTCGATCTTCGACGCCGCCTACGAGCCCGCCGGGCGCCACGCCAACTACGCCGGCTTCGGGGTCCAGTTCGGTATGGCCAATGTCAGGGTGATCGCCAACCTCATCACCGGCGGGGTGTGCCACCGGTTCCCTTCCCTGCGGTTCGTGTCGGTGGAGAGCGGCATCGGATGGATACCCTTCGCCCTGGAACACCTGGACTGGCAGTGGAAGAACTGCGGGGTGGCCAGGGAACACCCCGAGTACGACCTACTGCCGAGCGAGTACTTCGTCCGCCAGATGTACGGGTGCTTCTGGTTCGAGACCGACCTGGTGCGATCCGCCGTCGAGCACCTGGGGGCGGACTGGATCCTCTACGAGAGCGACTTCCCCCATCCGACCAGCATGTCGCCCGGACCGGCCACCGCCGCCGTGTCGCCCCGGGACTTCATCGCCGGGGGCCTGGGCGGCATCCCCGACGACGCTCTGCGCAGGATCCTCCACGACAACGCCGCCCGGCTGTACCACCTGGACTGACCGGCCGGCCGGGGGTCGGGCGGTGGTCAGCCCTCGGACAGCTTTATGGCCCCCTCCGGACAGTTGGCCACGATCTTGCGGGCGTCGTCCTCCAGTTCCGGCGGCACGTCCACCGGCCGGCCCCGCTGCACCGGGAACCCCTCGTCGTCGGCCTGGACCAGCGCCGGGCTGAGGGTGTAGCAGCGCCCGTGCCCGGCGCACAGCGCTTCGTCGATGGTGAGCTTCATGGTCGTTGGTCTCCCTTTCTCGTTCGCCGGCCCGGCGGTCACAGCCGGGCGATGGAGCTACCGCCGTCCACCGTGATCAGGGCTCCGGTGGTGTAGCTCGCCGCCGGGCCGGCCAGGTACAGCGCCGCCCCGGCGATCTCCTCGGGCTGGCCGGCCCGCCGGAGCGGGAAGTGCCGGGCCTTGTCCTGGAACGACCCCATGTCCCATCCGCTGGCGATGTCGGTCAGGAACGGCCCGGCCATGATGGTGTTGACCCGCACCTCGGGCCCGTAGGCCAGGGCCAGTCCGGTCGTGAGCACGTGGAGTCCGGACTTGGCCGCCGCGTAGGGCAGCTCGTGGGGAGTGGGCCGCACGGCGGCGATGCTGCTGATGTTGATGATCGACCCGCCGCCGGCGGCCTTCATGCGGGCCCCGGCCAGGGCGCCCAGGCGGAACGGCCCCTTCAGGTTGACGCCGATGGTCTTGTCGAACAGCTCCTCGCTGATGTCCTCGAGGCTGGTGTAGAGGGGGGACATCCCGGCGTTGTTGACGACCAGGTCCAGGCGGCCGAAGGCGCCGTAGGCGGCGTCGACCAGGCCCGGGATCTCGTCCCAGTGACCCACATGGCAGGCGTAGGGCAGGCACCGGCGGCCGGTCCGCTTCTCCACCTGTTCGGCCGTCTCCTCGCAGGAGTCCAGTTTGCGGCTGGCGATGACCACGTTGGCCCCGGCGTCGGCGAAGGCGTCGACCATGACCCGGCCGAGGCCCCGGCTGCCGCCGGTGACCAGGGCTACCTGGCCCTCCAGTGGGAACTGCGCGGGAGTGTTCATCTGGTGTCGTCTCCTCCGAGGATGCGGGCCGCCCGGCGGGACATCGGCCCCACCCAGGCGCCCCGATCGGCCATTCTGGGATCGCTGCTCTCCCCCCGCTGCCACCTGGCGAACAGCTGCTGGACCACCACGGCCGTCTTGAAGCAGGCGAACGCCTCGTACCAGCGGATGGCGGACAGATCCAGGCCGGTCGCCCGGGCGTACTGGTCGACCACCTCGGAGCGGCTGGGCAGGCCCATCCGGTCCAGCCCGTCGGGGGTTATGGGACGGTCGTCGGGGGTGTCGCTGGGGTCGGGCCAGTAGTTCAACAGGGTGCCCAGGTCGATCAGGGGGTCGCCGAGGGTGGCCATGTCCCAGTCGAACACGGCGTTGACCCGGTCCGGGTCCCCGGGCGTGAACTGGCAGTTGTCCAGCTTGAAGTCGTTGTGCAGGATCGACACCCGCGGGGCGGAGGGCAGGCCGGCGGCCAGCGCCTCGGCCACCTCGGTCATGAGCCCGTGCCCCTCCGGGGGGGCCACCAGGTCCCAGCGCTTGTGCCAGCCCTCGACCTGACGGGCCACGAACCCGTCCGGCCGGCCCAGGTCGGCCAGGTCGCAGTCCGCCGGGTCGAGCAGGTGGAGCTGGGCCAGAGCGGCCACCACCGCCCGGCCCACCCGGCGGGCGGCGTCGGGCAGCCCGGCCATGGACGGCGACAGCCGCCCCCAGAGCACCTCGCCCCGGCGGTACTCCATGATCACGAAGTCGCTGCCGATGACCTCGGGATCGGTGCACAGGTGCATGGCCCGGGGGGCCGGCGGGAACGGCCGCCAGAGCCGGGACAGCACCCGGTACTCCCGGCGCATGTCGTGGGCCCCGGGGGCGATCCGGCCGAAGGGGGGCCGGCGCAGCACCACCTGCTGCGCCCCGAAGCGGAGCAGGTAGGTGAGGTTTGCCGATCCGTTAGGGAACTGCTGGACCGAGAAGTCGCCCCGCAGCTCGGGCAGCTCGGACCCCAGATAGGCGACCAGACGGTCCCAGGGCAGCTCCTCGCCGGCCCGGACCTCGGCCACCTCGGTCACCGCTGCCGGGCCGGTCACCACAGGTCCCCGGCGGGGGAGGAGCCCAGCCGGGGGGCCGCCGCCGGGGGCACCGACGGGCTCGACGAGAAGCGGATGGGCGGACCCGGGTACTCGGCGACCGTCCCGTCGGGGTGCTCCACCGTCTCGAAGAAGCGGCGGGCCCGCAGGTGCTCGTCGGCCAGCACGTCGTCGGGGGAGTTGATCACGGCGATCGGCAGGCCCCGGCCCTGGCCGTCGTGGTAGATCGTGTCGGCGTCCTGGATCAAGAAGAAGGCCTCGATCATCTGCTGGATGTGCGGGAAGTTGGCCTGGCGGTGCGACAGCTCACGATATGCCGGGTCGGTCAGGTCGGCGGCGAACCCCAAGCTGTCCATCCACTCCACCAGGCTCTCCCAGGGCTTGATGTCGGCGAGTATCAGGGTGAAATAGACGTAGCGCCCGTCGAGGGTGGGGAAGATGGCCGGCTGGGTGGGCGTGGGCTGGGCGTGGCGGCAGGTCTGCCGCTTGACGATCGCCTTGGGATAGAACCAGTACGGGTTGGCCAGCTCCGGGCTCATGGCCACCGAGTCGTGCACCGCCAGGTCGATCACCTGCCCCCGGCCGGTCTGCTCCCGCTCGATCAGGGCCAGGAAGATGGATATGTGGGCGAAACTGGCGGCCACGTGGTAGGCCTGGTTCTCGGCCGGCCGGATGGGCGGTATCGAATGGTCGTCGTAGCCGCAGCTGTTCAGCAGCCCGCCGGCGGCCAGGGCCACCAGATCGGAGTTCTCGTACTCGGACCAGGGCCCGTCCTGGCCGAAGGGCGTGAGCGCGCACACCACCAGCTGGGGGAACTGACCGCTGATGGCCGCCGGGTCGAGACCGAGCCGCCGCTGGCCCGACCGCGGCAGCGAGGTGATCAGCACGTCCGCTTCGCCGAGCAGCCGGTCCAGGGCCGGGCGTTCCCGGGGCAGGTCCAGCACCGTGCTGCGCTTGCCGGTGTTGTAGTACCAGAAGTTGAGGCTGGTGTCGGGGTCTTCCCGGCCGCCGGCGAAGGGGCCGACCCGCCTGGTCGGCGAGCCGCCCGGCGGTTCCACCTTCACCACCGCCGCACCGTACTGGCCGAGGACCTTGCCGGCCATCTCCCCGGCCGGGTCCACCGCTACCTCCACCACCCGCAGTCCCTGGCCCAGGGGCGGCCCGGGCCGCCCGTCCGCTTCGACGGCCATCTCAGATCACCCCCTGCTCGCGGAGCTCGGACAGCTCGGCCTCCTCCATGCCGAGGATCTGTCCGAACACGTGGTCGTTGTCCTCTCCCACCAGGGGGGCCGACCTCCAGTGGTCGGGTCCCCGGCCGGACATCCGGGCCGGGAAGCCCTCGAAGCGGGCCGGTCCGATCACCGGGTGGTCCATCTCGAAGAAGGTGCCCCGGTGGGCCAGCTGCGGGTCCACCTCGTTGAGGTCGCGGGGGTCCTGCACCGCCCCGCAGCGCACGCCGTGCGACTGCAGGAGGGTCATGACCGAGTGGGGGTCGCGCCCGCCGGTCCACGCCGCGATGTGGCCGTCCAGGACATCCTGGTGGGCGTAGCGGCCCTCCTGGTGGGAGAAGCGCTCGTCCGCCGCCCAGTCCGGATTGTCGAGCGCCTTGGTCAGGCCGGCCCATTCTTCGTCGTCGAAGACGGCGATGGCGACCCACCGGTCGTCGCCGGCGCAGGGGTACACCCCGTGGGGGGCGGCGTGGGGGTGCTCCAGCCGGTTGCCGGTGGGGTAGTCCGGGCGCCGGGTGGTGTGCCCGTTGACCGTCACGTCCAGCAGGACCGGTCCGATCAGGCCCACCCCGATCTCGACCGCGGCCACGTCGATCTCGGTGCCCTGGCCGGTGCGCCGCCGGTTCCACACGGCCATGAGTATGGCTGCCGAGTTGTAGTAGGCGGCCATGTTGTCCATGTACGACAGGCCCCATCCCGACGGTTCCCGCCCGGGCAGCCCGGCGATGTAGGAGAGCCCGCTGGCCGCCTGCACCACCGGGCCGTAGCTGCGGTAGTGCTGGTGGGGACCGGAATGGCCGTATCCGCTCATGCGGGCGTAGATGACGTCGGGCACCAGCTCGCGCAGGCGGTCATAGGTGAACCCCCACTTCTCCATCACCCCGGGGGCGAAGTTCTCCGTGACCACGGACGAGACGCTGATGAGCTGCTCGGCCAGGCGGCGGCCCCGCTCGGTGCGGAGGTTGATGGTGACCCCGAGCTTGTTGCGGGAGTAGTTGTTGAACAGGCCGCCCTTGTTCGGATCCGGGTCTGTCACCTCCTGCCCGAAGCTGCGCACGGCGTCCTTGTACAGCGGCAGTCGCCGGGGCATGTCGACGCGGACCCGGTCCTCGATCTTGATCACCTCGGCGCCGAAGTCGGCCAGGAGCCTGGTGGCGACCGATCCCACCCCCATCCAGCAGAAGTCCGCCACCCGCAGCCCGGCCAGGGGCCCGCCCCTCGGGCGCGGGGTCCGGTCGGCGCTGCCGTAGAAGGGCACCGCTGTAGAAGATCCGGTCACTCCTGTTCCCCCCTTACGAGCGCCACGTACCGGCGGCGGCCCGACCGTCCGGCCGGACGCCGCCCACGAGAATCATATTAAAATGATTATAAGAGACTCCGGATGGGCTGTCCAGGTCGGCGTCCGGGCGCAGGGCGGGGGTGATGACCGACGATCCCGAATGCGTCAAATAGAGTGGGTCCATGCTGATCCGCCCCGCCCGCACCGTCCGCCGTTAGACCGGGGGATGGCACTGTCTCGAAGCGGCGAGGGATCGGCGTGGGACGCCGGCGGCACCGGGTCCTCGGGCCCGCCCGACTCGGAGCGCAGGGTCATCAAGACCTCCGAGACCGTCGCTCTCAACATCGTCCACGACATCGTGGCCCGGGGCCTGATGGCCGGGGACAAGCTGCCGCTGGAGACCGCCATGCTCCAGCAGTACCGGGTCAGCCGGGCCTCGCTGCGGGAGGCCCTGCGGCTGCTCGAGGTCCAGGGGCTGATCAGCATCCGGCCCGGCCCGGGCGGCGGGCCGGTGGTCGGCAAGGTCGATGCCCGGAACCTGAGCCGCACCGCTGCGCTGTACTTCCATCTGGGCGGGATGAAGTACGGAGACATCTTCGCCACCCAGGAGCTGCTCGAACCGCTGTGCGCCCAGCTGGCCTGCCGGAACCCGGGGCGCGAGGAGCGCCTGGCTCCGTTCGTCAACCCGGCCGGCCCGCCGGTCGAGGGGGCGCCCTACCACAGCTTCACCAGGGACTTCCATCTGACGGTGTACGACCTGGCCGCCAACGGGGTCCTGTCCCTGGTCACCAGGGCCATCACCCACATCGTCACCAGCCACATCGTGTCGACCATGGACCCGGTGGAGCTCCACGAGGACATCCTGGCCGAGCACAGCCTGATCGCCCGGGCCATCGTGGCCGGCAAGGAGACCCGGGCGGCCCGGCTCACCCACGAGCACTTCCAGGCGCAGCACGAGTACTACAAGAAGAACTGGCCGTCGCGCTTCGACGAGCTCATCGAGTGGCGCTGAACCGGCCGCTCCGGTAGCCGGCGGTCAGCCCACCGGCCTCCACTGCGGCAGGACGGTGCCCCCTTCGAGCTGCTCGAACCAGGCCTCCATGGGCTGGTTCGGCTCCAGGTGCGGGGCTCCCTCCAGGTGGCCCACCAGCCGGGTGCCCGGCAGGTCGTCCAGGTCCACCAGCACGACGGTGTAGGGGACGGGGAAGGCCGGGTGCACCTGGTGCTCGACCGTCGTCCACGAGTAGAGCGTCCCCCGCCCGCTGACCTCCCGCCACTCCTCGGACCAGGTGCCGCAGCGGTGACAGTAGGCCCGGGGCATGTGAAGCACCTGGTGACAGGACCCGCACACCCGGATGACCAGGCGGCCCTCCCGGGCGGCGGCCCAGAACCCTCTGGTGTCCCGGTCGTCGCTGACCGGCCGGGGGCGGCCCGGGGTGGCGCCCGCCGTCACGGCCGCCTCAGGATCAGGGCGCTGCCGGGTGGCAGGGGGGTGGAGGTCACCAGGCACACCTCCGCGCCGGGAACCTGGCCGGTGGAGGTGCCGCGGATCTGGCGTACCCCTTCGAGTATGTGGTTCATGCCGTGGATGTAGCCCTCGGACAGGTGGCCCCCTCCGGTGTTGATCGGTGTGGCGCCACCCAGGTCGATCTCGCCGCTGCTGGCGTAGGAGCCCCCCTCGCCCTTCTTGCAGAAGCCGTAGTCCTCGAGCTGCATCAGCACGGTGATGGTGAAGCAGTCGTACAGCTGGGCCACGTCCACATCCGAGGGGCCGATCCCGGCCCGCCGGTAGAGGGTCTCGGCGGTGGGCCGGGCCGGCAGGGTGGTGGTGCTTTCCCTCATGAGCACCGGGAACTGGATCCCCGGCTGCGGGTCGGCCAGGCTGCCCTGGGCCACCGCCCGGATCAGGGCCGGGGTCTGGGCCAGGTCCCGGGCCCGTTCGGCACTGGTCACGACCACCGCGCACGCCCCGTCGGTCTCCAGGCAGAAGTCGAACAACCGCAGCGGGCGGGAGATCATGCGCGACCCGAGGTAGTCGTCCATGCTGAGCGGCCGGGCGTGCATCTGGGCCCGGGGGTTGGCGTTGGCCCGGGCCCGGCAGGCCACGGCGATGGATCCCAGATCCTTCTCGGACGTGCCGAACTCGATCATGTGGCGCTGGGCCATCAGGGCGAAGATCTGGCCGGGGGTGAGCAGACCGTACGGGGCGAAGAACTCGTCGTAGCTGTTGCTGCCGCCCACCTCGGCGGACGCCACCCGGCTGAGACCGTAGCGGCGTCCGGAGCGCCCGTTGAGCGACCGGAACACCAGGACGGTGGTGGCCATGCCCGACAGGATGGCGGCCACCGCCTGGCCCACCATGGCGCACGGCGCCACCCCGCCCGGTCCGGCCTGCCCGAAGAAGTCCAGTCCCTTCATGCCCAGCGACTGCACCAGGTCGTTGGGCCAGACCAGATCGGAGTCGCAGCGGACGATCCCGTCGATGTCGGCGGGTGACAGGCCGGCGTCGGTGATGGCCGCCAGGCATGCCTCGGTGGCCAGGCTCAGGTCACTGCGGCCCGAGTCGCGGGTGAAGTCGGTCGATCCGATACCGGCGATGGCGCAGCGGTCCCGGTGGTCGAAGGCCCCATCGGGTGGAGGGGTGGTCACCTGCTTGCTGCGGACCGGTCCTGCGCAGCCCGGCTCTGCGACCGCTCCCTGTCGGCGGCCGCCGACTGGGGGTACCTGCGCTCCTCGATCCAGCCCACCTCCATCCGCTTGTCGACGATCTTCCAGCCGTCGCCGGTGCGCCGCACCACGTCGCGGTACCGGCCCACGATCAGGGTGTCGGTATCCGGCTCGGCGGTGCGGATCTGGTGGGAGGTGTGGTAGGTGAGCGTGCGCGCCTCGTCGCCGTCGGCGTCGAAGTCCACGTGGTACACGTTGATCAGGTGGTGCTGGAACCCCTGGGTCACGCACATCTCCCTGATCCACTCCACGATGGTGTCGGCGCCGTGCATCTCCGGACCCTCACCGTATTGGGCCACCGCCCCGTCGGTGAACACCGACCGCAGCCTGGCGTAGTCCTTCTGGTCGATGGTCGAGGCGTAGCGGTAGAGCACGTCCTCCACCGCCTGGCGATCCATCAGACGCTGCAGGATCTCTTCGCTGTCCAAGGCCTCATCCCCCTGATCCGGTTGGCTGCGTTTACGGGCCAGTACACACCACCGGCATCAACATGTCAAGAAATGATGATGATGATAGTTATTGATGGTGGGTGGGTTCTCAGTACACGGTGTAGCCGCCGTCGACGACGATCGAGTCGCCGGTGTGGAAGCTGATGCTCGGGTCGAGCAGGAAAGCTCCCACCGCCTCGAAGTCGTGGGGGGTGGCCCAGCGGCGGACCGGCGTCCGGTTGGTGGTGTTGGTCAGGAACTTCTCGTGCTGGCGGGCCGGGGCGGTCAGCTCGGTCTCGGTCCATCCCGGCACCAGCGAATTGCAGCGGACCCCGTGGCGGGCCAGCTCCACGGCCAGGCTGCGCATCATGCCCAGCATGGCGGTCTTGCTGGCCGAGTAGTGCTCCTGCCCCGGGGCCCCGTGCACCGAAGACGTGGAGGACACCCCGACCAGCGCCCCGCCGTGACCCTGGCGGACCAGGACCCGGGCCGCCTCCCGCAGGGCGAGGAAGGCCCCCTCCAGGTTGACCTGCATGACGTGCCGCCACTCGCCCAGATCCATGTCCACGAAGGGCTGGCGACCCGAGGTGCCGGCGTTGGCCGCCAGCCCGTCCAGGCGGCCGAAGCGGTCGAGCGTGGCGGCCATGCTCCCGGCGACCTGCGCCTCGTCGGTCACGTCGCACTCGAAGCCGGCCGCCTGGGCGCCCAGCGCCTGCAGCTCGGCCACGGCGCCGGCGTTACGGTCGGCCCGCCGCGACCAGACGGCGACCGCCCCACCGGCCCGTGCCACCCCCCGGGCCAGGCCCAGGCCGATGCCGGTGTTACCGCCGGTGACGACCACCACCCGGCCCGACAGGTCGATCAGGGGTCTGGCGCTGCTCATGGGACTGGTACCTCCTCGTACCCGGGGACCTTGGCCTCGATGCTAATCCAGTAATATGATTCGAATGGTCACGGGGGGCCCGATGAAATAGGGGGACGTCGTCTCCGTTGGCATAATCTCTGCCAATCGAGATCCGAGGAAGTTCGACCGTGCCGACGAGTTCTACCCCGAGCGGGGGGCCAACCCCCACATCGCCTTCGGGCTCGGCCCGCACCGGTGCCCGGGGATGGACGGCGCGCCCGTGAACCTGGGGTTGCTCCTGGAGATGGTCGCCGACGGGGGAGGGGACCGGGTGGTGCTGGGCTCGCGCCCGGGCGGGATGACCGGATCCGCCCTGCTGGCCGCGGCCCGGGCGGCGGCCTCCCGGTTCCGGGCCTCGGGCGCGGAGTACGCCGGCTTTCTAGACCTCAACTCCGAGGCCGTGCCGGTAGCCCTCTTCGGGGCGGCCCTGGCCGGGATCCCGTTCGTGCCGGTCAACTACCGGCTCGAGGACGGCCATCTGGCCGCCATCCTGGAGAGGATCGCCCCGGGCGTGGTGGTGGCCGGCCCGGGGTCCGCCGGGCGGGTGCCCGCCGGGGTCGGCCTCAGCGTGGTCGACCCCGCCGAACTGCTGGCACCGGCACCCCCCGACGCCGGCGAACTCGACTGGGTGGACGGGGAGTCGGTGGCGGTCCTGCTTTTCACCAGCGGCACCACCGGGGCCCCGAAGGCCGCCGTGCTCAGGCACCGCCACCTGGTCTCCTACATCATGTCCAGCGTCGAGTTCTTCAGCGCCGGCGAGGACGAGGCCCAGCTGATAAGCGTGCCGCCGTACCACATCGCCGGCGTGTCGTCGGTGCTGTCGTCGCTGTACTCCGGTCGGCGCATGGTGTACCTGTCCGGATTCGATCCCCACGCCTGGGTCGGGGCCGTGCGTGCCGAGAGCGTGACCCAGGCCATGGTCGTGCCCACCATGCTGGGCCGGATACTCGACGTGCTCGAGCAGACCGGGGAGGGGTTGCCGTCCCTGCGCCACCTCTCCTACGGCGGTGGACGCATGCCCGTGGAGACCATCGAGCGGGCCATGGCCACCTGGCCCGCTGTGGACTTCGTCAACGCCTACGGCCTGACCGAGACCAGCTCCACGGTGGCCATCCTGACCCCGGAGGACCACCGGGAGGCGGTGTCCAGCACCGAGCCGTCGGTGCGGGCCCGCCTGGGGTCGGTGGGCCGGCCCCTGCCGTCGGTGGAGATCAGCATCCGCGACGACGCCGGCCGACCGGTGCCGCCCGGCGGACGGGGCGAGGTGTGGATACGCGGCGACCAGGTGGCGGGCGAGTACCTGGGGGCCAGCCTGGTCGACGCCGACGGTTGGTTCCCGACCCGCGACGCCGGCCGGCTGGACGACGCCGGCTTCCTCTACCTCGACGGCCGCCTGGACGACGTCATCGTCAGGGGCGGGGAGAACCTGTCCCCGGGCGAGATCGAGGAGGTCCTGCTGGCCCACCCGGCGGTCCGGGACGCCGCCGTGGTCGGCGTGCCCGACCCCGAATGGGGCGAGGCCGTCGCCGCCGCTGTCGTGCTGGAGACCGGCTCGTCGGCCACGGCCGAGGAGCTGCAGGCCTGGGTGCGGGGCCGGCTGCGCTCCACCCGGACACCGCAGACCATCCAGTTCCGCTCCGAGTTGCCCTACAACGAGACCGGCAAGCTGCTGCGCCGGGTCATCCGGGACGAGGTGCGGGCCCCGGCCCCCTGATCAGATGGCCGTCGAGCAGGGCCTTGAGGCCGTCGATGGCCAAACGGTGCACCTCGGGGTCCGAGGAGACGGAGGCGACCAGACCGACGAACATCACCCGTACCACGGCCTCTGCCTCCCGGCGCCGGTCCGGGTCGATCTCCCTGGTCTCGATGCCGTCGCCGATGAGGCGGCCCATCAGCCCGGCGCCTTCCCCGGGCGGGTTGGGGATGGCCTTGCGCAGGTCCGGGTAGCGCTCCCGGTCCACGCGGGCCGTCCCCTGGAAGCGGGCGATGGAGGGGTCCTCCACGTTCAGCTCGTGGGCGGCGTCGAGGATCCCCCTCAGGCGGCCCCCGAAGGTCGTCTCGGTCTCCATGACCTGGCGCATGCGGACATCCACCCTCGCCTGCAGCTCCCGGAAGACGGCCACGTACATGTCCAGTTTCGACGCGAAGTAGTAGTACAGCGCCCCGGTCGATATCCCGGCCGCCACCGCCACGTCCTTGTTGGTGGTGACCCCGTAGCCCAGATCCGAGAACAGCTCGGCGGCCACGCCGATGATCCTCTGGCGGGTGTCACCGGCCGTCGATGCCGGCGGCCGGCCCAGTCGGGGTCCGCTCAGGCGTCCCACTTCCCCCTCCGCAGACAGCCTGGCGCCCGGCTCAGCCGGCCGCCGGGGAGGGCACGCTGACCACGGTCACCGTTCCGTTGTCGCCGTCCACCTCGACGACGGCGCCGTTCGGGATGGCCCGGCACGCCCCGGTGGCCGAGACCACGCAGGGAAGGCCCAGCTCCCGGCTGACGATGATGGCGTGGCTGATCTGGCCGCCGACCTCCACGACCACACCGGCGGCGGCCATGAACAGCGACGCCCACCCCGGGTCCGTCACCGGTGCCACCAGGATCTCGCCCGGTTCCAGCTCCCCGGGGTCGCCCACCTCCATGATGACCCGGGCCCGGCCGGTCACCTTCCCCGGGCAGCCGGCTACCGCCTGCACGGACTCCCCGGGCCCGAGGACCCTGGTGGTGGCGCTGCCCCTGCGGGGCCAGTCCCCGAGCGGGGGCACCCTGCCGTCGCGGATGATGAACGGCGGTTCGAGCTCGAACAGCTCCTTCCATTCGGCCTCCCGGCCGGCGAGCTCGTCCTTGAACTTGGCCGGGTCGGCGGCGAACGCCTCCAGCTCGCTGTCCAGCAGCTGGAACACGTGCGAGGCCGACTCCAGGTGGCCGGCCTCGGCGTGGCGGCGGCCCAGCTCCCGGAACACCATGCGGGCCTCGTGCACGGCCCGGATCAGGTTGGTCTTGGTGCGCTCCCGGAACGCCAGCTGGCTGGACGCCACCAGGGCGGCCTCGAACTGGCCGATCAGGTCCTCGTTGCCCAGATCCCGGAGCCGGGCCCGCACCTCGGCCGTGGTCTGCTCGCGCTCGGCCACCCGCTTCTGTAGCCGGAGATCCGGGCTCTCGTCGTCGGACTGGAACCGCACCCGCTCCAGGGTGGCCAGCGCCAGCTCCGGCCGGGTCTCCCAGGTCTCGGCGCTGATCTCGTACTCGTTGGCCGCCCGGGCCCCGAAGTCCCCGATGAACCCGTCCCACTCCTCCAGGAACCGCCGGGCATCCTCGCTGCCGTCGGCCTCCAGCCGCCGGCGCAGCCCCTCCACCCCGGCGTCGAAGTGCCTGGTCAGTATCTCCGACGAGCGGATCAGGCGGGAGATCTGCCACATGCGTAGGGAGGGTTCGGCCGAATCGACCTCGCCCAGGCCGGCGACCAGCTTCATCGGCACGGTCGGATCACCGATCGCCTGACCGACCGCGAACAGGATGGACGGGGCGATCCCCGAACCGCTCGACGACAGCGTGTGGCTGTCGAACAGCTTCACGATCATCTGCTGCACCTCCCGGGCCCGGGCGAGAAGCTGGGCGTCGGTCAGCGAGCGCAGATCCGGCCGCCCGGCCCGCAGGGCAATGGTCTGCTCCCGCTCCTGGTCGATGCGGGGCCAGGTGCGGGAGGTCATCTGCCACTCCAGGTGACTCATGATCTTCGGGACCAGGTCCGGTCGATCGTCGCCCTCCATGGCCACGTAGGGTGGGACGTCGGGGTGGTCGCCGAAGAACGCCAGGTCCAGCTGTTCCACGGTCACGGCCGGGTTGCGTACGCCCTGCATGCGCACGTTCGACAGGTTGATGTACATGTAGCCGCCGAAGAACCCGCAGGCCTCGGGATGGTCCCGGTCGAACTCGTCGATCGAGAAGCAGCCGGTGCCCACGTAGCCGTCGCGCCAGCCCTGGCATATGCCGTTGTCCCACGTGTAGGTGACGCTGAGCGGGCTGGCCGGCGTGGGGGCCACCTCTCCCGAGTTGGCCCGCGTGTAGTGGGGCCAGCGCGCGCTCGGCACCCAGTCAGTGATCCAGCGGTCTCTCATCTTCGATCCTTCCCCCCGACATGTAGCTGCCTGCGCAGAGGGTAATCGATTGGTCAGTAAGTATGCGAGGGGTTCGAGGCCGACATCCCGCCGCCGTCGCCCGTGTGGCAAAATTGACTGGTTGATTAGTGGGCCGGGGTGCTGTAAGACTTCGGGCGTAGCCAGAACAGGGGGGAACATGGGAGTTCTTGACGGGCGAGTGGCCTGCGTCACCGGTGGCACACGAGGCATCGGGCTGGGCATAGCACGGGCGTTCCTGCGGGAGGGGGCCCATGTGGTGATCAACGGGCGCGACGAGATCAAGGCCAAGGCCACCTTGGACGAGCTCGGCGCCGGTGACGCCGCGCACTTCATCGCCGGTGACGTCAAGAAGCGGGAGGACTGCGAGGCCCTGGTCAACGGCACCGTCGACCACTTCGGCCGTATCGACATCCTCGTCGCCAACGCCGGTGGGGGCAGCAACCACGCCCCGGTCGCCCAGCTCACCGACGCGGCCATGGAAGAAGCCATGCTGTGGAACTTCTGGCACACCTTCTGGAGCATGCGGGCGGCCCTGCAGCACATGATCCCCCAGAAGTCGGGCCGGATCCTCACCATGAGCTCGGTGGAGGGCAAGGTCGGCAAACCGGGCATAGCCACCTACGTCTCCTCCAAGCACGCGATCTGCGGGCTGACCAAGTCGGCGGCGCGTGAGGTGGGGACGCTCGGCATCACGGTCAACGCGCTGTGCCCCGGTGCCATCGAGACCGACGTGATGAAGGCCGAGGGTCCGAGCGCCGCCGAGGCCATGGGCATCTCCTACGGGGAGCTCCTCGAGAAGTTCGCCGAGGAGTCCGCGATCAAACGGCTGATGGAGGTGGAGGACGTCGCCGAGGTCGCCGTGCTCCTGGCTTCTGACAGCGGGGCCGGCATCACCGGGTCGCTGATCTCCATCGACGGCGGCACCTCGCCCTACTAGACCGGATCAACGGGGGAGACAGGAAACAACTATGGGAAAGCTGGACGGCAAGGTCGCCTGCATCACGGGTGGGACCCGCAGCATCGGTCGGGGGATGGCGGACGCCTTCCTGGCCGAGGGTGCGTCAGTGGTGGTCAACGGCCGCGACGCGGCCAAGGGAGAGGCGGCGCTCAAGGAGATGGACGCCGGGGATCGCGCCGACTTCTACGCCGGTGACGCCCGCAAGCAGTCCCACGTCGAGGGTCTGATCGACTTCACCATCGAAAGGTACGGCAAGCTCGATATCTGCTGCCTGAACTCGGGGGGTGTGGAGGCAACCGCCCCGATCGCCCAGATGACCGACGAGGAATGGGCGCTCGAAATGGACTGGAACATCAATCACGTGTTCTGGGGCATGCGCAAGGCCCTGCAGTACATGATCCCGCGCCAGTCGGGGCGGATCCTGGTGACGTCTTCGGTGGAAGGCAAGCTGGGCAAGCCCGCCCTGGGCGGCTACACCACCGGCAAGCACGCGGTCAACGGCCTGGTCAAGACCGCCTCCAAGGAGGTCGGCACCCTGGGTATCACCGTCAACGCCCTGCTGCCGGGGATCATCGAGACGGACATCGTGCGCAGCACCGGGCCGGCCACGGCCCGGTCCATGGGCATCTCCTACGACCAGATGATCCAGGCCTACTGCTCGGAGTCGTCCATCCTGCGCCCCAACACCGTGGAAGAAGTGGCCGCCGTGGCCGTGTTCCTGGCCTCGGACGCGGCCCGGAACCTGACCGGTTGCCTGTTCCCGGTCGATGGCGGCACCATGCCCTACTGAGTTCCACTCGCCAACGGGCCGCCGGAAGGAGCCGACCGGGCTCCCCGGCGGCCCGTTCCTTTTTCCATCCCTTCGCCCTAGAAGCTGCCCTCGCTGGCCCGGGTGATGGCCAGCAGGGCCAGCAGGTCCTCGTGCAACTCCATCCACACGTCGTGATAGGACCGCTTCATCACCCCGGTGAACGCGTCCCGGTCCCCGTCGCGCACCCGACCGAGGGCGTCCTGCAGGCGGGGCCGGTACAGGCCCAGCCGCTCGACCCCGCCGGCGAAGTCGTCCAGCACCGGCTCGGACGCCCGGTGGTGCACCAGCAGGGCCTCGACCCGCCCGGCGTCGTAGTCGGCGTCGCTGTGGTCGTTCGGTTCCCCGTCGCGCACCTGCCAGGAGATGCACAGTTCCTTGAAGCCCACGTTGAGCTCCAGGAACCGGTCGTAGCCGACCCGTACCCGCTCCAGCGCCTCGGGCCCGCAGCCGGGCAGCAGACCGCTGTGGTGCTCCTTGCCGGCCGGGGTCAGCTGCCAGAACCCCCGGGCCTCGTGGAACTTGACCAGCTCCTCGTTCCTCAGCCGGTCGAGCTGGCCGGTCACCCACTCCGGGTCCACGCCGGTCATCTCGGCCACCAGGTCGGTGGTGGCGAAACCCTTGATCCGCAGGGCGTGGATCACCCGGAAGGCGGCGTCGGCCGGTGCGGCCGTCACGGCCGTCACGGCCGGTGCGGCCGTCACGGCCTGGCTGAGCTGAGCCTCCGGCTGCTGCAGGTGGCGGCCGTCCACCAGGCCGAGCTCCAGCAGGGCCTGGGCCACGGCCAGGCGGACGACCGGCAACCGGAACGGCGAGCAGCTGACGTAGTCCAGCCCGCTGGCCACCAGGAACCGGGCCGATTCCGGGTCGCCGGCCTGCTCGCCGCAGGCCCCGATCTTGATCGACGGCCGGGCCGCCCGGGCCGCTTCGATGGCGTGGCGGACCAGGAACCCCACCCCCACCTGGTCGAGCACCTCGAACGGGTTGGCCGGCAGCAGTCCCCGGTCCATGTAGCGGGGGAGGAGCTCCGCCTCCACGTCGTCACGGCTGAACGCGAACGTCAGCTGGGTCAGGTCGTTTGTGCCGAACGAGAAGAAATCCGCCACCCCGGCCAGGTCGGCGGCGACCAGGGCGGCGCGGGGGGTCTCGATCATGGTCCCCACGCTGACCGCCTGCCGTCCGGGGCCGGTGACGCCCGCCTCGGACTCGGCCTGCTCGACCCAGTCCCGGGCCAGCTTCAGCTCGCTGACGTCGACCACCAGCGGGATCATGATCTCCACCAGCGGGTTCAGCCCGCGGCCCTGCAGGGCGGTCACGGCCCGGCTGACGGCCCGGACCTGCATGGGGTACAGGCCGGGCTTGACCATGCCGAGTCGCACCCCCCGGGTACCGATCATGGGGTTGACCTCGTGCATCCGGCGCACCGCGGCCAGTTCCGCCGCCGCCTCCGCGTCCAGCTCGCCCCGGGCCTCGGCTGCGATCAGTGGCTCCATGGGCGGTAGGAACTCGTGCAGCGGGGGGTCCAGCAGGCGCACCGTCACCGGCAGGCCGTCCATGGCCTCGAGGAGGGCCTCGAAGTCCCGGGCCTGCACGTCCTCCAAGGCGGCCAGGGCCTCGTCGTCGACCCGGGGGTCGTCGCTCAGGATCAGGCGGCGGACCAGCGGCAGCCGGTCCTCGGCCAGGAACATGTGCTCGGTGCGGCACAGGCCGATGCCGTCCGCGCCGAGCGACCGGGCGTGGCGGGCGCTGGCGTCGTCGTCGGCGTTGGCCCGGACGCCGAACCGCCCGGCGCGGAGGGCGTCCGCCCAGGCCAGCAGGGTCTCCATCTCCCGGGGGGCGTGAGCCGTCTCGACCTGCCCCACCCCCAGGTACACCTCGCCGCTGTGGCCGTCTATGGAGATCGGATCGCCGGCGGCGATCCGGTGCTCGCCGATCATGATCGCCTCCGACTCCACCTGCAGCGTCTTCAGCCCGACCACCGCCGGGATGCCCCAGCCGCGCGCCACCACCGCGGCGTGGCTGGCCAGTCCGCCGCGCGACGTGAGGATGCCCACCGCCGACTGCATGCCGAGCACGTCTTCGGGGCCGGTCTCGGGCCGGACCAGGATCACCTGCTCGCCCCGCTCGGCGGCGTCGATGGCGGCCTCGGCGCTCAGCACGATCCGCCCGCAGGCTGCTCCCGGCGACGCCGGGACCCCCACGCCGAGCACCTCGAGGCGGGCGTCGTCGTCGAAGTGGGGGTGCAGGAAGTGGGCGATGTCGCCGGTGGCGGTGGCGGCCACCGCATCCACCGGGCCGAAGTCGGCGTCCGGTCCGAGCGCCCGCTCGACCGCCCGCCGGATGCGACCGGCCGCCGTGTCGGGGGTGCGGTCGTGGTCCGGCCCGTGGTCGAGGCGAAGCGCAGCCATCTCCGTATGGTCCTCCCCTGTTGCTCGTGCCGCCGCCGGACGCTTGCCCACCCTCTGACGACCCTGATAGATACTAACGGACCGATCAATTAGCTGCAACGGCCCGCCTCTGGCGGCCCAGCGGACCTGGGGGAGTGGATGAGCGCAACGGAAGTGCGATCGCCGGGTGTCGAGGAGTTCGCGGCCGGCGCCCGGGCCTGGCTGGCCGAGAGGCTGCAGCCCAGCTCGGAGACCTCCGGCAGGTGGGGGGAGGGCAGCGACGACGTGTCCGTGTTCCATCGCCTGTCGTTCGAGGAGGAGCGGGACCTCCTGCGCCGGGCCATGGAATGGCAGCAGGAGAAGTTCGACGCCGGCTACGGCGCCATCACCTGGCCGGTCGAATACGGCGGGGCCGGGCTGACCCCGGAGCACGACCGGGTCTACCGGTCCATCGAGGCCGGATTCGCCACCCCTTCGGGGCACGAGACCTTCGCCGTCACCACCGGTCTGATCGCCCCGACGGTGCGCCTGTTCGGGACCGAGGACCAGCAGAAGCGGTTCGTGCGCCGCTTCCTCCGGGCCGAGGAGCTGTGCTGTCAGTTGTTCTCCGAGCCGGGGGCCGGTTCCGACCTGGCCGGGCTGGGAACGCAGGCCGTGCGCCACGGCGACGAGTGGGTAGTCAACGGTCAGAAGGTGTGGAGCTCCGGCGCCCAGTTCTCGGGATGGGGCGAGCTGATCGCCCGCACCGACCCCGACGTGGTCAAGCACGCCGGCATGACCGCCTTCATGGTGCCCATGGACGCCCCCGGCGTGGAGGTGCGGCCGATCAAGCAGATGTCGGGCGGGTCGTCGTTCAACGAGGTGTTCTTCACCGACGTGCGCCTCCCCGACAGCCTGCGCCTGGGGGAGGTGGGCGAGGGATGGAAGGTGGCTCTCACGACCCTCGGGTTCGAGCGCGGCGGTACCGGCGGCCGGGGGGTGGGCGGCTCGTGGGAACGCCTGCTCGGCCTGGCCCGGTGGCTGGAGCGGACGGGCGAGCCGCTGATGCGCCAGAGGCTGATGTCGGTCTACGTCAACCAGCGGGTGCAGGCGCTGAACCGTTCCCGGGCCCAGGCTTCGGCGGCGTCGGGCCGCCCGCCCGGTCCGGAGGGATCGGTGGGCAAGCTGATGTGGGTCAGGGGGCTGACCGAGATCGGCCAGGTCGCGGCCGAACTGCTCGGGCCCCGTATCACCGCCGACACGGGGGAGTGGGGGACGTTCGCCTGGAACGACCACCTGCTGGGTGCCCCCGGCTACCGGATCGCCGGCGGGTCGGACGAGATCCAGCGCAACATCATCGGCGAGCGGGTGCTCGGCCTGCCGGCCGAGCCGAGGGCGGACCGGGGTCCGTGGCGCTCCATTCCCCGGTAGCCCCGGCCCCCCGGTAGCCCTGGCCGGGGGCCAGGGGGTAGACCATTGCGGTCGGCCCCGCCCCTAACTAATCTATCTGTTGGTTAGTTAGCATGGCCACAGATTCGGTTCCGGTGACTGTGAGAGAGGGGGGACGCCGTGCGCAAGCTCAGGCATCCGCTGAGCGGGGCTGTCTACGAGGAGGCCGGCACCGACCGGGTCCAGGTCACCGACCGCGAGGGGGTGACCGGGGTGTTCACCGGTGACGGGAGGTGGGTGAGCGGTGAGTTGCGCCATGCCGATCCGGAGGTGTGCCGGTGGGTGCGCAGCGGGGACAACCCGAGCCCCCGGATCAGGTCGAACCGGCGGTTCACCGCCCTGACGTCGAAGATGGGATCGCAATCATGACCGTAGCCCCGGATCGGGTGGGCGGCCGCTCCACCGGCATCTCCTACCAGCAACTGCTCGACACCGACACCCACCAGGTGCCGGCCTGCCTCCGCGAGGAGTCGGCCCCGTTCCAGGGCGACCGGGAGCTGCCGGTCGCCTACTACACGGAGCGGCGCTACCACGAGCTGGAGAAGGAGAAGCTGTGGTCCCGGGTGTGGCAGTTCGCCTGCCGGGAGGAGCACATTCCGGAGCCGGGCGACACCTACGTCTACGAGATAGCCGACCGCTCCTACATCGTGGTGCGGGGCGAGGACGGGGTCATCCGGGCCTTCCCCAACGCCTGCCTGCACCGGGGCCGGGCCCTGCGGGACTACTCCGGCCGGTTGGGGGAGCTGCGGTGCTCCTTCCACGGCTTCTGCTGGAAGCTGGACGGCTCGCTCAAGCAGGTCCCGTGCGAGTGGGACTTCCCGCACCTGGACAAGGACAACTTCGACCTGCCCGAGGTCCGGGTGGCCACCTGGGCCGGTTTCGTGTTCATCAACCCGGACCCGGCGGCGGAGCCGTTCGAGGACTTTCTCGGGGTGATGGCCGACCACTTCGAGCGGTGGGACCTGGGCAGCCGGTTCGTGGAGGTGCACGTGGCCAAGCGCATCCGGGCGAACTGGAAGATCGCCCAGGAGGCCTTCTCGGAGGCCTTCCACGTGGTGGCTACCCACCCGCAGCTGCTCCCCGGCATCGGGGATGCCAACTCCCAGTACGACGTGTGGGGCAACGTCAGCCGGGCCATCACGCCCAACGGGACTCCCAGCCCCCACATCTCGTGGCAGCCGAGCGAGCAGGAGATGTTCGACTCCATGGTGGACCGGCGCCTCGACGAGGACCCGGTGCTGGTCGTGCCGGACGGCATGACCGCCCGCGAGCTCTCGGCCCGGGCCTCCCGCGAGGCTCTCAGGCCGATCGTGGGCGATGCCGTCGACGGCTTTTGCGACGCCGAGCTGGTGGACAGCCTGGACTACTCGCTGTTCCCCAACTTCCACCCGTGGGGGGCGTTCAACCGCATCGTCTACCGCTTCCGACCCAACGGTGACGACCACCGCACGTGCATCATGGAGTGCCTGTACCTGTCCCCGTTCAGCGGGGAGAGGCCGCCGCCCGCCGAGGTCCACTGGCTGGACTTCGACGAGGACTGGATGGTCGCCGACGAGCTGGGGTCGCTGTCGCGGGTGTTCGACCAGGACTCGTTCAACATGCCCCGGGTGATGGCCGGCCTCCTCAGCGCCGGCCGGCCCGGGCTGACGGTGGGCCTCTACCAGGAGAGCAAGCTGCGGCAGTTCTACAACCTGCTGGACGAGCACTTCGCCCGATCCTGAGTTTCAAACGACCACACAACAAGAGAAAGACCAAACAGGGGGATTCGATGACCGCCACCGATGACAGCTACGAGGATCTGACCGAGTGCGGGCTGTCGGCCGAGCTCGAGCACGAGCTGGTCCACACCTGCCGGAACTGTGTCTTCATGTGGGCCAACTCCAAGAACGAGCCGTTCGGGGTGGTGATGTCGTACCTGCCCAAGGACGGCAAGCTGTGGCTCACCGCCGCGGCCCGGCGCAAGCGGATACCGGCTCTGCGCCGCAACCCCCGGGCCTCGATCTGCGTGTGGGGGGCCGGCACCTCTCTGGGCAGCGGGCGCACCATGACCTACAAGGGGACGTGCGTCATCCACGAGGACCGCGAGACCAAGGACTGGTTCTACCCGGAGTTCGCCCGCTACCTGAGGGGGGACACCCCCCAGGCGGAGGTGTTCCGCAAGTTCCTCGACTCACCCGACCGGGTGGTCATCGAGTTCACGCCCGACTACAAGCTGGGCTTCGACAGCGAGCTGATGTGGGCCCGCTCCCCGGGGGTAAACTGAGGGCAGCCGGTTCCCCGGCGGTTTCCATTAGCTTTGGTAGGCTAAGTTATTATGCCTAGCACCCGTCAGCCCACTGTTCCCGTCGCTTCCAACGGGAGGCGGCGGACCGCGGCGCCGGCGAGCGGCCGCAAGGGCGTCAATGCGAGGAGCGCGGGGCGGCGTCTCGGGCGTCCGGTCGCCAGTGACGGGGACGAGCGCCGCCGGCTCATCATCGAGGCGGCCCGCCGGGAGTTCGCCCGCTCCGGCTACGTGGGGACCACCAACCGGGAGATCGCCGAGCAGGCCGGTATCACCACTGGGGCCATCTACCACTACTTCCGGTCCAAGCAGGACGTCTATCTCGCCGTGTTCGAGGAGACCGACAGGGTGATCCTGGCCCGCTACGAGGAGGTCACGGCCGACCCGTCGCTGTCGTTCGACGAGATGGTGGCCCGCCTGCTGGAGGTCTCCTCCCAGCTCAACAGTGAGGACGAGAGCCTGGCCGCCTTCCTGGCTTCGGCGTCGGTCGACGCCCACCGCAACCCGGACCTGCTGCCCACCTACCAGGAGCACGACCGGAAGATGTCCGGGTTCTTCGCCCGGCTGGTCGACACCGGCATCGAGGAGGGCATCGTCCCCGCCGACAGCCGGACCGACATCCTCGATGCCATAAGGGTCCTCACCCTGGGACTCACCTGGTTCTCGGTGCGGGTGCACAACCCTGAAGCCCACCGCAAGGCGACCGCCGCCACCGTGCGGGCGCTGCGGGGCCAGCTGTTCGTCGCCCCCCCGCCCCGACGGCGACGGCGTGCCCGCTGAGCAGCAGGAGGCATCCGGCCGGATCACGGTGGAGCCGTCAGGCGTCAGCTTCGACGTCGAGCCGGGCGAGACGGTGTTCGCCGCCGCGGGGCGACACGGCTACCGCTGGCCGACCGTGTGCGGCGGCGTGGGTACCTGCCGCACCTGCATCATGACCGTGATGGAGGGGGAGGAGTCCTGCTCGCCGGTCGAGCCGTGGGAGGCGGAGGGTCTCGAGGAGATCGGGGCGGCCGGGAGAGGACCCGGCGGAGTGGTGCGGATGGCCTGCCAGACGAAGCTCTCCGGGCCGGTGAGAGCCCGGAAACCGGGCGTGCGGGCCGCCGCCATATCAAACGGTCAAGCCGCCATATCAAACGGTTAATTAGACAGTGCGCAGGCCCCTCTGGTAGACAGGGGCAGGGTCGGGAAGAGGGAGGGAGACACACATGCCCGAGGCATCGGCGACGGATCCGGCGGCTCGCCCCATAGCGGAGGGCCTGTTCGCCTGGCCCGACCGGCCCCACCTGATCGGCGGGTCGTGCGCACAGTGTGGGACCACCACCTTCCCCAGGCAGGCGAGCTGCCCCCGCTGCACCGGTTCGGACATGCGCGAGGTCCCGCTGGCCACCCGGGGGCGGCTCTGGACCTGGACCATCCAGGGTTTCGAGCCCAAGGCCCCTTACGCCGCTGAGGGCCCCTTCGAGCCGTACGGGGTGGGCTACGTGGAGCTGGCCGCCGAGGCGGAAGGGGCGTCGCCGGTGCTGGTCGAGTCCCGCCTGAGTGAGAACACCGCCGACCGGCTGCGGATAGGGGACGAGATGGAGCTCCGGATCGTCCCGTTCCGCCACGACGCCGACGGCCATCAGCTGGTCACCTTCTCGTTCCGGCCGGTCGCCGAGCCGGTTTCCTGAGACTCACCGCCTGATCGGAGGATCCGCCATGGACGTAGCCATCGTCGGTATCGGGATGCACCCGTTCGGCCGGCACGAGGGGGTGTCGGGTATGGCGCAGGGCGCCTACGCCGCCCGCCAGGCGCTGGCCGACGCCGGCATCGGCTGGAGCGACGTGCAGAGCGCCTTCGGCGGTAGCGCCGCGGCCGGCAACCCCGACAGCCTGGTCAGCAATCTGGGCCTGACCGGCATCCCGTTCGTCAACGTGTACAACGGCTGCGCCACGGGCGGCAGCGCGCTGGCCATGGCCGACCGGGCCATCCGGGCCGGAGACTCGGACCTGTCGCTGGCCATCGGTTTCGACAAGCACCCCAGGGGGGCGTTCAATGCCGACCCGGAGGCGAGCGGCCTGGGCCGGTGGTACGGCGAGACCGGCATGATGCTCACGACGCAGTTCTTCGGCATGAAGATCCAGCGCTACCTCCACGAGCACGGCCTGGCGCGCGACATCCTGGCCAAGGTGGCCGCCAAGGCCTTCCGTAACGGGTCGCTCAATCCCAACGCCTGGAGGCGCCAGCCCCTCACCGAGGAGCAGATCGCGTCGGCCCCCATGCTGAGCGACCCCCTGACCCAGTTCATGTTCTGCAACCCCGGAGAGGGGGCGGTGGCGCTGGTGCTGTGCCGGGCCGACCAGGCCCACCGCTACACCGACCGGCCGGTGTTCGTGAAGGCGGTGAGTTTCAAGACCCGCAAGTTCGGATCGTTCGAGGTGTTCAGCCCGTGGCTGTCCCCCGAGCGGGTCGCCGGACCGACCGTCGAGGCCGCCGCCGCGGCGTTCGAGACGGCGGGCATCGGCCCCGAGGACATCGACGTGGCGCAGATCCAGGACACCGAGTCCGGCGCCGAGATCATGCACATGGCCGAGACGGGGTTCTGCAAGGACGGCGACCAGGAGGCGCTCCTGCGGTCGGGGGCGACCGAGATCGGCGGCCGGCTGCCCATCAACACCGACGGCGGCTGCCTGGCCAACGGGGAGCCGATCGGGGCCAGCGGCCTGCGCCAGGTGTACGAGAACGTCCTGCAGCTGCGCGGCGACGCCGGCCCGCGCCAGGTCCCGGACCGACCCCGGGCGGCGTTCACCCACGTATACGGCGCCCCCGGGCTCAGCGCCTGCACCATCCTCACCCGCTGACCGGGGGGTCCCAGGCGCCCCACCCTTGCGCACCGCCCTTCGGCGGATAATGATTATCATGGACTGCGCGGGTCGGGATGCGACCCGGGGGAGGGTGGAGTTGAGCGGTTCCGGTATCCGACAGACCCGATTCCGAGCCGGCGAGGGGGCCACGCACCTGCTGCTCGTGCGCCACGGGGAGTCGGCGGCGGTGGACGCCGGGAGCCGGTGGCCGACCGTCGATGGTCACGGGAACCCCCCGCTCCACCCCCACGGCCGGGCCCAGGCGGAACGGGTGGCCGACCGGTTGGCCGGCGAAGGGCTGAGCGCCATCTACGTCACCCCGTTCGACCGGACCCGGGACACGGCCGCCCCGCTGCTCGGGCGCCTGGGGCTGCAGGCCGGCGAGGAATGGGACCTGCGGGAGGTCCATCTGGGGGAGTGGGAGTCGCCGGTTACCCGTCGGTACTTCGCCGAGGGCCATCCCATGGCCCGGCGGATCAACGAGGAGGAGCGGTGGGACATCCCGCCCGGGGCCGAGAGTCACGAGGCGTTCGGCCGGCGGGTCACTGACGCCGTGAGGCGCATCGCCGGCCGGCACCGGGGCCAGGTGGTGGCGGTGTTCAGCCACGGCGGGGTGATCGGAAGGATCCTGGCCGAGGCCACCGGATCCCGGCCGTTCGCCTTCACCGTGCCCGACAACGCCTCGATCTCACACCTGGTGGTGAGCGGGGAGAGATGGACGGTCCGCCGCTTCAACGACATCGGCCACCTCAGCGAACGCTTCGTCGACGTGCCGGATCTGCCCTGGGCCGACGGCTCCGACCAGGCGGTCGGCGAGAGCGTGAGGAGGACGGGATGACCTTCGGGATCCTCTGGTCGGAGCGGCGCACCGACCCCGACGAGCTCCTGGCGAGGAGCGGCGGCCGGGGCCCGCTGGAGATACCGCGGTGAAGCCGTCGGCCTTCGAGTACCACGCCCCGCGCAGCGTCGAGGAGGCCGTGGGGCTGCTCTCCGAGCTGGGCGACGACGCCAAGGTCCTGGCCGGCGGGCAGAGCCTGGTCCCCATGCTGGCCATGCGCCTGGCCGTGTTCGGCCATCTGGTCGACGTGACGCGCATCCCCGAGTTGCGGGGGGTGGGGCCGGCGGCCGACGGCTCCGTCACCATCGGCGCCGCCACCGCCGACACCGCACTCGAGCGTGACGCCGGGCTGGGCCGCACCGTCCCGCTGCTGCCCCGGGTGACCCCGCTGGTGGGGCACTTCCAGATCCGCAACCGGGGCACGCTGGGAGGGTCGGTGGCTCACGCCGACCCGGCGGCCGAGTACCCGGCGGTGGTGCTGGCCCTCGACGCCGAGCTGGCCGCCCGCTCGGTGCGCGGCGAACGGCGCTTGCCGGCGGCCGGCTTCTTCGACGGGCTGTGGTCCACCGCCCTGGCCCCCGACGAGCTGCTCACGTCCATCACCTTCCCGGTGTGGTCCGGCCGCTGCGGGTTCGGGGTGGCCGAGTTCGCCCGCCGCCACGGTGACTTCGCCATCGCCGGCGCCGTGGTCGGGGTGGAGCTCGACGGCGACGACCGGATGAGGCGGGCCGCGGTCGGCCTGTTCGGGCTGGGCCCGACCCCGGTGCGGGCCGGCCAGCTCGAGAAGGAGGTGGGCGGCCGGCCGGTGACGGACTGCGACGCCGCCCAGCTCGGGGCCATCGCCGTGTCCGATCTCAGCGACGTCCCCTCCGACATGAACGGAACGGCCGCCTACCGGAAGCGGGTGGGGGCGGCCATGGTCGCCCGGGCGTGGTCATCCGCGGTCACCGAGGCACAGCAGGCCCGATCGGGCCAGGAGGTCCACCATGGCTGACACGACCGTCGGCTGCACGGTCAACGGGGTGGCCCGGCGGTCGACCGTCGAGGCCCGCCGAACCCTGGCCGACTTCCTCCGGGAGGACTGCGGCCTTACCGGCACCCACCTGGGCTGCGAGCACGGCGTGTGCGGCGCCTGCACCGTCCTGGTCGACGGCGAGGCGGTGCGCTCCTGCTTGATGTTCGCCGTCCAGGCGGAGGGGTGCGAGATCACCACCGTCGAGGGTCTGACCTCCCCGGACGGGACGCTGAGCCCCCTGCAGGCGGCGTTCCGGGAGGAGCACGGACTGCAGTGTGGCTTCTGCACGCCGGGGTTCATCGTCTCGGCCACCGCCTTCCTCCGGGACCGCCCCCACCCGTCGGAGCAGGAGATACGGGAAGCCCTGTCGGGCAACCTGTGCCGCTGCACCGGCTATCAGGGCATCATCAAGGCGGTGGCGTCGGTGGCGGCGGAGGGGCGCGGATGACCGGTATGCGCTACGTCGGCCAGCGGGTGGTCCGCCGGGAGGATCCCCGGCTGGTCACCGGGCACGGCACCTACGTGGACGATCTGCCGGCCCGGGACGCCCTGCACGTGGCCTTCGTCCGCTCCAACGTGGCCCGGGGCCGCATCGTCCACCTCGACACGGCCGCCGCGCTGGAGGTCCCCGGAGTGGTCGCCGCCCTTACCGCCGCCGACCTCAACGGCCTGGTCCGGGAGGAGTGGCTCGACTACGAGGGGCCGCCGGGCCCGGGACCCCGGCGGGAGTTCCGGCTCCTGGCCGACGGCGACGTGCGCTTCGTGGGCGAGCCGGTGGTCATGGTGCTGGCCGAGTCCCGCTACGCCGCCGAGGACGGCGCCGAACTGGTCGACCTGGAGGTGGACCCGCAGCCCCCGGTGGTGCGCATGGAGGACGCCGTCGCCCCCGGCGCCCCCCTGGTGCACCCGCACCGGTCCAGCAACGTCGCCGGCCGGATAACCCCGCCCGAGGACCCCGAGCTCGACGCCGTGTTCGCCTCGGCCGCCCACGTGGTCACCGAGACCTTCGACCAGCACCGCTACACCTGCGTGCCGCTCGAGACCCGCGGCATCCTGGCCAGCTGGGACCCGTTCCGGGCCCAGATGCAGGTGTGGGTGTCCACCCAGGGCCCGCACGGGGTGCGGACCCAGCTGGCCCGGGTCCTGGGTCTGGGCGAGCACCAGGTGCGGGTGGTGATGCCCGACGTCGGGGGCGGGTTCGGGCAGAAGATGTTCCTCGTGCCCGAGGAGATCGGCGTCCCCCTGGCGTCGCGCCTGGTGGGCCGGCCGGTCAAGTGGATCGAGGACCGGCGGGAGAACCTCATGTCCGGCCAGCACGCCCGGGAGGACCGGGTCTCGGTCAGCTTCGCGGTGGACGGTGAGGGACGGATCCTGGGGGCCCGGGCCGACTTCCTGGAGAACGTCGGGGCGTTCCCGGCCGGCGGGGCCAGCTCCATCGGCTTCTCGAGCGCGGTGTTCCCCGGCCCCTACCGGATCCCCCGCTACCGGGCCACGGCCCGGGCGGTGTACACCAACACCACCGGCCGCTGCTCGTACCGGGGGCCGTGGATGGTGGAGACGGTGGCCCGGGAGCAGATGATGGACCGGGTGGCGGCCGAGCTGGGCATGGATCCCCTGGAGCTGCGCCGGCGCAACGTGGTGCGCGGCGGCGACCTGCCCTACACCACCGCCGCCGGGCTCACCTACGACCAGGTGACGGCGGCCGAGACCCTCGATCAGGCAGCCGACATCGCCGGCTACGACGCCTTCCGGGACCGCCAGGCGCAGCTGCGGGCCGAGGGCCGGCTGGTGGGCATCGGGATCAGCCTGTTCACCGAGCCTTCGGGCATAGCCCGCGGCACTCTGTCCACCGAGGCGGCGACCGTGCGGGTGGGGTTCAACGGCAAGGTGGAGGTCGTCACGTCCAGTGCCAGCCACGGGCAGAGCCTGGAGACCACCATCGCCCAGGTGGTCGCCGACGAGCTGGGGGTGGACCTCGACGACGTGATGGTGGTGCAGGGCGACACGGCCACCAGCCCCTACGGGCCCGGCACCGGGGGCAGCCGCAGCGCCGTGCTGTCCAGCGGGGCGGCCCGCACCGCGTCCCGGCGGGTCCGGGACAAGATCGTCCAGATCGCCGCCCACCGCCTGGAGGCCGCACCCGAGGACCTGGAGGTCTCGGCCGGCCGGGTGTCGGTGGCCGGCACCCCGGTGGCCGGGGTCACCTTCGCCGAGCTGGCCCGCACCGCCTACGCCGCCCCGGAGACCCTGCCCCCCGGCGAGGAGGCCGGCCTGGAGGCCTCCGCCCGCTACAGCCCGTCGTCCCCCTTCACCTGGTCCAACGCCTGCCACATCTGCACCTGCGAGGTCGACCCGACGACCGGCGAGGTGACCCTGGACCGCTACGTCGTGAGCGAGGACTGCGGGGTCATGATCAACCCGAACGTGGTGGAGGGACAGATCGCCGGCGGGGTGGTGCAGGGCATCGGCGGGGTGCTCTACGAGCAGATGCTCTACGACGGGGACGGCAACCCGCTTACCACCACCTTCGTGGACTACCTGCTGCCCACCACCACCGAGGTGCCGATGATCGAGTACGGCCACATCGAGACACCGGCGCCGACCAACGAGGGCGGCCACAAGGGCCTCGGCGAGGGCGGGGCCATCGGGGCCCCACCCGCGGTCATCAACGCCGTCAACGACGCCCTGGCCCCGTGCGGGGTGCGCCTCACGGCCCAGCCGCTCGGGCCGGCGCAGATAATCGCAGCTCTCGAGACAGCATCAGCCCCAGCGGGTGAAAGGAGCCACTGAGATGAGTGAGGTGCCTGTCGTCAAGGTCGACCTCAACGGCATGGAGGGCCCGCCCGGCACCCTCTACGAGGCGCTGGACCAGCTCCGCTCGAGCTACCGGTGGTTCAAGAACGACGTGGCCCAGGGGTACTGGGTGCTGACCCGCTTCGCCGACATCCGGGAGGCGTTCCAGACCCCCGAGCTGTTCTCCAACCGGTCCATCATCGCCGTCGACCCCGACCCCGGTTTCCGTTTCCTGCCGTCGTTCACCGACCCGCCCATCCACATGAAGTACCGGGCGCCGCTGGCCAGGTGGTTCTCGCCTCACTCCATCGAGAAGTACAAGGCCGGGATGCGGGCGAACTGCCGGACCATCATCGACCGCTTCGCCGACGACGGAGCGGTGGAATTCTGCTCGGCGTTCGCCGATCAGCTGCCGGCCCACACGTTGACCGAGATCGTGGACCTGCCCAGGTCCGACGCCCCCTTCTTCATCGACTGCGCCAACCGGATCCGCGGTCACGTGAACGCCCACGACGCACTCAACGCCATGAACGAGATCAAGGCCTACTTCGTGGACGTGCTGGCGAAGCGGCGGGCCCAACCGAAGGATCCCGACACGGATTTCCTGACCTACATGCTCGACGCCGAGGTCGACGGGCGGCCCTTCGACGAGGAGGAGCTGCTCGACACGCTCATGACGCTGGCGTTCGGCTCGCTCGACACGACCAAGACGGCCATGACCTGGTCGACGTGGCACCTGGCCACCCACCCGGCCGACCGCAAGTGGGTGGCGAGCGAACCGTCGATCATCCCGAGCGCCATCGAGGAGTGCCTGCGGGCCTACCCGGTGGTGAGCATGGCCCGGAAGGTCACCGAGGACGTGGAGTTCCACGGTTGCCCGATGAAAAAGGACGACATGGTCCTGCTGACCATCCAGGCCGCCACCCGGGACCCGGACGTGTTCGAGGACCCCGGGGCCGTGAAGCTGGACCGCAGCCCCAACCGCCACATCGCCTTCGGCGCCAGCGAGCACCGCTGCCTGGGCTCGCACCTGGCCCGGGCCGAGCTGCAGATCGCCATGGAGGAGTGGCACCGCCGCATACCCGACTACCGCGTGGCCGAAGGCGTCGAGATCGTGGCCCGGGGCAGCCACATCGACGAGCTGCCGCTCACCTGGTCCTGAAAGGCCTGGCATGCCGATCCAACCGTCCGTAACCGAGCTCGTGGATCTGTCCGGCCGCCGGGCCCTGGTCACCGGCGGGGGCCGGGGTATCGGGGCGGCCATCGCCCGGCGACTGGCCGAGGCCGGCGCCGAGGTGACCGTCGCCGACCTGGACCCGGCCGGCGAAGCGCCCGAGGGGGTGGCCGGCTACATCGCCTGCGACGTCACCGATGCCGGGCAGCTGTCCGCCGCCGTCGAGCAGGCGGCGGCCGGGGAGGCGCTCGACATCCTGGTCAACAACGCCGGTATCTATCCCACCACCGGGCCGATAGACGCCGTCACCGACGCCTTCGTCTCCCGCATGCTGGAGGTCAACGTCCGGGCCCAGTACAGCGCGGCGCGCGACGCCGCCCGGCTGATGGTCCACGGCGGCAGCATCGTCAACCTGGCGTCGATCGCCGGCATCCGCGGCGGCGCCAACATCAGCGCCTACACCACCTCCAAGGCCGCGGTGATGGGCCTGACCCGGGCCTTCGCCAACGAGCTCGGCCCCCGGGGGATAAGGGTCAACGCCATCGCCCCCGGCATCATCGACACGCCGGGCGTGCAGGAGCAGATGGCCCCGCTCAAAGCCGGCGGGCTGGACGTCGAGAAGGCCATCGCGGCCAACCCGCTCGGCGTCGCCGGCCAGCCCGACCACATCGCCCGGGTGGCGCTCTTTCTGTGCTCCGACCTGGCCGCCTTCGTCACCGGGCAGGTTGTGGTGGTGGACGGCGGGTCGACCGCCTAGGTCCGAACTCGACCTGAGCGCCCGCAGCGGGCCGGGCGGGTCGCCGGCGGGGGGAATGCCAGCGACCCGTCACAGCCGGTCACGTGCCGGGCCGGCATCGACCCGGGTGGCTCGGCCGGCGCCCGGGGTGGCTCAGCCGGCGGCGTGCCGGCCGGCCAGCCACCCGAACACCATGGCCGGCCCCAGGGTGCCGCCGGCACCGCCGTAGGTCATCCCGAACGGGGAGCCGGCCACGTTGCCGGCGGCGTAGAGCCCCGGGATCGGTTCCCCGTCCAGATCCAGGACCCGGGCGTCGGGATCGACGCGGGGGCCGCCCTTGGTTCCCAGGCCACCGCTCTGGACCGGTAGGGCGTAGAACGGTCCTTCGTCTATCGGCCCGAGCGTCGCCCGCACCGTTCCCTTGTACGCCTGGTCGCCCCACCAGCGGTCGTGGGCGCTGTCGCCCCGCCCGAAATCGGGATCGCAACCGTCGGCCACGTGCTTGTTCCAGCGCTCCACGGTCTCGACCAGGTTGGCGGGCGGTATCCCCAGCCGGTCGGCCAGTCCGGACAGGGTGGGGGAGGAGATCAGGTATCCGGCGGCCGCCTGGTCGGCGGCGTGGACGCCGGCCCCGCCCGAACCCGGGGACCCGTACCGGCGTATGTACTCGGCGTCGAAGACCAGCCAGCACGGCAGGTTGGCGTACTCGAAGCGGGCCACGTCCTCCTGGTGGAAGGCCCCCCCGAAGGCGTTGTAGTTGGCCGCCTCGTTGGCGAAGCGCCGCCCCGCCCGGTTGACCATGATCGTCCGCGGCCGGGACCGGTCGCCCGACAGCAGGAACCGGTTCATACGGTTGACCCCCGGCGGCAGTTCGCCCACCGGGATCCACCACGCCTCGCGCATGTTGGCCAGCATGGCGCCCGCCTTCATGGCCATGTACAGCCCGTCCCCGGTGTTGGTCTCGACCGAGACCGGGTGGGTCAGCGGCCCCCGGAGGAAGGCCCGCTTGTACTCCTCGTTCCACTCGAAGCCTCCGGTGGCCAGGATCACCCCCTTGCCGGCCCGGATCTCCCGGCTGACCGATTCCGTCTCGACGACCACCCCGGTCACCCGGCCGTCGTCCATCAGCAGGCGCCGGGCCCGGGCGCCGGTGCGGGGTTCGATGCCCCGATCCAGGCAGGCCTTGAGCAGCCGTCCCACCAGTGCCTGGCCCAGGCCCCGCTCGTCGCGGATCTTGCGCCGCTCCATCTCCTCGGGTGAGGGCATGGACGGCACCGCCGCGCCGAGCGGGGTCTCGCTCATGGTGATGTTGAGCGTGGCGAAGTACGGGCTGGGGGTCACCCGCTCGGCCCACGGCCCCAGATCGGCATAGGCGAAGAGAGGGCACTCGATGGTGCGCCCGCCTCCCGGCTTCCCTCCCGGATGCTCCGGGTGGTAGTCGGGGAAGTCCTTGACCGCGTAGAACTCGGTGCCGGCCCCGGCGTCCAGCTGGCGCACCATCTCCGGTCCGGCTTCGAGATAGGCGCGGGCCAGGCGCTCTTCGATGGTTCCCCGCGACAGCGACATCAGATAGGTGAACGCCTCGGTGGGGCTGTCGGTGGCGCCGATCGCCGGCATGTGCGGATTGTTCGGGATCCACACGTGGCCACCGGACCACGCCGATGTCCCGCCGACCTGGTCGGACTTCTCCAACACGGCGACGCTGGCTCCGCCGTCGTGGGCGGCGATCGCGGCCGTCAGGCCGGCGGCCCCCGTCCCCAGGACGACGACGTCGTAGGACTCCATCTCTATCGCACTCCCGTCGTGGCCCTCGCCCCTTCCACGTAGGGTGCCAGGAGCTGGGCCACTCGCAGCTCCTCGGGGATGTTGTCCACGCCGATGGTGCGGTCGATCTGCTCGTGGAAGTGCCAGATCCGCCGTTCCTGGTAGTTGATCGGGACACCGCGCAGGGCCGGCGACTCGAGCGAGTGCTGCATCGGCGCCATGTTCCTGCGGTCCTCCTCCATGATGATCTCGAAGTTGTCCAGCTTCTTCTGCCAGTGGTCGGGGAGCCGGTCGCCTTCCCAGTCCTTGGGGGCGTAATAGATCCAGTCCAGCCTGGTGGTCCGCTGGTCCAGGGGCCAGAACATCAGGAACGGGAACCCCTCCGCCCCGACCGGGCTGATGAGATTGGGGAACAGGCTGAACGCGCTGCTGGTGCAGCGGAACATGTCGTTGACGGTGGGGATGTCCGTGAACCCGGGGGCCACGATGTGCTTCCAGTCGGACCAGTCGCTCATCCCGACCGCCTCGGCCGCCCGCTTGGAAAAGGGGGTGATCATCCGGCTGCATCCGTTCGGCAGCAGTCCCATGGCCGCCCCCCGGCTGTCGAGGAGGGTGTCGCCCCCGGCCGGGCCCCGGGCGTGGATGTGACGGAAGTGGTACACCTCGAGGAAGGCCTCGGCCGTGACCTTCCAGTTGCAGGCGATGGTCTGGCTCTGCAGAGAGATGGCCCGCAGCGTCGATCCGGCCAGTTCCTCCATCTGATCGAGCGCCACCCCGAACCATTCACGCAGAGACGCCGCATCCGGATCCTGGTTGACGAAGATCCAGTTCTCCCACACCTCGCACGAGATGGCGGTCAGACCCCGGTCCTCCTTGCACAGGCCCACGAAGTCTCTCTCGTCGGGGACCCGCACCAGCTGCCCGCCGTCGATGTCGTAGGTCCAGCCGTGGTACTGGCAGCGCAGGTTGCGGGCGCTCCCCCTGGGGTCGCGTACGACCGGAGCCCCGCGGTGCTTGCAGGTGTTGTAGTAGGCCCGGACGTCACCGTCGCCGCCCCGCACGATGAGGATGGGCACACCCAGGTCGTCGAAGGTGAAGTAGTCGCCGGCCCCGGGGATCTCCTCCGCCCGGCCGGCCATCACCCACACCCGGGGCCACAGGTGCCGGCGTTCCAGCTCCCAGAAGCGGTCATCGGTGTAGCGGCCTGTGGGGATGTCGGGGAACGCCGGGAAGCCGTCAGGGGGGGCGGCCCGGGTGAATTCCCAGGCCATATCCTGCTTGATCCGGTCCACCAGCGCCTGGTCCATGCACACCCCCTGCGGCCGTCCCGCGGGACCGCCCGTCTCCACGTCGCGCCACCGCCGGGCCCCCCGGGGCCGGCCGTCCATCCGGCGCACTGCCACTGTCACATAACAGCGGTGATGGAACGATATCCGTCCTGTATAGTCCCGGTCAATGCCCCGGGTGGTCGATCACGTGCAGCGCCGCCGGCAGCTGACCGACGCCACCGCCCGGGAGATAGACCGGGTGGGGCTGGCTGCGGTGCGCCTGCGCGACGTCGCCAAGGCAGCCGGATGGACCACCGGAGCGGTGACCCACTACTTCGCCGACAAGCGGGAGCTGCTGCTGGCCACCTTCCGGTCACGCACGGAGCTGGCGCACGCCCGCTTCGAGGCGGCTGTGGCTGCGGGCGGGGCGATGCTGGACGCCAAGCTCGACGCCGTCCTCCCCCTCGACGAGGAGCGGCTCCTCAACTGGAAGGTGTGGCTGGCCTTCTGGGGGGCGGCCGTGGGCGACGCCGAACTGGCCGCCGAGCAGCGGCACCGCTACGAGACCTTCCGGGTCGGGTTGGAGGATGCCGTGCGGTCCGACCAGGCCGCCGGCCGGATCGCCCCGGACATCCCCCCCGCGTATGTGGCCCGCCAGTTGGCCACGCTGCTCGATGGCATCGCCGTGCAGGTCGTGTTCGCACCGGACATGTGGCCTCCGGCCGAACAGCGCCGCATGGTGGCCGACCATCTGGCCGGCCTGGCCGCCGGCCAGGGCCGCGGCGGTGCCAGGACCGGCCCCGATGACAAGTCCGGGCGCGCCCGGCGCCCGGGCGGCCGGCGGGCCCTGGGCGACCGGCGGGGCCGGGCGGCCAGCAGCACCTAGGCCCGGGTCGCGAACGGAGGGGGAGGAGACAATGCACGATTTCGGGGAGCTGTTCCATGTGGGCATCCGGGTGCCCGACCTGGCAGAGGCGATGCGCGGGTACACCAGCGGGACGGGCACCGCCTGGGCCCGGCCCCAGCACCGCCATCAGCCGGTCTGGCTGCCGGGCCGCGGGGCCGGCGAGCTCGAGCTCCGCTTCACGTACTCCAGCGCCGGGCCGGTCCATCTGGAGCTGCTGCAGGGGCCGCCCGGATCGGTGTGGGGCGGGGATGAGGTGCCCGGGCCCCACCACCTCGGATACTGGGTGGAGGATGTGGCCGCCACCACCGAGGCGCTGGTGGCCCAGGGCTGGTCGCTGGAGGCGGCCAGCCGGGCCCCCGAGGACGGTTACGGGGCGTTCACCTACGTCCGCTCCCCGGCCGGGATCCTCGTGGAGCCGGTGGCCGCTGCGGTGCGGCCGGCGTTCGAGCGGTGGTGGGCCGGAGGGGACCTCTAGGTACAGGGCCGGCCGGCCGCTAAGCTATTTGGACGTCCAACTACTTATGGGGGTGCAGAAGGTGGGAGAACGGCAGAACAGGTCGCTGGTGCTCATCAGCCGTCCGGAAGGACTGGTGGGGGAGGAGAACTTCGAGATGCGCACCGGGCCGGCGCCCGAGCCGGCCGACGGCCAGGTGCTCATCCGGGTGACGTGGTTGTCGTTCGACCCCACCCAGCGGGGCTGGCTCCTGCCGGGCGGCTCCTACAAGGCCCCCCTGGAGGTCGGCGAGGTCATGCAGGCCTACGCCGTCGGCCAGGTGGTCGAGTCGAAGCATCCCGACTACCAGCCGGGCACGCTCGTCAACGGCATGCTCTCCTGGCAGGACTGGCACCTGAGCGACGGGAGCGATCTCACCGTCGTGCCCCCCGGCGTCCCCCCCCAGGCCATGCTCGGCGTCTACGGGACCACCGGTCTCACCGCCTACTTCGGCCTGACCGATGTCGGCCAGCCCCGCGAGGGGGACGTGGTGGTGGTGTCGGGCGCCGCCGGGGCCACCGGATCGGTGGTGGGCCAGATCGCCCGCATCCTCGGGTGCCGCACCATCGGGGTGGCCGGAGGCGAGGCCAAGTGCGCCTGGCTGGTCGAGCAGGCCGGCTTCGACGCCGCCATCGACTACAAGAACGAGCGTGTGGGTTCCCGTCTCGACGAGCTGGCCCCAGGCGGTGTCGACGTCTTCTTCGACAACGTCGGTGGCGAGGTGCTGAACTCGGTCCTCAAGCGGATACGCCGGGGGGCCCGCATCGTGCTGTGCGGCAGTATCTCCACCGGCTACGTCCCCAAGCAGCTGCCCCCCGGGCCGTCCAACTACTTCAACCTGTGCCTGCGCAGCTCCCGCATGCAGGGGTTCCTCCTCGGCGACTACCGCGACCGCTTCGACGAGGGACGCAAGCAGCTGCGCCAGTGGGTGGAGGCCGGGAAGATCGTCTACGAGGAGGACATCCAGGAGGGGCTGGAGAACGCCCCCCGGACGCTCCGCCGCCTGTTCGAGGGGGCCAACCTGGGCAAGCAGCTGCTCCGGGTGGCCGACGCCCCGCTGCCCGTCCCGGCCGGGTAGGACCGGCGGGGCCGGTCAGGTAGGGCCCGGCGGGCTCCGGTCAGTTGGGGCCCTGCAGGGGCCCGGTCGGCCCTAACCGATCACCACGCACTCGAAGTGGGCCAGGCCGGTCCTGCCGTCCGGACCGGTCAGGCGCACGAAGCTCTCCGCCCACGCCGCGTCGAACTCGAACTCCCTGCCGTCCGGTCCCACCACGGCGGTGGGGTGGCTGACGTCCCAGACCTCGCCCTCGCAGTGGTAGTCGCCGCGGTACACGCCCTGGCCGAGCCCGTCGTCGAAGCCGCCGAAATACCCGCCCCCCTGGCAGTACACCCATCCGAGGTCCTCGAACCGGTAGGGCCAGGAGCGACCCTCGGCGTCGACCAGGGTGAACGCCCCCCGCCGCACCCTCCGCCCGCCGCCCGCCTCGTAGAACTCCAGGTCGTGTTCGACCGATACGACCGGCACGGAACGGTCTTCCAGGAGGACGGCGCCCCGCCCCGCCGCGGCCCGCCCGCTGGGATCCTCGAAATAGAAGCCGCTGTGGTCCGCCATGCTGAAGAGCACCCACTGGCGCACCCCGGCCCGCCGCCGGGCCGGGCCGGGGGCGCCGTGGCGGGGCCCGCCGCGACCCCCCTGGTTGCCCCAGGAATGGTTGCGGAAGAACGACGCCGAGTCCTCCTCGAGGGGCACCCGCTCCCCGTCGACCTGGATCCAACCGGAGCAGCGCCCGGCCAGCTCGTAGGTGGCCCGTTCGCTCATGAGCCGCCCGTCCACCCGGGTGATCTCCACCGGACCCATGTAGGGAACGCCCACCGTGCGGCAGGTGAGGTCGAGGGCCACCCCGTGGTCATTCTCCTCCAGGACCAGCCGCACCACCTCGAGCGGCTCCACGATCTCCAGCCGGAGCGGCCCCACCCCCAGGGTGCCCATGTCGGGGCGGAGCCGCCGCGACAAGCGGATGTTGTGCTGACGGCCGCCGTGGCGCAGGCAGACGAACCCGTCCAGGACGTCGTTGTTCTGGTACAGCCTGACGTTCGACGTCAGCGAGACGGTCCCGGCCTGGTCGGCTACGCAGATGTAGTGACCGTCGTTCCACTGCGGGTCGCTGCCCGCCACCCCGGCGAACGTCTCGGTGATCTGGTGGTACGGATACTCGTCCATCCCCAGTAGCACGGGCCCCCCTGTCCTCGTAACATGGCATACTAACCAGTCAATTCGGTGTCCGATCCGATCGGCCCGGGGTAGGGGGGAAATGACTGACGAACACGGTGAGCCGGTGCTCCTGGTGGACCGTCCGGGCGAGCGGATCGTCCGCCTGACCCTCAACCGGCCGGAGAAGCGGAACGCGCTGTCGAACGAGTTGCGCTCGGCCCTCTTCGACGCCCTGAGGGACGCCGACGCCGATCCCGAGGTGTCGGTGGTGATCATCCGCGGCGCCGGCCCGTGCTTCTCCGCCGGCTATGACCTGTCCGGCCCCAACCGTCCGGTGGAGCGGGCCACCGCCCCCCGGGACGGCTGGTGGTCCCGCCACGTGGTGACCGGCTGGTTCGAGATGTGGGACATGTCCACCCCGATCGTCGCCCAGGTGCACGGCTGGTGCCTGGCCGGGGGATCCGAGCTGGCCGCCGCCTGCGACCTGGTCTACGTGGCCGACGACGCCCGGATCGGGTACCCGCCCGTGCGCCTCATGTCCCCTCCCGACCTGGCCTGGCAACCGTGGCTGTTGGGGATGCGCCGGGCCATGGAGGCGCTCCTCACCGGCGACTCGATGAGCGGTACGGAGGCGGTGGAGGCGGGCTACGCCAACCGGGCGTTCCCCGCCGGTCAGCTGGACGAGGCGGTCCTCGAGCGGGCCGAGCGGGTGGCCAAGGTGCCCGGCGACCTCCTGGCCCTCAACAAGCGGGTCGTGCACCGGGCCATGGAGGCGGCCGGGATGCGGACCGGGCTGCGGGCCACGGCCGAGATCCAGGCGCTGGGCTTCCACCAGCAGTCGTCGCGCCAGTACATGGCCAGCCTGCGAGAGCGGCCGCTCCGGGATGCGCTGAGCGAGCGCGACGCCCCCTTCTCGGACTACCGGACGGCCGGCGCGGAGGGGCCGGCCCGGTGAGCGTGGGGACTCCCGCCCGCCTGGCCGTCCAGCCGCCCGAGCTGCACGACGCGGCGGCGATGGGCTACTCCCACGGCGTGCTGGCCGGGCCGGGGCGCCTGCTCCAGGTCGCCGGCCAGGTGGGCGAGGGAGCCAGCGCCGCCGAGCAGCTCGACGCCGCCCTCGGCGGCGTGGCCGCAGTGTGCCGGGCGGCCGGCGGGTCCATGGCCGACGTGACGGCCATGACCTGGTACACCACGGACCCGGTCGGGTCGCTGTGGGCCGACTCCGCCGAGGTCCGCCGCCGGTGGCTGCCGCAGCCGCCACCGGCCATGACCGTCGTGCAGGTCGCCGGGCTCGCCGATCCCGGCTACCGGATAGAGGTGGCGGCCACCGCCGTCCTCACCGCCCCCCAAGGAGGGAACCAGCCTTGACCGCCGTCGACCCGCGTGCCGCCGAGAGGCCCGGCCACCAGCGTCTGTTCGCCCTCGACCCCGACGCCGTGAGCTGCCCCTACCCGATATTCGAGCGGCTCCGCCAGGACGCCCCGGTCACCTGGGTGGAGGAGATCGAGTCGTTCGTCGTCACCCGATACGAGGACGTCACCTTCGTCCTCAAACGCCCGGAGCTGTTCTCCTCGGGCATGGCCACCGGGCCGGTGCTGGCCCGCCAGCTGGCGCAGGGCATGGCCACCCTGCTGTCCGACGGGCGAACCGAGGGACTCGACGAGGTGCTCAAGCGGGTCAACCGGGGCGGGGTCAAGGTGCTGCTCAGCGCCGACCCGCCGCTGCACCGCCGCCAGCGGAACCTGGTCAACAGGGCGTTCACCCAGCGCCGGGTGGCCGAGTCGGCTCCGGCCATCCGGTCGCTGGCCCTGGATCTGGTCGAGCGGTTCCCGGCCCACGGCCGGGTGGAGTTCGTGCAGGCCTTCGCCGTGCCCCTCCCGCTCTCGGTCATAGCCGACCGCCTCGGCGTGCCCCGCGCCGACATGGCCGACTTCAAACGCTGGTCGGACGACTTCACGGTGGCCATCGGCAACCACCACCTCGGGCCGGACGAGCTGAGAGCCATGCTGCTGTCGCAGGCCGAGTTCTTCGCCTACTTCGAGGAGATGGTGGACCGGCGGCGCCGGGAGCCGACCGGGGACCTTCTGTCCGAACTGGTCAACGCCAGGCTGCCCGACGGGGACGAACTCCAGCCGGCCGAGCTTCTCGGCATGCTCAACCAGTTCCTGGTGGCCGGCAACGAGACCACCACCAAGCTGCTCGCCTTCGCCGTGCGCCGGCTGGCCGAGGACCCCGATCTGGCCGCCCGCCTGCGGGCCGAACCGTCGCTGATCGACCCGTTCGTGGAGGAGATGCTGCGCCTGGAGGCCCCGGTGCAGGGCCTGTACCGCCAGGCGGTGGAGGACTGCACCGTCGGCGGGGTGGCCATCCCGGCCGGCGCCTCCCTGTGGCTGGCCTACGCCTCGGCCAACCACGATGACGCCGTATTCTCCTGCCCCGAGGCGGTCGACCTGGAGCGGGGCTACCCGCAGCCCCACCTGGCGTTCGGCTTCGGCGAGCACTTCTGCCTGGGCGCCGCCCTGGCCCGGGCCGAGGCCCGGATCGGTATCTCGGTGCTGCTGGAGAAGCTGCACGACATCGGCCTGGATCCGGCCAACCGGTTCCAGTTCGAGCCCAGCTACGCCCTGCACGGCCTGCGGGACCTGTGGATCACCTACACGCCGGCGCCGTGACCGGCATCGGGCCGGACCCGCTCGGCCGGGTGCCCGATGTCCTCTCCGGCCGCCCGGAGCTGTTGGAGCGGCTGGAGACGCTGGTGCGCCGGGTGGAGGACGGCAGGCTGGACCGCCGGATCCTCGGACTGTGCCGCCGCCGGGTCGGCACGCTCCTCGGCTGCCCCGCCCACCGGGGTGTCATCCCGGCTCGTGACCGGATGGACGACCGGGAACGGGCCTGCGTGGACTTCGCCGAGCAGTTCGTGCTGGCCCACCACGACATAACCGACGACGACGCCCGGCGGGTCACCAGCCACCTGTCAGACGCCGAGATGGTCGCGCTCACCACCGCCCTGGCGGTCTACGACGGATTCTGCCGCTTCGAAATCATGTTCTCGGGAGGATGAGATGTCCACGACCCCCCGCATAGCCGCCCGCACCCTCCGGGACGCGCTGGCCCTGCAGCCGGATGTGTTCGAGGCGTTCTGGGATCTCTACGGGACCCTCTGGATGGACGGGCGGGTGGATCACGCCACCAAGGAGGTGGCCCGGCTGCGCAACGCCCGGGTCACCGACTGCGGCTACTGCAAGCGGGTCCGCTTCTCCGTGGCCCGCCAGCAGGGCCTGGCCGAGGACCACGCCGCCCTGGTGGACGACGGGTACGCCACCTCGGCCCTGTCCGAACGGCACAAGGCGGCCATCAGGCTGGCGGACCGGTTCCTGGCCATTCCCGGCCGTCCCCCCGGGGCGACCGCCCCCGGCTGCGGGGAGTCCGTCCTCAGCCCCGAGGAGGAGGTGGAGCTGGGGGTGGCGCTGGCCATGTTCATGGGTTTCGCCAAGATGCTCATCACCCTGGGGCTCGAGCCCGACGACATGCCGGTCACGGTCGTGGCCACGCCCGGGTCGGACCGCCCGGCCTCCCCGCACCGGGTGCCGGCGCCGTGACCGGCCCCGACGGCCGGACCGCCCCCGCCCCGGCCACCACCGCGGCGGCCGCCTACAGCCCGGTCGCCCCGGAGGTGGTCGCCGACCCCTTCCCCGCCTATGTCGGGCTGCGGGGGGGCTGCCCGGTACACCACGACCCGGGCCTGGACCTCTACTCGCTGTCGCGACATGCCGACGTGGTCGACGTGCTGCGGAGCCCGGCCAAGTGGTCCAACCGCCACGGACCCGGTGTCGGGTTCTCGGATCAGAGCCTCGGCGACATGCAGCACGACGACCCGCCCGAGCACCAGAAGCGCAGAAACCTGGCCCGGGACTGGTTCCTCCCGTCCGCGGTGCGGAGGCTCGAACCGGACCTGAGGGACCTGGCCGGTTCCCTGCTCGACGCCCTGGGGCCGCGGGGATCGGCGGATCTCTACGAGGAGTACGCCCTGCCCATGCCGGTGACCAGCTTCTGCTCCCTGCTGGGGGTGGACCTGGTGGACCGGGAGCAGTTCCTCCGCTGGGCCGACGACCTGACGACCGGCATGGCCTACCCGGAGCGGTCGGTGGAGGCCCGCAGGGGTATGAGCGCCTTCACCCGCCAGGAGGTGCGCCGGCGCCGCCAGGCGGCCGCCGCCGGCCGGGCTCTGCCCCCCGGACTGCTGTCCCACCTGGCGACCGCCCCGTGGGGTGACGACGGCAGCCCCATGCCCGACGCCGAGGTGGTGGGGATGGTCAACCAACTGCTGGTGGCCGGGCACGAGACCACCACCTCGCTGATCACCAACTGCGTGTGGAGGCTGCTGGAACACCCGGCCGACCGCTGGGAGCGGGTGGTGGCCGACCCCGGCCTGATCCCGGCCGCCATCGAGGAGAGCCTGCGCCACGATCCGCCGGTCCTCGGGCTGTGCCGCACCAGCAACGGGACCGTGGACATCGAAGGGGTGCGTATCGCCCCGGAGTCCAAGGTGATGGTGCTGTTCGCCTCGGCCAACCGGGACGGCTCCGTCTTCACCCGCCCGGACGAGTTCGTCCTGGACCGGGACCCGGGAGAGGCGACCCGTCACCTCTCCTTCGGCTGGGGCATCCACCACTGCCTCGGATCTCGACTGGCCCGGCTGACGGCGCGCGTCGCCATCGAGACCCTGGCCCGGCGGGTTCCGGACCTGCGCCTGGCCGGACCGACCGAGCGGGTGCCCTCACCCTTCCTCTGGGGCCGCAAGCGGCTCCCGGTGGAGTGGTCCGCCGGCTGACCCTCCCCGGTCCCGGTGCCGGCCCGACCGGCATGTCCCATCACCCGCCTGAACCTGCAGAGGAGCTGGACCGAACCATGGACACGTGGATAACCGACACCTCGCCCCGCACCCGGTTCCGGTACTTCACCCGGGCCAACGCCGACGAGGTGGGACCGGAGCCGTTCAGCCCGCTCGGGTGGAGCCTGGGTTTCCTCCAGGGCACCGGGCCGGGCGCCGCCGACGGTTTCGTCACCTTCGGTGTCGTCACTGCGGAGGAGCTGGCCCCCGACCACCAGATCTTCGGCAACTGGGGTTCGTACTTCTACAACCCCATGTCCCTGTCCCGCCTGCTCGGCGTGCGCATGCCCGGCGTGGACGTCGACGCCATCGACAAGGCCTACTTCGGCGATCACCCCGGGGTGCCCCCCTACGAGCCGGACCCGCAGGACGAGTCGCCCGAGCGCAGCGAACACCTGGCCGTCACCCTCGGGCGGGTCATGGACGCCGAGAGCTGGCCGGCCATGGACGAGGCGGTGGCGCTCAGCCGTAAGGCCGTGGCCAACCGGCCCCGCTTCGGTGATCTCGGGGACGCCGAGCTGGTGGCCTACGCCCGGCGCATGGCCCAGGAGATCCGCCGGGCCTGGGGTCCGTACTGCGAGGTGGTGCTGGGTGCCTCGATCGGGCCGGGCGCGGTGGCCGCCGTCTGCGAGGCGCTCGGGCGGGGGAGCGACACGGTGAAGCTGTTCACCGGGATCGGCGGCGTGGAATCGGCCGGCGGGGGGCTGGCGTTGTGGTCCCTGAGCCGGCGGGTCAGGGGTTCCGTCGAGCTCACACGCCAGTTCGATGCCGGGCCGGCCGGCCTGCTCGACCGGATACGGGCGTCGGATTCGCCCGACGCCCGGGAGTTCCTGACCGATCTGGACACCACCCTGCGGGACTACGGCCACCGGGGGCCGCACGAGTGGGACATGCGGTCCCACAGTTGGGACACCCGGCCGGAGCTGGTGCTGGGGATGGTCGACCGGATCCGCCTGCAGGGCGATGATCACGATCCGGCGGTGGTGGCCGCCGCGGCGGCCGCCGAGCGGCGGCGGCTCAGCGCCGAGATCAGCGCCATGCTGGCCGGCGACCCCGAGTCGCAGGCGGTCTTCCTGGCCGGGCTGCGGTCGGGGACGGTCTTCTACCAGACCCGGGAGGCGGGCAAGAGCGCCGTCATCCGACTCCACCACGAGGCCAAGCTGGCCCTGTTCGAGCTGGGCCGGCGCATGGTTGAGCGGGCCGTGCTCGACGACCCGCAGCAGCTGTTCATGCTGCTGGAGCCGGAACTGGACCGTTTCGTCGAAGACCCGGCGGAGTGGAGCGCCACCCTGCGCGACCGGGCCCGGAGCTTCGATGCCCTGAAAGCTCTCGAACCTCCCTACATCGTGGACGCCCGGGTGGGGCCGCCACCCCTGAGCGAGTGGACCCGCCGGGGCGGGTCCGGCGGCGACGTGGTCCGCGAAGGCGATGTGCTGCAGGGGGCGCCCGCCTCACCCGGCCTGGCCACCGGGCGGGCCCGGGTCATACTCGATCCCGAGGTGTCCGAGCTCGAACCGGGGGACGTCCTGGTGTGCCCCACCACCGACCCGTCGTGGACCCCGCTGTTCCTGGCTACCGCCGCCGTGGTCTGCGACGTGGGCGCCGTCGGCAGTCATGCTGCCATCGTGTCCCGGGAACTGGGCGTCCCCTGCGCCGTGTCGGTCCACGACGCCACCCGCCGCATACCCGAGGGGGCGACCGTCACGGTCGACGGCAGCACCGGCCAGGTGACCGTCGTGTCCGTCCCGGCCGCCCCCTGAGGCCCGCCGACCGCCCCGGCGGCGGCGCCGCTGCTAGGCGGTGGCGATGAGGTCGGTCATTTGGCGCACCATGCGGAGGTGGAGGGCGGTGCCGACCGCCAGCAGGTTGGGCCCGCGGCTGGCCCCGTCGACGAACACCCGCAGGGCCGTGATGTTGGCGCACGCCCCCTTGAACAGGTTGAGCACCGTCCAGGCCCGCCACGTCGACGGGTCGTAGTCCACGCCGACCCGGTCCCGCAGCCACCGCACCCACTCCCCGGTGGGCATGACCCGCACGCCGCGCATGGCACCCAGGTACACCCAGTCCTCGGCGGCGTCACCCAGGTGGGCGAACTCCCAGTCGGTGAAGGCGACCAGCCGGCCGTCCCGGTGCATGAAGTTGCCCGGCCCGGGATCACCGTGGACCACGCACAGCGGACCGGTGGGCCGCAGGTTGGCCCGCAGCCACGCCGCCGCGTCGTCGAGGAGCGGTATACGGGCACTCGACGCCGACCGGTAGACGCCCTCCCAGCGGTCGATCACGGCCCGTACTCCCGCGTCGGGGTCCGCCGGCCGCACCGGGAACGCCCCGGCCACCGCGCCCACCGGCATCCGGTGCAGGTCGTCCAGGGCCCGGGCGAACAGGGTCAGCGAGGCGTCGTCGACCTCATGGTCGCCTTCCACCCGGTCCATGACGAAGAACGGGTGGCCGAGCACCTGACCGGACTCCTCGATCCACCGGACCGGGGCGACCGGAACCCCGGCGCCGGCCAGCGCCCGCATCACCGCCGCCTCGGAGGTGCCCTCGGTCCCGAACACCCCGCCCTGCTCGACCCGGACGACGAATCGGTCCTCACCGGAATCGGTGGTGACCGTGGCGTCGAGCATCCTCCGGCTGTGGCCACCCGACATCAACCTGAGCGCCAGGTGGCGCACCGGCCGCCCGAGTCGCTCGGTGAGCCACTTCTCCAGCGCCGCCGCCTCGCCCGGCGGGGTGGCCTCCTCCCCGATGAGGGACAGGCCGTGCCGGGCGAAGGTCTCGAGCAGCGGGGCGCTCTTCTGCAGGTCCTCGTCGACGAAGCCGAGCAGCACGGCCCGCAGCCGGTCCGCCTCCGGGGGCGCCCCGGCCGGGTCCCGTCGTGCCGCCACGAGCAGGTCAGCGGCGGCGGCCGCCACCTCCGGCCAGTCCCGGCTGCCCTGTAACCCCAGTACCGGGGCCAGCTGAGCGGCCCGAGCCGGAGCCGGGTCGCCGCCGCGGTGGAGGGCGTAGCGGGCCAGGCCGCTGAGCTGCAGCGCCACGGCGTGGGCCGGGCCCTTCAGGGCCGGCAGCACATCGTCTTCGAGCGTGGCGAGCACCGACTGCCACAGGACCGGGTCGTCGGCCCAGTCCGCCACCGGCGGTCAGCCCCGCCCGATCATGGTCCACTCGCCTTTGATCTCCTGCTCGCGGTCGGTGCGGGCCTTGATGAGATCCACACCCCGTCCGGTCAGGGCCTCGTCGCCGGCGGCGATGGCCGCCTCCACGGCGCAGGACAGGGCCTCCCCGGCGGCGCTGTAGGCGGCGACCACGTCGTCCAGGTGCAGCGAAGGGCTGCGGGCCGCCTCCGCGGCCTGGATGGCGGCGGCCAGGTCGTCGCCACCGGGGCCTCCGGCGGCCACGTCGCGGGCGTAGGCCAGCATCTGCTCCGACTCCTCGGTCATCCAGGCGATCTCGTGGGCGGCCCGGGTGGCGGTGTTGCGCAGGACGTTCTCCATCATCTGCACGCACACCGCTACCGCCGGGTCGCTGACCGCGGGGAGGACCGTCTCGAGCAGTTCCCGGCGGCAGTCCAGGAGTATCTGGTCCGTGGTCGGCCGGGAAATCACAGCATTCCCTCCAGAGCCTGGCAGGTGGACAGCCAGTTGAAGTTGCCGAGGGCTACGGCGTTGAGGTTGTAGGTCAGCATCACACCCTGGGCCCGGCCCTCGGCCATGGAGCCGGCCGCCCGCAGGATGTCCAGGTAGACGCGGGTGGCGGCGATCACGCTGAAATAGGTCACCGTGGCCTGGTTGACCGTGTCGGCGGAGGTACCGGTGCGCGCCCGGTAGCGTTCGAGGAACGCCTCCGGGTCGAGGGCGTAGAGGTTGGGCCCGCTGGTGCTCGCCGAGTACAGGTTGAACCAGCCCAGGTCCTCCCGGGGGTCGCCGATGTGGGCGAACTCCCAGTCGATGACCTGAAGGTCGCCGTGGACCATGATGTTGGCCGTCTGGAAATCGCCGTGGACCAGGCCCAGGCCGAGCGGCGCCGGCCGGTGGGCCGACAGCCAGGCGCCCAGGTAGCGCAGTACCGGCACCGATTCCGGGTGGGCCCGCTCGGCCCGGCTCCACTCGCCGGTCAGGTCGGACAGGTAGTCGTCCCAGGACGCCGGGGTTTCGAGCACCCCCTCGACGAGGGACAGGTCGGTCAGGTGGATGGCGGCCAGGGCATCGGCCACGGCGAGGGCGTGCCCGGCCAGATCCGCCCCGTCGGCCTGGGCGGCGGCGTGCAGGCTGGAGCCGGGGCAGCAGTCGAGGACGATGGTCTCAGTGCCCAGGTGGGTGCCGTCGTCGTAGTAGAGGGCGGCCGGCATGGGCACCGCCCGGGCTGCGGTGAGGACCCGCAGCAGCTTCCATTCGGTGATCCTGGAGGTCATGTAGACGACCTCGCTGCTGTCGGGATCGGAGCGGAGGATCACGTCCTGCTCCTCGGTGCCGTCCCAGCGGACGGTGGCCCTGCTCATCACCCGGCTGTAGCCGCCCGTGAGGGGGCGGACGGACAGCACCTCGGGACGGCGGTCCGGTGCTTCGGTGCTGAGGAGCCGGGTCAGGCCCCGTGACAGCGCGTCCATGTCTCTCAAGGCAGGCTCCCCCCGGTATCCCCGCAGACTGTGCGGCATGCCCACTGCCAGTGTATCCGACAGGCCACGCCCAAATTAAACGCTCAATATGCTGGGGGTGCAATCATCAGCGGAGGGAAAAAGGGGGGAGCACCGTGGCCACACTGGACCCGTCCGACGAGCTCGCCGTGCGCGCTCTGGTCGGCCGGTACGCCGACGCCGTCAACACCGGGGACGCCGACGGATGGGGTGGAACCTGGGCGGAGGAGGCTGTCTGGCACATCTCCGGCCGGGAGCTGTCCGGCCGGGACCGGATCGTGGAGTTCTGGCGCTCGGCCATGGCCTCGTTCGAGTCGGTCATCCAGATGGTGGCCCAGGGCCAGGTCCGTGCGGAGGGGGAGGGAGCCGCCGGGCGCTGGACGATTTGGGAGGTCGGGCGCCGGGACGGGGGTGGAACCCTGGTGGTGGGCTGCTACCAGGACCGCTACGTCCGGGTGGCGGGGGAGTGGCGCTTCGCCGAGCGGAGGTTCACGGCCACCTACCGGGGTGAGATCCCCGCCGGTCAGTTCTCCGCCTTCCCGCCCGTCGGCTGACCGTCACTCGCCCAGCGTCGAAGCGGGCAGCGGGAACGGCGAGATCCGGTCGATCACCGCATCGAGGTCACCCTGCCAGTCCAGCCGCCGTATCTCCTGCCCGGTCCGCCGCCCTGACAGGACCCGGAGCGCCTCGAAGGGTTCGGCTGTGAGCACGGCGAGCGGCCCGTCGCGGCCGGCCCCGAGGACGCGGCCGCCGGTCCGGACCTCCACCCGGCCGCCGCCCGCCGGGTCGAGGCGGGACCCGAGCATGTCGACGAAGGTGGCCAGCGCGGCCTCGACCGCCGGGGCGGTGCGGCCGGCCGCCACCCCGACGGCGGCGGCCACGTCGAAGCTGTGGCTGACCACGTCGGCGGCGAAGCGGGGCGCCCCGCCGGACAGGTGGCCGGCCATGGCGGCCTCGAACCGGGGCGCCTGGTCCTCCCACTCGGAGACGACGTCGGCGAAGGCGGCGTCCCGGCGGCTGGCCACCTGCTCGGCGGTCCAGGCGCTGACATCCCCGGCGGGGAGGCGCCCGGACAGGAAGTCGGCGGCGATCCCGGTCACGTGGGCGACCACGTCCCGGACCCGCCATCCCGGGCAGGCCGGGACGGGCAGGCCGGCCGAGTCGCTCGTGGCGTGCTCGAGCAGCCGGGCCCGCCCCCACCGGTACGTGTCCACGGGCGTCATGTGCTCCACGGGGCCTCCCTCGTGCGGCCGCTATTCTCGGTCTGTTGGGCGTCAAACTACTTGGAGGTGGGGCCGGATGGAACTCCCGGGGGGACGGTCCGGGGTGGTGCAGGTGGCCTACCTGGTATCCGACGTGCGATCGGCCGCCCTACGGCACTCCGAGGCGTTCGGTTCGGGCCCGTTCTTCGTCGCCGACCACATCCCGCTGCAATCCGTGTCGCACCGGGGGGGACCCGCCGTGTTCGACCATTCCTCGGCTTACGGGCAGTGGGGCCCGGTGATGGTCGAGCTCGTGGCCCTGCACGCCGCCCGGCCGGCCTCGCTGGCGTCGGCGGCCAGGGTGGGGGACACCGGTATCCACCACGTGGCCCGCTTCGTCGCCGACCTGGACACCGAAGCCTCCCGCCTGGTCGCCGCCGGGTACGGCCAGGTCCTCCTGGCCCGCACGGCGTCCGGCCTGCGGTTCGCCTTCCACGACGGCGGCCGGCTGGGTCACCTGCTGGAGATCTACGAACCCGCCCCCGGGCTCACCGCCTTCTACGACCGCGTGGCCTCGGCGGCCGACGGCTGGGACGGGTCGGCGCCACTGCGTCCCATGTGAGTAGCGGCTACTCGATCTCGCCGATGGGCGTGCCGACCTCCAGAGCCTCGCCGGTGTCCGCCTCGATGCGCAGCACGCCGGTGGCCGGCGCCTCGATCTCGGCATCGGTCTTGTCGGTTTCCAGACGGTACAGCGGCTGGCCGGCGGTGACAGGGGCCCCGTCCTCCACCAGCCACTCCGTGATCGTCCCTTCCGTCATGGAGACGGCGAGACGGGGGATGAACAGCGTCGTCGACACGGGCCGCATACTAATCAATCAATAGATTGCATTTCTCGTGGAAGTGCCGGCTGCGGTCGGCTAGAACTGCGGGATGGTTCGGGTCGGCCTGTGTCTTCCCCAACTCGGCGACCACGTGACCGCCGACTGCTTCACGGCGTTCTGCCGGCGGGCCGAGGACCTCGGGTTCGCCAGCCTGTGGGCCCAGGAGCACCTGTTCTTCCCGCTCGCCCCCCGCTCGGGTTACGCGTCCGTGCCGGGCCTGCCCATACCTGAGCAGTACCGCAGCGTGCTGGCCCCCACCGAGGCCATGGCCCACGCCGCGGCCGTCACTTCGCGCGTGACCATCGGCTCGAGCATCCTGGTGGGCGGCTACCACCGCCCCCTGGAGCTGGCGCAGCGCATCGCCACCCTGGACGTCCTGTCCGGGGGCCGGGTGGTCCTCGGCCTCTCGGTGGGATGGTCGGACGACGAGCACGAGCAGATGGGGGTGGATCCCCGCACCCGGGGGCGGCGCCTGGACGAGCTGGTCAGGGCCGTGCTGGCCTGCTGGGGTCCCGACCCGGTGAGCTTCGACGGGGAGTTCTTCTCCATCCCCGAATCCGTCGTCCGGCCCAAGCCGGTCCAGGACCCGCACCCGCCTCTGCTGTCGGGGATGTGGAGCGGGGCCGGGCTGGACCGCACAGTGGATCTGTTCGACATCTGGAACCCGGCCCGCGGCACCCCCGACGAGGTGGCGACCCTGCTCGCCGGGCTCAACGAGCGGCGGGGCGGCAGGGACCCGCTCCGCCTCTACTTCCGCAGCTTCGCCCAGCGTCCCACCCACCGCCCGGGCGACCGGGTCGCCGGCGTGGAGGGGGTGGCGGCAGAGGTCCGGGCCTGCGCCGGGGCCGGCGTCGAGGAAGTGATCGTGGAGTGCAACTTCTGGGAGGCCATGGACAGCCCCGACGCCTGGGCGGCCGCTCCCGATCTGCTCGCTCCGGTCCTGGAGGCGGCCGCCTCCTGAGCGTCGTGTCAGACGGTGCTGACCAGTAGGTCGTGGCCCCGCAGGTGGCCCACCTCGTTGAGCCGCAGCAGCGACCGCACCCCCGACCGGCTGGCGGCCACCCGGCTGACGCTCGTGTAGTCGGGGGTGAAGAAAGAGTTGCGGCCGATGCCGAGGAGGTGCCCGAGATAGGCGTTGATCACCCCTCCGTGGCACACCGCGGCCACCCGGCCACCGGGATGGACGCCGATTATCGACTCCACCGTGGCGACGATGTCGGCCCGGAACTGCACCATGTCCACGCCCCAGGCGCTGTAGTCGTCGTTGACCATGGCCAGGAACCGCTCGTCACGGCTCTCCCTCATCTCCTCTATGGGGATGTAGGTGTCGGACCGGCGGTCGAACTCGGCCAGGGCCTCCTCGACCACCACCTCCACCCCCGACGCCGCCGCCAGCGGTGCGGCCGTCTGCAGGGCCCGGCGCATGGGGGAGGAGTACACCGCTGCTATGCCCTCCTCGGCGAGGTAGCGGCCCAGCAGTTCCGCCTGGCGGGCGCCGCGCCGGCTCAACTCCGGGTCGGCCGGACCGGTGGCGTCCACGACCTTCACCGGCTCGGCATGGCGGATCATCAGCAGTTCCACGTCGCGACGACTCTATCTGATTGAACGTCCAAAGACTTTGGGCCGTTGACCTCCCGCCGTCAGCGCCTGTAGCTTCGGCGGCGGGGATCCTGCGGCTCCGCCGCAGAACGTCGACGATGGAGTCGACGGACGAAAGGAAGACCGACCGGCATGTCGCTGAGCCAGGTAGACGTCGAGCATGTCCTGACCTTCACCGCCCACACGGCCAGACCGGCGATCGTCGCCGGCGCCCCTCAGGGCACCCGGGGCATCCTGGGGGTCACCGGGGGCACCTTCGAGGGACCCCGCCTGAGAGGGACGGTCGCCCCTCCCGGCGGGGACTGGTTCACCGTCAGGACCACCGGCGTGCTCAAACTCGACGTGCGGCTCCTGCTCGTCACCGACGACGAGGCGAACATCCTCCTCACCTACAACGGCGTGGCCGTACCCCGGGACGGGGCCATGGAGATCCGCATCGCCCCGTTGTTCGAAGCGCCGGAGGGGCCCTACGCCTGGCTCAACGACATCCAGGCCATCGGCTACGGCGAGTTGGTGGAAGGCGGCGTGAAGTATGACGTCTACGCCCTCCGCTGACGTGACGTCACCCGTCCGGGTCCACCTGGTCTGCGGCGGCCGGTTCCACGACTTCGACTACGCCCGGCTCCAGTTGCTGGGTCTGCTGGCTGAGGACGAGCGCATCCGCACCACGGTGGCGGGCGACTACCGCGACCTGGACGCACTGGCGGCGGCCGACAGCCTGGTCACCTACACCTGCGACGTGCGCCCCAGCCCCGCCGAGCAGGCCGCCCTGCGGGACTGGGTGGCGGCGGGAGGGCGGTGGTTCGCCCTGCACGGCACCAACGCCGCGCTGGAGTTCACCCCCGACGGTGTGGCCGCGCCACGGGTCATGCCGGTCCTGGCCCAGACCCTCGGGAGCCAGTTCGTGGCCCACCCGCCGATCGCCCCCTACCGGGTGGAGATCACCGAAGCGGGCCACCCCCTGGTGCGCGGCATCGAGCCGTTCGAAACCTCCGACGAGTTGTATCTGTCGGAGTTCCACGGCGAGGTGCGCACCCTGCTGCACACCCGCTTCACCGGGGAGGCCCGCGGTTTCGTGGAGTCGGCCTGGCCCGACGACGCCATCCGCCCGGTCATGTACCTGCGCCGGGTCGGATCCGGGGAGGTCCTGTACCTGACCCTCGGTCACTGCCGCGGCCACTATGACATGCAGCCGGTGATGGACTACTGGCCCACCGTCGACCGGGGTTCGTGGGAGTCCGACCAGTACCGGACCCTTCTGCGCCGGGGCATCGGATGGATGTGCCCGGCGCCTCAGTGCGAATAGGGCAGTTTCTCCATGTAACGGGTCTCCTCGGACTCCACCACATCGGGCAATTTGGCGGCCCACTCGGCGAAGTCCGGGTCCCGGCGGGCGTTGGCCAGCGCCGCCCCGATGGCTCCGGCGTCGCCCCCCACGTCCCACAGGTCCCAGACCTCGTGGAACCGGCCGATCACGGTCTGGTAGGCGCCGACCAGGGTCCACCCCTCCTTCTCCAGCACCGGGGTCATGTGGCTCATGATCTCCACCACCTTCGGCACCTGTCCGTACTTCACCTGCAACCGGGCCAGCATGTACCCCACGGTCCCTCCCTCACTCGCTACCGAAAAATATATTAACTGAGTAGTAGGTCGTTGACGGTGGACGCGCCGGGTGCTTAGATGCGGTGGTCCTGTCGCAGCCGCCGCCGGTTTCGGGCGGTCGGTCAGCGGCCACGGGGGGAGCAGATATCGCGGTGACCGAACAGAAACCGTTCCGCTTCGGCGTTCAGGCATACCAGGCGGGGTCGGCCAAGGAGTGGCGTGACACCGTCCAGCGGGCCGAGACCCTCGGTTACTCGTCGCTGCACCTGGCGGACCACTATTTCGGGCCGGGCCGCCTGGAGGCCGAGACCGGTCATCCGGTGCAGACCCTGGCCGCCGTGCCGGCCATCGCCATGGCCGCCGAGGCCACCGACCGGATCCGGGTGGGTTGCCGGGTGTTCTGCATTGATTACCACCTCCCGGCGGTGCTGGCCAAGGAGGCAGCCACGCTGGACCTGCTCTCGGAGGGGCGCCTGGAGCTGGGCCTCGGGGCCGGCTGGATCAGGGCCGAGTACGAGGCCATGGGTGTCCGGTGGGATCCGGCTCCGGCCCGGATCGACCGCCTGGAGGAGGTCGTGGCGCTGGTCAAGGCGCACTTCGACGGGGAGCAGATCGACATGTCGGGGCGGCACGTCCGGGTGTCCGGCTACGCCGGGGTGCCCCAGCCGGTGCAGCGCCCCCGGCCCCCGATCATGATCGGCGGCGGCGCCCAGCGGGTGCTGACGCTGGCCGGTCGCGAAGCCGACATCGTCAGCCTCAATTTCAACAACTCGGCGGGCAGGCTGGGCCCCGGCTCGGTGCAGAGCTCTACGGCCGAGGAGACGGCCCGCAAGATCGGCTGGATCAGGGACGGGGCCGGTGACCGCTTCGCCGGGATCGAACTGGAGATAGCGGCCTACTTCACCAACGTCACCGCCGACGGCGCCGCCCAGACGGCGGCCATGGCTGCCGGTTTCGGGCTGGAGCCGGCCCAGCTGGCCGAGCATCCCCACGTTCTGGTGGGGTCGGTGGCCGAGATCGCCGACCGGCTGGTGGAGCGCCGGGAACGCTACGGGATCAGCTACGTGACGGTCGGCGCCAAGGTGATGGACGACTTCGCGCCGGTGGTCGAAAGGCTGTCGGGCCGGTAACGCGCCGGCCCTGGAGAAAGAATGGCTACGTTCGGAGGGAGCAGCTGATGGGGGGACCGGCAGGTCTGTTCGACGTCACCGGCAAGGTGGTGCTGCTGACCGGAGCTAGCTACGGGCTGGGCGAGACCATGGCCCGGGGGCTGGCCGGGGCCGGCGCCCATCTGGTGCTGGCCGCCCGCACCGCCGAGGCCCTCGAATCGGTGGCCAAGGACTGCCGGGAGCTCGGGTCCGAGGTGACCACGGTGGTCGCCGACGTGTCCCGGGAGGAGGACGTGGCCCGCATCGTCGACGCCGCCATCGGGAGGCACGGGCGGATCGATGTGCTGGTCAACAACGCCGGTATCTCCGACATGCGGGGCGTGCCGGCCGAGCAGTTCGACCTCGAGACGTTCCGCCGGATCATCGACGTCGACCTGCTCGGGGCGTACGCCCTGGCCCGCGACACCGGCCGGCACATGCTGGCGGCCGGCCGGGGCTCGATCATCAACATCTGCTCCATCATGGGCAGCGGCGCCAACGAGCTCAACGTCATCGCCTACACCGGGGCCAAGGGCGGCCTGCTCAACCTCACCTACCAGCTGGGCTGCGAGTGGGCCGACCGCGGCGTGCGGGTCAACGCCATCTCCCCGGGCTTCATCGTCACCCCCATGACCGCCCCCGCCCTCGACAGCCTCGGGGTGGCCGAGTACGTGGCCAGCCGCACCCCCATGCGCCGGGTCGGGCGGGCCGACGAGCTGCTCGGACCGCTGCTGTTCCTGGCGTCGGACGCCTCCAGCTACGTCACCGGGCTCAACCTGCTGGTCGACGGCGGCACCAACGCCGCCAACGGCTACTACCAGATACGACCGGGCCACCACGGCTGGGGCGACATGCTCGGTGTCCCGGCGGTCGGCGAGACGTACCCGGGCCTGGCGCCCCTGCCCGAACGGCTGCACCCCTGGGCCGCCGGTGTCCCCGGCATCCACATCCCCCTGCCCGCGACCGACAGCGGCGCCTGAACCAGCGAGGATCTGCGGTGGCTCTTCTCGAGACCGACAATCTCACCGTCACCTTCGGCGGTCTGCGGGCCGTCGACGACGTGTCGATCAAGATCGATCGGGGCCAGCTGGTCGGCCTGATCGGACCCAACGGGGCCGGCAAGACCACCTTCATAGACGCCCTCACCGGGTTCGTGCCCATGACCGGGCGGATCCATTTCGACGGGCGTGATCTGACCTCCGCCGGCCCCCACGACCGGGCCCGGGCCGGGATGGTGCGCACCTGGCAGTCGCTCGAGCTCTTCGATGACCTGACGGTGAGGGAGAACCTCCGCGTGGCCGCCGAGCGGTCGTCGGCCAAGGGGTTCATCCTGGACCTGGTCGCCCCGAACCGGACCAGGGTGGTGCCGGCCGTCGAGGACGCCCTGACCCTGCTGGAGCTCCAGGACGTGGCCCAGCGCATGCCCAGCGAACTGTCGCAGGGGCAGCGGAAGCTGGTGGGGGTGGCCCGGGCTCTGGCCGCCTCGCCCAGGCTGGTGCTGATGGACGAGCCGGCGGCCGGTCTGGACACCGCCGAGAGCCAGGATCTGGGCCGGCGCCTGCGCCACCTGGTCGCCACCGGCACCACGATCTTCCTGATCGACCACGACATGGGCCTGGTGCTCAACGTCTGCGACTACCTCTACGTGATCGAGTTCGGCCGCCTGATCGCCGAGGGTACGCCGGCGGACATCCGGGCCAACGAGCGGGTCATCGCCGCCTACCTGGGCGAGGCCGCCCGGGAGCAGATAGAAGAGGTCAAGGCCGACCTGGCGTCGGTACCGATCGACCTCGAGCCCTGAGACCATGATCGACGCCGACGCCGCCGTCCTCAGCAACTACAGCCTCCGCTTCGTCGGCCCGGAGGAGCGCTTCGACGCGGCCCACCGGGCCGGGTTCCGGGCGGTGGGGTTCGGCGTCCGGCAATTCCGGGAGGCCGAGGACTCCGGTGCCTCGGCGTCGTCCCTGCGCCGCCTGGCCGACCGCTGCGACGTGACGGTGTCGGAGATCGAGGCGCTCAAGCCGTGGTGGGGAGATGCCGGGGACAAGGGGCCGGCCCTGGACGCGGAGGACACCGCGTGGCGGATGGCCGACGCCTTCGGCTCCCGCTACGTCCAGGCCATCGGCTCCTACAGCGGGACCCTCGACGACGCCGCCGAGGCCTTCGCCCGGGTGTGCGACCGGGCCGGGGAGCACGGGGCGGTGGTCGGCATCGAGTTCCTTCCTTTCACCAACATCCCCGACGCCGCCACCGCGGCGGCCATCGTGGACGCCGCCGGGCGGCCGAACGGGGGGGTGTGCGTCGACGTCTGGCACCACTTCAGGGGGGCCAGGGACCCGGAGATGATCCGCAACCTCACCCGCCGGCGCATCGCTGCCGTCCAGGTGGACGACGGCCCGGCTGCGGCCGAGGGCGACGACTACTACACCGACTGCCTGGAGAACCGCCGGGTGCCCGGCGAGGGGGAGTTCGACCTGGTCGCCTTCATCCGGCTCCTGGACGAGATGCAGGTGGACATCCCGGTCTCGCTGGAGGTCATCTCCACGGAGTTGCAGATGCTCCCGCCGGTGGAGGCCGCCGGCCGCATCCGCCGGGGTTTCGTCCGGGTCCTGGAGGAGGCCCGGGCGTGAGGACGCTGGTGCTCGGCGGGTCGGTGTTCGTGGGCCGCCACCTGGTCCAACGCCTGCACGCCGACGGCCACCACGTCACCGTGCTCAACCGGGGCAGGACCCCGGCCGCCCTCCCCGAAGGGGTGGGCCGCCTGGTCGCCGACCGGACCGATCTCGACGCCATGGGCCGGGCCCTGGCCGGGACGGAGTGGGACGTGGTCTTCGACGTCTCCGGCTTCGTGATGGCGGCCGGCGGCGCCGACGTGGAGGGCCTGCTCGACCTGTTCGAACCCCGCAGCGGCCGCTACGTGTACGTGAGCAGCGTCATGGCCTACGACCAGAGCCTGCTCGGCGTGGTGCCCTGGACCGAGGACATGCCGACCAACCCGGCCGGTCCCGCCACCTACGGCGGGTTCAAGGCCGTGGTGGAGGCCGCCCTGCTGGGTCGGTTCCGGGAGAGGCGGTTCCCGGTGACCATCGTGCGCCCGGCGGCCATCTACGGGCCCGACAACAACATCTTCGACATGGAGACGCCGATGTGGCTGCGCCTGCTCCAGCGGCGGCCGGTCTTCGTGCCGCACTCGGGGTTGGTCACCGGATCCTACGGCCACGTCGACGACCTGTGCGACGCCCTGGTGACGCTGGCCACGTCGCCCTCGGCGGTGGGCGAGGTGTTCAACGTCACCGCCGAGGCGGTCACCACCCGGCGCTACGTCGAGACCCTGGCCGCCATCGTCGGGGTGGAGCCCCTGATCGTCGAGCTGTCCGACGCCGAGCTGGCCGTGCTGGAGCGGCCGCCGTTCGGCCACTTGTTCGGCCGGGCCCATCACGCCGTGCTGAGCGCCGACAAGGCGGCCCGCCTGGCCGGTGTCCGCCCGTCGATCGACTTCAGGGCCGGCCACGAGCAGACCTACTCCTGGTTCCGCTCCCGGGGCTGGGACCAGCTGCAGGGCCCGCTGCAGGATCCGCTGTGGCGGGCCAGCTGGGATTTCGACTGGGAGGAGGAGGTGGCCGCTCGATTTGCCCTTGACAGGAGGTAGATATTTGGATTACCAACTATTGCACGTCAAAGTAACCGCGTAGTAGGCGGATACGCCGCCTACCAGGCTTGACATCACAGGGGGGGAACATGAGTAGAAGATGGAGACGACCGTCATGGGTCGTCGGGGTGGCCAGCCTGGCCATCGTCATGGCGGCCTGCAGCAGCTCTTCGAACAAGAGCACGTCGGCTACCAGCGCCGCGGGGGGCACCTCGGCCACCTCGGCCGGCGCCACGGGCGGTGCTGCCTGCTCCAGTCCCGACACCTCGATCGACGCCCAGGAGGGCCAGTACGCCGGGTGGATGCAGGCCGTCCTCAACTGCACGGCCAAGAAGCCGGTAAAGGCCACCGGTGCCCCGGTCACCATCGGCTTCATCAACTCCCAGGGCGACCCGAACGGATCCTTCCCCGATGTCACCGCCGGTGGCCAGGCCACGGTCGACTACATCAACAACGAGCTGGGCGGTATCGGGGGTGACCCGCTCAAGGGCACGCCGGGCCGGCCCATCAAGCTGGTCACCTGCTACCAGACCATCGCTCCCAGCTCGTCCACGTCCTGCGCCAACCAGGTGGTGTCGCAGAAGCCGGTGATGATCTTCTCGGGCTACCAGTTCTTCGGGCAGGTGGTCGACCCGATCTACGCCGCCGCCGGGATCCCGGTGGTCAACTTCAGCCCCATCACCCAGGCCGACTTCCAGGGCAAGAACATCTACGACATCGCCGCCGGAGGCGGCTGCGTGGGTGTCCACCCGGCGCTGATCAGTTTCTCGGTGTACAACCTGCACGCCAAGAACCTGGCCATCCCGTGGGCCAACACCCCCCCGGGCGTCCCCTGCTATTACGACCTGGAGCAGAAGCCGGTGGAGGTCATCAACGGGTCGCTCACCCCGACCCCCCAGGGCGTGAAGCTGGTCCAGGGGCTCAAGGAGAAGGGCTACCCGGTGCCTCCGGCGGCGCCCGACCTGTCGGCCACCGCGGCGCAGATACTGGCCCAGAAGCCTGACACCATCATCTTCTCCGGCCAGGCGTCGGACTGCTTCAACGTGATGAACGCTCTGGCCAACGCCGGGTGGACGTCACAGCAGATACCGATGGTCCTGTCCGGTGCCTGCATGGACACCAAGCAGATCGCCCAGGCCGGTTCGAAGGTCGACGGGGTGTACTTCGTCGGTTCGTCCTACAACCTGCTGGATCCGACCTCGGCCACCGGGCTGCCCCAGCAGGAGATCCAGACGATCAACACCAAGATGAAGCAGTACCAGCCCAGCCAGACCCCCACCGGTCTCGAGGCGGCCATGTTCCAGACCATCATGACCACCTGGCTCACGCTGCAGAACTCGCCGGCCGCTTCCGACCCGACGGCGTCGGCCATCGGGACGGCCCTGCAGAACACGTCGAAGGTGCACATGTTCGCCGGGGTCCCCTGGGGCTGCCAGTCCGCTCCGCAGAACTACTCGAGCGTCTGCTCCACCCAGGTGTCGGTGCTGCAGTGGACCGGCAGCAAGTTCAAGACGGTGACCAAGCCGTTCGACGCCAGCTACATCGTGGCGGGTACCCCCCTCCACGAGACCGGCAGCGGCTGATCGGCTTCAGAGCCAGGTTGATCGGCACGGACCGCCGGGGTGCCCCCGGCGGTCCGGTGGCCGTCCGGCGGTAACGGAAGGGATACGAGGGTGCAAAATCTGCTCTTCTTCACTCTGATCGGGTTGGGGCTGGGGGCCCTCTACGCCATGCTCGGCATGAGCGTGGTGGTGGCCTACCGGGGTTCGGGCGTGGTGAACTTCGCCCAGGGCGCCATGGCCATGTACGTGGTGTTCAACTACACGCAGCTGCGCAGCGCCGGCCAGATCTTCCTGCCCTGGATCAACTTCCTGCCCGGACGGCACACGCCGGTCGAGATCACCATCACCCACGGGCCGATGCCGTTCGTCCCGGCGATACTGATGTCGATCCTGATGGCGGTGTTCATCGGGGCGTTGGTCCACTACCTGGTCTTCAGGCCGTTGCGCAACGCCTCGGCCCTCGGAAAGGTGGTGGCTTCGGTGGGCCTGCTGCTGTACCTGCAGGCCGTGGCCCTGCTGAACTTCGGACAGCTGGCCCGCCAGCTCCCGCCGGTGTTCCCGGGCGGGGCCTGGAGCAACTTCCTCGGTCTGAAGCACGGCTACCCGAAGGAGAACCTGTACGCCGCCCTCGCCGCCGTGGTCATGGCCGGGGTGGTGTGGGCCCTGTTCCGCTACACCCGCCTGGGCCTGGCCACCCGGGCGGCGGCCGAGAACGAGAAGGGGGCGGTGCTGCTCGGCTTCTCACCCGACGCCCTGGCCGGCTCCAGCTGGGTCATCGCCTCCCTCATCGGTGCCGCCGGCGGCTTCGTGGTGGGCCCCATCGCCGGTCAGCTGACCCCGGTCGCCTACGACACCTTCATCGTCCCCGCCCTGGGCGCCGCCCTGGTGGGCATGATGAGTTCGATCCCGCTCACCCTGGTCGGTGGCCTGGCCCTCGGTGTCCTGGAGTCCCTGGTCACCTACCTGGCCAGCAAGACCTGGTTCCCGTCGTGGCTCAGCGGCGGCAACGCCCTGGCCTCGGCCATCCCCCTGCTCGTCATCGCCGCCGTGCTGTACCTCCGGGGCAATGCCCTGCCCACCCGGGGCATGGTCGGGGAGAAGCGGCTGCCTCCCGCTTCCCGGCCCGTGCACGTCGGGATCTGGGTGGCCGTGTGCGCGGCGGCCGCGCTCATATACGGGTCGCTGCTGCACGGCCCGTGGGCCCTGGCCCTGACCACCACCATGATCGTCTCGATCCTGATGCTGTCCTACGTGGTCATCACCGGGTACGTGGGTCAGATCTCGCTGGCCCAGTTGGGGCTGTCCGGGGTGGCGGCCTTCTTCATGGTCAAGCTGATGAGCAACGGCAGCGCCAAGAACAATCCGTTCCCCATCCACGGACCCGGCCTGCCCATGATCGTGGCCATCCCGCTGGCCGTGGCCCTCGCCGTCGTGATCGGCATCGTCATCGGCCTGCCGGCGGTGCGGATCCGGGGCGTCCAGCTGGCCATAATCACCCTGGCCGCCGGAGTGACGTTGGTCGACCTGTACTTCAACAACCCCAAGCTGACCGGGGTGCAGCAGGGCTCCGGGGCGCAGGTCCCCCGGCCGGACCTGCTGGGCCTCAATCTGGACGTGGCCGGGAAGAAGGGCCTGTCGGATCACTTCGCCTTCACGGTATTCGTCCTGGTCCTCCTGATCGCGGTGGCGGTCATGGTGTGCAACCTGCGCAAGTCGGCGACCGGGCGGCGCTTCCTGGCCATCCGGGCCAACGAGCGGGCCGCCGCCGCCTCCGGGGTCAACGTGACCCGGTCCAAGCTCGTGGCCTTCGCCCTGGCCGCCGGCATCGCCGGCCTCTCGGGGTGCCTGCTGGCCTTCCAGCAGCAGAACGTGTCGAGCGCCAACTTCGACCCGCTGCTGGGCCTGGCCTTCCTGGCCTTCGCCTACCTGGGCGGCATCTCGTCGGTCAACGGGGCCCTCATCGGCGGGTTCATCGCCACCAGCGGCATCTGGCCGTACTTCCTGCAGTCGCACTTCAACCACCTGCAGAACTACTGGGTCCTCCTCGGCGGCCTGGGCCTGATCCTGACCGCCATCCTCAACCCGCTGGGTATCGCCCCCGCCGTCCAGGCCATGATGCACCTGCTCTTCGACGCCCTGCGCCGGTGGCGGGCGCCGGAATGGATCCGGGCCGGGCGCCGCCTCGGGCCGCCCATCGTCATCGGCGGTGTGCTCGGATACGTGTTCTGGGGTAGGCACGCCCACTCGGCCTACTGGGCCACGATCGACGGCATCGTGCTGGCCCTGATGCTGCGGTCCATCGGGCTGCAGATCTGGGCCGCGTGGCAGCGGCGGCGCCAGTACGCCGTCGGGGTGGGTCCCGCGGTCGCCGCCGCCGGCCCGCTGGGGGCGACGGCCGCCGGCCCGGGAGTGCGTCCGCACGACGGGGAACTGGTCTGAGGGAGGCGGCTGGCATGACGCTCACGGAAGAACCCACCACCCCCGCCGACGGGGCGGCCACCAGGCCGGTGCTCCAGGTCCACGACCTGACCACCGGCTACGCCGGCGTCCCCGTGGTGTGGGACCTGAGCCTGCACGTGGGCCCGGGGGAGGTCGTGGCCCTGCTCGGCCCCAACGGCGCCGGCAAGACCACGTCGTTGCTCACGATCTCCGGTCTGATCAAGCCGCTCCGGGGGGCGGTCTCGGTGCTGGGCCAGCCGGTGGCCAGGATGCGCCCCCACCGCGTGGCCCGACTCGGCGTGGCCCACGTGGCCGAGGACCGGTCCCTCTTTTTCGATCTGAGCGTCATGGAGAACCTGCGGCTCGGCCGGGTGCAGGGTCGCCAGAAGCGCGAGGAGGCGGTGGCCCGGGCCCTGGACCTGTTCCCGGCCCTGCAACCCCTGGTCAACCGGCGGGCCGGCCTCCTGTCGGGCGGGGAGCAGCAGATGCTGGCCATGGCCCGGGCCCTGGTGAGCGAACCGAAGCTGTTGATGGTCGACGAGATGAGCCTGGGCCTGGCCCCGGTCATCGTCGAGCGGATGCTGCCGGTGGTCCGCCGCATCGCCGACGAGACCGGTGCAGGAGTCCTCCTGGTCGAGCAGCACGTGCACATGGCCCTGGGGATCGCCGACCGGGCCTACGTGCTCAACCACGGCCGCCTGGCGCTGAGCGGTAACGCCGCCGAGCTGCTGCAGCGCAAGGAGCTGCTCGAGGTGAGCTACCTCGGCGAGCAGGGGCTCAACGGCTGAGCGTGAACGTAGCCGAGTCCCCCCGCGACACCGCCCGGCGCCTGGCTGACGAGGCGGCCATCCTGGCCGCCGTCCACCGGTACTGCCGGGGCGTGGACCGGGCCGATGCCGAGCTGACCCGCTCCGCCTACCACCCGGACGCCACCGACGACCACGGGGCCTTCAAGGGCCCGGCCCACGAGTTCGCCGAGCGGGTCAACGCCGCCCACGCCACCCGCTGGTCGTCCACCATGCATGTGGTCGCCAACCACAGCGCCGTCGTCCGGGGCGACGCCGCCGACGCCGAGACCTACGTCATCGCCTACCTGCGCCGCCTGGACGGCGGCCACCTCGACGTGGTCGGCGGCCGCTACATAGACCGCTTCGAGCGGCGCCACGGGCAGTGGCGCATCGCCCGCCGGGTGTACGTCTGCGAGTGGACCGCGGCCGTTCCCACCGCCGGATCCCTGATCGATGCCGGCGCCTACGTGCCGGGCCGCCGGGACCGGCACGACCCCTCCTACAGCGGAATGCTGTCCGAGCCAGGAGCACCAGCCGATGGATGAAGATCCCCGTATCGGGACCGCCCGCAGACTGTTCGCGGCGTGGAGCAGCGGCGACGCCGAGGCGCCGCATGCCTACATGCACGACGACGCCGTCCTCTACGACATCGTCGGCGGCGAGTACCGCGGTTGGCCGGCCATCCGGCAGTTCTTCGCCGCCGGCCTGGACAAGTGGTCGGACCTGGTCCTCGAGCCCGATCAGTTCTGGACCAACGACAGCGGCGTGGCCCTCACCTGGGTCATGACCGCCACCGTCACCGACGACCGGTTCGGCCCGCAGTGCAAGGGCCGCCAGTGGCGGTCCGAGGGGATGTCGTACCTGGTGTTCTCCGGGGACCGGGTGATCCGGGAGATCGACTACCACGACAGCGGGGCGGTGCCCCGCTCCCTGGGCCTGGCCCCGGGACACTGAGGGCCGCCGTGCAGAAGGAGATAGGGGATCTGCTGTCCCTCGACGGGCGGCGGGCCCTGGTGACCGGGGCGGCCACCGGCATAGGGGAGGGCGTGGCCCGCATGCTGGGCCGGGCCGGGGCCCGGGTGGTGATCGCCGACATCGACGCCGCCGGCGGCCGGGCGGCGGCGGCCGCCCTGGTCGACGACGGGCTCGACGCCCGGTTCGTGGCGGTGGACGTCACCGACGCCGCCTCCAGCCGCCGGGCGGTGGAGCAGGCCGTGGAGCTGGCCGGAGGGCTGGACATCCTGGTCAACAACGCCGGCAGCTACCACGAATCGGGTTCCATCCTGGACCAGAGCGAGGAGTCCTGGCACCGCAGCGTGGCGGTCAACTACCACGGCGTGTTCCACATGTCCAAGCCGGCCGCCGAGCACATGGTCGCCCGGGGCGGCGGGGGCAGCATCATCAACATCGCCTCGGTCGACGGGATGCTGCCGTGCCTGGGCACCTCCTACGACTCGGCCAAGGCGGCCGTCATCCACTTCACCCGCAGCCTGGCCCTGGACCTGGCCCCGCACGCCATCCGGGTCAACGGAGTCAACCCCGGCTCCATCCCGGTCGAGACCCTGCGGCGCATGCGCGAGGGTGAGCTGCCCCCCTTGTGGTCGGAGCAGAGCCGCACCGGCCTGATGGGGCCACTGATGAGGCAGCGCGGCGCCAACATCCCGCTGGGCCGGCCCGGGACCGTCGAGGAGGTGGCCTCGGTGGTGCTGTTCCTGGCCGGTCCGGCCGCCGGCTACGTCACCGGCCACACCGTCACCGTGGACGGCGGCTGGACCCTCATATGACCCACCCCCACCCCCCGAGCAGGAGGCCGGCTTGACCGTCACCGACACCGAGACGTGGCTGCAGGAGAAGGAGATCGTCGATCTCACCATCCGCTACACCTGGGCCCTCGACCACCGCCGCTTCGACGACCTGGCCCAGGTGTTCGCCGACGACGGGGTGGCCGACTACGGCCGGCTGGGAGTCCTCACCGGTCCGGCCGCCATCGGTCAGGCGTGCGCCGGGGCGCTGGCCCGCTTCGACCGCACCCAGCACATCGTCTCCAACCACCAGGTCACCATCGACGGCGACACCGCGCAGGGGCGCTGCTACGTCCAGGCCCAGCACGTGTGGCGCGACCGGGCCGGCGACCGCAACTACACCGTCGCCGGCAGCTACCTGGACCGGTACCGCCGGACGGGGGCCGGCTGGCGCATCGCCCACCGGACCCTCAGGGTCACCTGGACCGACGGCCAGGCCGGGCCGCCCGACCAGGGCCGCTGCGACACCTCGTTCGTGATCGCCGGTTGGATAGACGTGGACCCCGGGCGGGCCGCCGAACTGCTCGATGCGGCGGTGCCGATGATGGCCGAGACCCGCCGGGAGCCCGGCAACCTGGAGTACGCCTTCTCCGCCGACCCGGCCACGCCCGGCCGCATCCGGGTGTTCGAGCGGTGGCGGTCCGATGCCGACCTGCGGGGCCACTTCGACACCCCCCACATGGCGGTGTTCCAGAAGGCGCTGGCCCGGGCCGGGGTCCGGGACCGGGACCTGGCCCGATTCCACGTGAGCGGCGTCGGGCCAGTATTCGACGTCCGCCCCAGCTGAGCCACCGGGCCGGCTGAGCCGAGAAAGGAGATGGACTTGAGCACCACCGACGGGATCGACGACTACGAGGATGTCACCGCCTACACCCTCGACGAATCCACCGAGGAGGACCTGCTGCGGGCCCAGAACGAGCTGACCTTCATCTGGTCCAACCGGGAGGGCTGGCCGGTGGGGGTCATCATGAGCTACGTGTTCCGGGACGGGAAGTTCTGGTGCACGGCCAGCTCCCAGCGCAAACGGGTGGCCGCCGTCCGGCGCGACCCCCGGGTGTGCGTGGTGGTCACCAGCAAGGGCAGCTCCCTCGGGGCCAACAAGGCGCTCACCTACAAGGGCGAATGCGTCATACGGGACGATGCCCCGACCAAGGCCTGGTTCTACCCGGCCCTGGCCCAGGCCATCAACCCCGACGACCCGGACCGGGCCCGCCGCTTCGCCAGGTTCCTGGACTCGCCCCGCCGGGTCATCTTCGAGATCACCCCCCAGGACCGCATCGGCTACGACGGGGCCAAGATGCGGGCCGCCACCAATGCCTCCCCCGCTTTCCGGGACGCCCTCTGAGCGGTACAATGATCGTAATTAACTTGATGGTCAATTGTCGCCCCGGGCGACGAAGAGGGGAGGAGCGATGATCGACCGGCAGTACTTCGTCGACATGGCCAAGGTCGTCATGACCCACACGGAGGACGGTGGATCATCGTCCCAGGCGCCGGGGGTGTTCCGGGTCCCGGCCTCGCACTACCTCGATCCGGCCCGCTACGAGCAGGAGATGCAGCGCATCTTCAAGCGGGTGCCGCTCATGCTGGCGCTGGCCGGCGAGATCCGGGAACCCGGCGACTACAAGGCCATGACGGTCATGGAGATCCCAGTGCTCCTGACCAGGGGGAGGGACGGCCAGATCCGGGCCTTCCTCAACTCCTGCAGCCACCGGGGCGCCCAGATCGTCGAGGAGGGCCTGGGCCACGCCAGGCGGATGTCCTGCCCGTACCACAACTGGACCTACAACACCGAGGGCGACCTGGTCGGCGTGACCGACCGGCGGGAGTTCGGCGACGTCGACGTCTCCTGCCTCGGCCTCACCCCCCTCCCGGTGGCCGAGCGGGCCGGCCTGGTGTTCGTGGTGCTCACCCCCGGTGCGTATCTCGACATCGACGCCTTCCTGCACGGCTACGACCGGGTGCTGGAGTGGTTCGACTTCGGTTCGTGGGAGCTCAAATGGCGCCAGGAGATCGTCGGGCCCAACTGGAAGGTGGCCTACGACGGCTACCTGGACTTCTACCACCTGCCCTTCCTGCACCGCGAGACCTTCGGCTCGTCCATCTCCAACAAGGCGATCTACTCCAACTGGGGCCCCCACCAGCGGGTGCAGCGGCCCGATCCGGGGTTGCTGGAGCTCAAGGGCCAGCCGGAGGACGAGTGGAGCCTGACCAGGCTCGACGCCGGGGTGTGGACCATCTTCCCCCACATCTCCTTCGCCGGGGACCACAGCGGGGGGATGTTCTCCCAGCTCTTCCCCGGGCCGACCTGGGACCGGTCCCTGACGGTCCAGAGCTGGTTCGTGGCCACCAAGGACGTGGAGCAGACCCGCCGGTCCAACCTGGTGCCCGAGGACACCGAGAACGGCAGCTCCGAGCAGCAGGCGTTCATGCGCCGGGTGGTCGAGGGCGAGGACTACTACACCGGCCTGCGGCTGCAGCGGGCGCTGGCCAGCGGGGCCAAGACCGAGGTCATCTTCGGGCGCAACGAGGGCGGTGGCCACATGTTCCACTCGTGGGTGGAGCGCTGCCTCCACGACGACGACCCGTTCTCCACCCCGCTGCAGGTGGTGTACCCGGGAGCGGCCGGGGCGGCGATCGACCGCTCGTAACCGGTCACCGGTGGTGATCGCCGATCTGCCCGAGGCGCCCGACCCGGCCGCCGACGGCACCCTGGCCTGGGCCAACCCCGACCCGTCCGGCGTGCCGTGCCTGGTGACCGCCTCGCCGGGGCCGCTGTCGCGGGACTGGCACCGCCGGATGGAGCGCCACACCGGGGGCAGCGTCACCCGGATGGTGAAGCTCCACCCGGTCGCCTACCGCTCCGGGCGGGGCGTGACCCTCACCGACGTGGACGGCAACACCTACCTGGACTTCTCCAGCGGGATCGTCGTCACCAACATCGGCCACGCCCACCCCAAGGTCGCCGAGGCCATTGCCTCGGCGGCCGCCCGGCTGGACAACATCCACGACTTCGCCAGCCCCGAGAAGGTCGAGGCGCTGGAGGCCCTGGCCACGGTGACCCCGCCCGGTCTGGACCTGTTCACCTTCTTCTCCTCCGGCACAGAGGCGGTGGAGGCGGCCATGCGGGTGGCCCGCGCCGTGACCGGCCGGGCCGGTTTCGTGAGCTTCCACAACGACTACCACGGCCGCACCGGCGGGGCGGCGAGCGTCACCTCCTCGCGCTCGTCCAACGGCGCCCGGGACCCGGGGTCGTACCTGGTGCCGAGCGGCCACTGCTACAGGTGCTCGTTCGGCCTGACCCATCCGGGCTGCGGGTTGCGCTGCGCCCGCTTCGTGGAGGAGTCGGTGCAGCAGAACCTCCCCGGGCAGCTGGCCGGGGCGGTGATGGAGCTGGTCACCAACGGCAACGGGGCCACCGTGTACCAGCCCGGCTACGTGTCCGCCACCGCCGACGCGGTGCGCCGCAGCGGCGGGGTGTTCATCGCCGACGAGATCGCCACCGGCTTCGGGCGCACCGGTGCGTGGTTCGCGTGCGACGACGAGGGGGTGGTCCCCGACGTCATGGCCATCGGCAAGGGTATGGGCAACGGGTTCCCGGTGACCGCCATCGCCGTCCGCCGGGAGTTCGCCGAGGCCCTCGAGGCGTCGTTCCCGAGCACCAGCTACGGCGGCAACCCCATGGCCTGCGCGGCCGTGGCCGCCGTCGTCAGGGTCATGCGCGAGGAGGACCTGGTGGGCCACGCCCGCCAGGTGGGGGAGCTGGCCCTCGACCGGCTGCGCCGCATGGCCGCCCGCCACCCGCTCATCGGGGAGGTGCGGGGCCGGGGGATGCTGCTGGCTGTCGAACTGGTCAAGGACCCCGTCACGAGGGAGCCGTTCGTCGAGGCCGGCAACTTCGTCTACCAGGAGGCGTTCCGCCACGGGCTGGCCTGGGCCAGCGCCGGGCACATTCTGCGCATCACCCCTCCGATCGTCATCTCGGTCGAGCTCATGACCAGGGGCCTCGACATAATCGAGGAGGCCATCGGCGCGGCCGAGCGCCGCTTCGGTTACGGGTAGCAGACCCGGGCCGGGCAGGAGCCCCCGCCGGGGCGCGGCCGGGGTTCCCCCCCGGCGTGACCGGCGGGAGGGGTCAGGTACCTGACAGGTCGGCCACCACCGGGGCCATGGCCTGGGTGGCGTCACCCTGGAAGGCGATGTAGCTGATGCCCCACCGCTCCCGCAGCTCCTGCAGGTTCTCCTTGATCCGGGCCACGGTGCCGATCTGGAAGTACGGGGCCTGCAGCACCAGCTCCGGGGTCAGCCCGAACGCCGGGGCCAGCTTCTCCGCAACCGGCGTGGGGTCGTCGGTCACCACCGTCACGAACACCTGCAGCTGCAGCTCCAGGGCATCGAAGCGGTCGCCGGCCGCCTCCTTGACATAGCTCAGCTTCTCGTCCACCACGTCGGCGGCGGCGGTGGCCATGGACCGGGGATTGATCGAACGGGCCACGATCTTGGGGTTGATGCCCACGATGTCGGCCTGCTGGGCGGCCAGGGACAGGACCTTGCGGCCGCCGCCGCCGATCAGGATCGGGATACGCGACACCGGCTTGGGGTAGCCGGTGGTCTCGGCCACGCTGTAGTGCTTCCCGGAGAAAGAGAACGGCTCGCCGCTCCAGACCCCCCGGAAGATCTGCACCGCCTCCGACAGCCGCTCGATGCGGGTGCTGGCGTCGGCCTGGTGGATCCCGGCCACGTCGTAGTCCTGCTTCAACCAGCCGGCTCCGACGCCGAGGGTGAACCGGCCGTCGGAGAGGAGATCTATGGTCGCCGCCTCCTTGGCCAGCACCACCGGGTTGCGGAAGTCGTTGCCGGCGACCAGCGGCCCGACCCGGATGGTCGTGGTGGCGGCCGCCGCGGCCATGGCGGCCGGCAGGGGGGCCAGCTGGCTGCCGAAGTGGTCATCGATCTGGAAGCTCACGTAGCCCAGGTCCTCGGCCTGGCGGGCCAGGTCGGCCCACTCCTTCCCCGAGCTCGCCTTGGTTGCCTTGGCCCCGAACTTGAACGGCCGACTGTTGGCCATGTGGCTCTCCTTCTCGTGCGCTGATGTCAGGGAAGCTTGATCCAGTAGTCGAGTTCGTGGTGGATCTGGCGGATCCTCGACTCCTGGTAGGTCCCCAGGCTCACGCCCCGCTTCTTGGTGGCGTGCAGGCCCCGCTGGACGCGGGGCAGGTTGCCGACGTCCTGGTTGAAGACCATGGCCAGCGATCCCAGATCCTCGACCTCGGTCCAGTCGTCGTCGAAGCCCAGGTGCACCGGCTTGGCCGAAGGCGGCTTCTCATCCCCCTCGTAGTCGACCAGGAACATCACGTCCATGATGCAGCTGTCGGGATCGTTGCCGTTCGGGCGGAACCGGTAGTTGATCGGGCTCATCCCGCCCCAGGGCTGGAAGTTGGGGAAGACGTAGTAGAGGATGTTGTCGATCGCCTCGGAGTCCGACACCTGCTCGCCCGGGATGCTGCGGGGCTTGGGGGTGAAGATCCTGCGGGTGGCCTGGGCCAGCACCCGGCGGGCTGTCTCGCCCTCGGGTACGGGCGGGGCCTCCAACCCGTAGGACGCCATCTGCGCCGCCAGGATGTCGTCCTGCGACAGGCCGTCGCCGAGGTGGGGGCTCGACACCCCGCTCAGGGTGTTCATCCGGTTCCACCCGGGCCGTCCCGGCCCGGTACCCGGGAACACGTCGTACTGGGTGTTGGCGTCCCCCAGGTAGCTGAGGATCTGCGGGTGGGTGGCGATCACGTGGTAGGACTCCATGAACGCCTCCAGGCAGGCCTTCCAGTTGACCCTCAGCAGCTTGGAGACGTGCACGCTCTTGTGGCGCCGGGCGATGTCCCAGACGAAGTGCTCGGGGAACGAGCCGAGGTACTCATCCAGTGAGATGGCGTCGACATCGGGGTTTATGAACACCCAGCCGCCCCAGGTACCCACCTTGGCCTCCGGCAGGGCCAGCTCGTTCTCCGGGAGATGGGCGAAGTCCCACTGGCACGGGATGTTCTTTATCGATCCGTCCAGGTTCCAGGTCCAGCCGTGGAACGGGCAGCGCAGCTCGGGGGCGTACCCGTCCCGGCTGCGCAGCTGGGTGCCCCGGTGCAGGCAGGCGTTGTAGTAGGCCTTGATGGTGCTGGGCCCGGACCGCACCAGCAGGAACGACATGTCGGCCAGGTCGTACACCAGGGTGTCGCCGACGGAGGGGATGTCGTCCTCCCGGCACGCCAGCTGCCACACCCGCTTCCACATCTTCTCGACCTCGAGCTCGTGGAACTCGCGGCTTATGTAGCGCTCGACGGGGATGTCCGCCGTGCCCATGTCGAACTGGCTCTCCACGAGGAGGGTGGACGGGGGAGCTACGGCGTCTTTTGCGAGGATCTCCTGGGCCTTGGGCCCGGGGCAGCGGGCGCCCGACGTGGGTCGGTCGGTGAGTGTCATGTCGATCCCTCCTCAGGAAGCGTCGCCCGTCGTGTTCAGCCGCAGCCGGCCCGAGAGCCTCTTGGCCTGGCGGCCGCCCACCCAGTCGATGATGTGCGGATCCGCCGCCCGCAGCTGGCCCCGGAGGTAGTCACCCTGGGGCGTGAACCAGCCCTGGCGCCCCTCGGTGTCGGTCACTCGGACGGACCCGTCATCCTGGCTCTCGTACACCGCGGATGTCAGCGGGTGGACCATCCTCATGTCGTCATCCCCCCTCGGCTCGGGTCACGAGTCCGCCCCGTAACGGGGCGAACAGTAACGGACGGACCGGTCGCGGTCAACATCATATTAACTGCTCAGTAGATTTTGGACGACGCCCCGGATCCGTGCTTGAATCGGGGCTGCGCCGGCGGGCCCGGCGCCTCAACCGGGGCGTCGGCCCCGGTTGCCACAACACGGGGGACTGCCTTGAGCGAACCATCGCAGGAGCGCATACCGGACAAAGCCGTACTGCGGCGGATGTTCGAGTTGGTCACCACCATCAGCCGGACCGACGAGCAGTTCCGCACGCTCCTGTCGAGCGGGCGGGTGCGCTCCACCTACTACTCACCCAAGGGGCAGGAGTGCATTTCGGCGGCGTTCGGTGCGGTGCTCCGCCCCGACGACTACTGCGTGACCATGTACCGCGGCCTGCACGACCATCTGAGCAAGGGCGTACCCATGCGGGAACTGTTCGCCGAGTTCCTGGGCCGGGTCACGGGCACCTGCAAGGGCAAGGGCGGCCCCATGCACGTCACCCATCCGGCCTCCGGGTTGATGGTCACCACCGGCGTGGTCGGCTCGGGGCTGCCGATCGCCAACGGCCTGGCCTGGGCCAGCAAGCTCAAGGGCACGGACCAGGTGACGATCGTCAACTTCGGTGACGGCGCCTCCAACATCGGCGCCTTCCACGAATCCCTCAACCTGGCCGCGGTGTGGGAGCTGCCGGTCGTGTTCGTGTGCCAGAACAACCGGTACGGCGAGCACACCCGCTACGAGTGGGCCACCAGCGCCACGCAGGTGTCCCAGCGTTCGGTGGCCTACGAGATCCCCGGGGTGACCGTCGACGGCAACAACCCGGTGGAGACCTACTGGGCGGCCAGGGAGGCCGTCGAGCGGGCCCGGGCCGGCGGCGGCCCCACCCTGGTGGAGGCCATGACCTACCGGTTCTGGGGCCACATCTTCGGCGACAACATGCGCTACATGCCGCCCGAGGAGCGCAAGGCCGCCATGGACGCCGACCCGGCCGTTCGCTACCGGCAGTGGCTCCTCGACGGCGGGTACTTCAGTGAGGACGAGCTGGCGTCCATCGAGCGCGACGCGTCGGCGGCCATCGACGACGCCATGCAGTTCGCCCTGGACAGCCCGCCGCCCGGTCCGGAGGAGTTGTACACCGACGTCTACCAGGGAGAGGTGGTGCCGGCATGAGCGGCGAGGCCAAGGAGCGGAAACTGAGCACGGCCCAGGCCATCCACGAGGCGCTGGACCTGGCCATGGAGAAGGACCCCACCGTGCTGCTTCTCGGCGAGGACGTGTCGGACCCGAGCGGCGGGGGCGTGTTCCACATCAGCGAGGGGCTGTCGACCAAGCACGGTGAGCACCGGGTGCGGTCCACCCCGATCGCCGAGCAGGCCATCGTGGGTGCGGCCATCGGCGCGGCCGTGGGCGGTTTCCGCCCGGTGGCGGAGCTGATGTTCATGGACTTCTTCGCCGTGGCCATGGACCAGATCTCCAACCACGCCGCCAAGCTGCGCTACATGTCCGGGGGCCAGACCGGGGTGCCCATCACCATCCGGACGGCGGCCGGAGCGGGGATGCAGTTCGGCGCCCAGCACTCGGAGATGCTCGAGGCCTGGGTCACCCACATCCCCGGCCTCAAGGTGGTCGTCGCGTCCAACCCGGCCGACGCCAAGGGGCTCCTGACATCGGCCATCTTCGACGACGACCCGGTGATCACCATCGAGCCGACGCTCAACTACTGGGTGTCCGGACCGGTGCCCGAGGGCGAGTACTCGGTTCCCCTGGGCCAGGCCAGCGTGGCCCGTCCCGGCGACGACGTCACCGTCATCACCTGGGGGCGGGAGGTGGCGTTCGCCCTGCAGGCCGCCGAGCAGCTGGCCGGGGAGGGGGTGTCGGCCGAGGTCATCGATCTCCGGTCGCTGGTCCCCATGGACGAACGGGCCATCCTGGAGTCGGTGGGGCGTACCAAGCGGGCCGTCATCGCCCACCAGGCCGTCCGCCGGAACGGCCTCGGCGCCGAGATCGCCTGCCTCCTCAACGAGCATCTCTTCGGCGAGCTGCAGGCGCCCGTCGTGCGCGTCGCCGGTCCCAACACGCCCATCCCCTACGCCGCCGAGCTGGAGAGCCTCTTCGTGGTCGACACCAACGACATCGCCGAGGGCATCCGCCGGGCCACCAAGTAGTTGACCGCCTTCGCCAGGGCGCTGGCCCAGGCCCGGCCGGCCGAGATCGCCCTCGATGACGGACGGTCGCAGACCGGCTGGGCCGAGCTGGACGACAAGCTCAACCGGGTGGCCAACGGGCTGCTCGGCCTCGACCTGGGACCCGAGCGGCGGGTGTCGGTCTTCGCCGAGAACGCCAGCGAGACCGCCATCGCCCATATCGGGGGCCTCATCGCCGGCGCCTCGACCGTCCCCTGCAACTTCCATCTCACCGCCCCGGAGCTGGCGTACATCCTCTCCGACTCCGGTTCGACCGTCCTGTTCGTCGGCCCCGAAACCGTCGACCGGGGGATCGAGGCGGCGGCCGAGGCGGGCGTCGAGCTGGTGATCGGCTGGCGCTGCGGCGACCGGGCCGGGGTGGTCGACTGGGACGGATGGCTGCGCCGGTCCGCCGCCGGGGACCCGCCCACCGACATGGTCCCCCGTCCCCACCTGCTCTACACCAGCGGTACGACCGGCCGCCCGAAGGGCACCGACCTGCCCCCGACCATGTTCGCCGGTGGCGCCACCATCGCCGAGCACCTGGAGCTGCTCAAGCGGAACCGCTTCGCCGACTTCGCAACCCACATGGTCGTCGGCCCGATGTACCACACCGGCCCCCTGTCCGGGGCCCGCCTGCTGGCGGCCGGAAAGCCGTCGGTGATCCTGGGCCGGTTCGACCCGGAGGCCACCCTCGCCGCCATAGAACGGCACCGGGTGGAGACCTCGGTGATGGTGCCGACCCACTTCGTGCGGCTGCTGGCCCTGCCCGAGGAGGTGCGGAGCCGGTACGACGTGTCGTCGCTCAAGCTGATCACCCATACCGGCGCCAAGTGCCCGGTGGAGGTCAAGAGGGCCATGATCGACTGGTGGGGCCCGGTGTTCCTCGAGGCCTACGGGGCCAGCGAGGTGGGCACCACCAACTCCATCAACTCCGAGGAGTGGCTGGCCCACCCGGGATCGGTGGGCCGGACGCTGCCGCCGTTCGAGGCCGTGATCCTCGACGACCGGGACCAGCCGGCACCCCCCGGGGTGGAGGGCCGGCTGTTCTTCAAGGACACCACCGGGCGGGGCATCATCTACCACAACGACCCGGCCAAGACGGCCGCCGCCCACATCGCCCCGGGCGTGTTCAGCCTGGGCGAGATCGCCTACATGGACGAGGACGGCTACGTCTACATCACCGACCGGTTCTCCGACATGGTGGTCTCCGGCGGGGTGAACATCTACCCGGCGGAGAGCGAGAACGTGCTGATCCAGCACCCCGAGGTGGCCGACGTGGCGTGCATCGGCGTGCCCCACGCCGAGATGGGGGAGGAGCTCAAGGCCCTGGTCGTACCCCGGGACCCGGCCCATCCCCCGTCCGAGGCCGAGCTGCTGCAGTTCTGCCGGGACCGTCTGACCCATTACAAGTGCCCCCGCTCGGTGGATTTCGTCGAGACCGTCGGGCGTACCACCATGTCGAAGGTCAACAAGCGGGCCCTCAGGGCCCCGTACTGGGAGAGGTCAACCTCCGTCTGATCCGGCCGCCCAGTTGTGGGCGTCCTGCGAGGCCACCCAGCGAATGGCGTTGGCGAGCAGCCTGCGCCATCCAGGGTCGGCGTAGGCGGAGGGCCCGTCGCCGGGCTGCAGGTACACCACCGGGCTGCGCCGGGCCCGCTTGGCCCATGCCGCCAGATCCGACCCCGGCGGGTGGTGCCAACCGTCCCGGCTGTCCCGCCGCCCGGAGATGGCGGCCGCCGAGGACCAGAAGCGGTCCTCGGTGAAGACGGCGTCGCTGCGCAGCAGCGGCACCACCTGGTCCTCCAGCACCGGGGCCAGGTACAGCTCGTCGGTCAGGGTCAGGCCCTCGGCCAGGCCCCGCAGCACCGGATGGTCGGGGTCCACGGGGGACAGGTGGTGGGTGACGTCGAAGGCGTAGCCGGAGTCCGGCCAGTCCCGGCCGGCGAGGGAGCCGGGCCGGTACAGGAACCGGCCGCCCACCCACTGGGCGTACTCATCCCACGCCGGCCAGGAGGCGATGGCGTGGTGGAGGAACACGACGCCCTGGCCCCCGTCCAGAAGGGCCCGCATGCCGGCCACCAGGTCGTCCGGCGGGGTCTCGGGTTGCGGGGGCCGGCCCCGGTCCAGGCCCACCCCGGGCATGTCGTAGAAGACCAGGGCGTCGAATTCGCCCGGCCGCATCCGGGCCAGCCACCGCCGGGCGCCGGGTTGGGCGGCGTGGGCCCAGACGATGCCGTCGTCGGCGTCGAAGATCTGGAAAAAGGGCTCGGCCTGGAACGGATGCCCCCCGGTTATGACCAGTACCCGCAGCGCAGAATCACCCATCCGCCCGAACGTACCGACCGATCAGTTAACGCACAACCGCCGTCCGGTCAGGCTCCTGCACCCGGCGGGGGACGGAACTGCCCGGTCGTGGCCGTCACCCCGCCGTCGACCGGCAGGGCCACGCCCGTGATGAACGACGCGGCCGGCGACAGCAGGAACACGATGGCCGCCGCCACCTCCTCCGGTCGTCCCCACCGGTGCAGGGGGATGGCGTCCACCAGGCCGGCGGCCACGTCCGGGGCGGAGCTGCGGAGCCCCTCGGTCATGGGGGTGACGGTCGGCCCCGGACACACGGCGTTGACCCGGATGTGGCGCGGCCCCAGATCCATGGCCAGGGACCGGACCAGGTTGACCGCCCCGGCCTTGGCCGAGTTGTACGCCCACATGCCCGGATCGCCGCCCAGCCCGGACGTGGATGCCGTCACCACCACCGAGCGGGGCCCGCCGCTGGCCTCCAGCGCCGGCAGCGCCGCCCGGACCCCGTAGACGAGCGCCTTGAGGTCCACGGCGAGGATCCGCTCGAAGTCCTCCAGGGGGAAGCTGTCGATGGGCCCCGACCCGGCCACGCCGGCGTTGAGCACCAGGGCGTCGAGAGAACCGAACCGTTCCAGGGTCGCTTCGACCATCCGCTGGTTGGCGGCCGGGTCGGACACGTCGGCGGCGATGCCCAGATGGGCGGGGTCGGCCCCCCCCGACGGTGGGGCCACCAGGTCGGCGGCGGCCACCGTCCAGCCGTCGCTCCGGAGCAGCGACGTGGTGGCCCGGCCGATGCCCGAACCGGCCCCGGTGACCAGAGCGACCGGCATCAGGCGGTGAAGTCGCCGGAGCGGAGGCGCAGGCCCTGGATGAGACCCGACAGCTGGTCGGCCTCCCGGGCGTTGAGGCCGGACAGGCCGAAGCGGACGGCGGTGACGGCCTTGGTGGCCGCCTCGACCACGGCGCGGCCCTCGTCGGTCAGTTCGGCCAGCACCTTGCGCCGGTCGGTCCCGTGGGCCACCCTCCGCACCAGGCCGTCCCGCTCCAACTGGTTGATGGCGTTGGTGACGCTGGCCGGATGGACCATCAGGCGGTCGCCCATCTTGCCCAGCGGCAGCGACTGCTGCCGGGAGAAGTACAGCAGCACCAACGACTCGTAGCGGGCGAAGGTCAGCCCGTAGGGGCGCAGGGCGTCGTCGACCTCCTTCAGCACCAGCTGCTGGGCCCGCATGATAGAAGTGGCCGCCGCCATCCAGGCGGCCGAGTCCCAGCGCCGCCGGCGCCACTGCCGGCGGGCCTCGGCTATGGGATCGAATCGCAGTGGGCGCTGGCCGGCCATGGGCGCCGAGGCTAGCGGGGAGTGCCTGGGAAGTCGCGTACTGCCACGCCGCACCGCTCTCCGGACCTGGGTCCTCAGGTGGCCAGGTAGCCGCCGTCGACAGCCAGCCCGTGGCCCACCACGAACGAGGACGCGTCGCTGCAGAGCCACAGCGCCGCCTCGGCGATCTCGTCGGGCCGCCCGAACCGCTTCAGCGGCGACAGCCGGGTCGCCACATCCTCGGGGTCGCGGTGGCGATTGGCGATGGCGGTTCGGAGCATCGGGGTGTCGATGGCGCCCGGGCAGATGGCGTTGATGCGTATGCCGAGCGGGGCGTAGTCCATGGCGGCGCTGCGGGTGAGCCCCAGCACTCCGTGCTTGGACGCCGTGTAGGCAGGCTGGTTGGGCTGGGGGCGGAAGGAATTGGTGGACGCGATGTTGACGATCCGGCCCGGGACGCCGGCCCCGAGCATGGCCCTGATCTCGTGCTTCATGCACAGGAACACCGACCGCAGGTTGACCCGGAGCATCCGGTCGAAGTCGTCGTCGCTGCAGTCGGCCAGTGGGCCCCGCTCGAACTCGATGGCCGCCGCGTTGACCGCGCAGTCCAGGGTGCCGAAGCGGTCCACGGCGGTGGCCACCATCGCCTCGACCGCCGGCGCCGAGCTGACGTCGGTCTCCACGAAGACGGCGCCGCCCCCCGCCGCTCCGACGTCCTCGGCGGCCCGCTGGCCACCTTCCACATCGACGTCGGCCAGTACGAGGGACGCCCCCTCCGCGGCGAACCGACGGGCGATGGCCCGGCCCATCCCGCCGCCCGCGCCGGTGACGATGGCCACCAGCCCGTCCAGCATCCCGGATGCCGTCATAAACCTCCCCCTCCGTCCGGGCTGACAGTAGTTCCCAGAACATTGGGCGTCCAATGATTCCTACACTCGGATCCGATGGCCAACAACCCGCCCACGCCGTTACCGATACACGTTCCCGATGCCGATCTCGCCGACCTCCGGGACCGGCTCGAACGGACGCGCTGGGCGGACGACTACGCCAACGGGGACTGGTCCTACGGCGTGGAGCGGTCCTGGCTGCAGGGCATGCTGCGTTACTGGCTCGACGGATACGACTGGCGGGAGCACGAGGCGCGGATCAACCGCTGGCCCCACTACCGGGTGGAGGTGGCCGGCCTGCCGGTGCACTTCGCCCACATACCGGGTCGGGGCCCGGACCCGTTGCCGCTGGTGGTCACCCACGGCTGGCCGTGGACGTTCTGGGACATGCGGGATCTGGCCGAGCTGCTGACCGATCCGGCCGCCTCCGGAGGCGATCCGGCGGACGCCTTCGACGTGGTGGTCCCGTCGCTGCCCGGATTCGGGTTCTCCGGGCCCCTGAGGCGCCCGGGCGTCGACGTGGCCGTGATCGCCGACGCCTGGGCGGAGCTGATGACCGGAGTTCTGGGCTACGGGCGCTTCGGCGCCTTCGGTGGGGACTGGGGGGCGATGGTCAGCGGGCAGCTCGGGCACGCCCACCCCGACGCGGTGGTGGGGGTGGAGTTGAGCATGGCGTCGCTGCCCGGCGTCAGCCGGCGCGACATCGCCGCCGGCGACTGGGCCGGCGACGAGACCTGGATGCTGGAGAGGATGGCGGAGTCGGAGCGGTTGATCCGCAGCCACCTGGCCGTCCACACCTGCGACCCGCAGACGCTGGCCTACGGGCTGGCCGACTCGCCGGTCGCCACCGCGGCCTGGCTGTGGGAGCGCCGGCGGGCGTGGAGCGACTGCGGCGGGGACGTCCTGTCGGTCTTCAGCCGGGACGACCTCATCACCAACGCGGCGATCTACTGGCTGACCGGGACCACCACCACGTCGCTGCGCCTCTACTTCGACCACTTCAACAAACCCTGGGTGCCGGCTCCCGGGCGCTCGCCGGGAATCCCGGTCCCCACCGGGTTCGCCGTGTTTCCCCGCGACCTGGTGTTCCTGCCCCGCTCGACGGCCGCCGCCCACTGCGACCTGAGGCGCTGGACGGTGATGCCGGCGGGCGGGCACTTCGGTCCGGCGGAGCAGCCCGGGCCCCTCGCCGCCGAGATCCGGGAGTTCTTCCGGCCGCTGCGCCCGGCCCGGCCAGCCTGACGGGACGCCGGGGATCCTTTACGGTTGGGCCATGGTCGACAGCGAAGAGTCCAACGCAGCCGTCTGGAAGTCAGAGGCGGCCGTGGCCCAGTGGGTGGCCACCGCCGACGAGCGGGAGCGCAGCCGGGCCCAGGCCCGCCGCCTGCTGGCGGAGCTGCTGCCCTTCGGCACCGACGACGGGTTCACCTTCTGGGATCTGGGGGCGGGCACCGGAGCGGCGGCCCGGGTGGTGCTGGACCACTACCCGGCCTCCACGGCGGTGCTGGCCGACTACTCGCCGCAGATGATGGATGAGGGACGCCGGGCCCTGGCCGGCTACGAGGGCCGGTACCGCTACGTCGAACTGGACATGGCCGCCGGGCGTTGGCCGGAGGTCCCGGACGGCACCCTGCAGGGAGTCATCTCCTCGCTGTGCGTGCACCACCTCCCCGACGACCGCAAGGAGGGGCTGTTCCGGGAGATCCTCCAGCGGCTGGCCCCGGGCGCCTGGTATCTCAACTACGACCCGGTGGCCGCAGAGGACCCGGCCGTGGAGGAGGCGTGGCAGCGGGTACAGGACCGCCGTGACCCCTCGGCCGCCGCCAAGCGGGCCAACCGCACCCCGGAGGAGCAGGCCCGCTGGGAGAACCACGTCCGCCACATTGTCCCGCTGGCCCCGCAGCTGGAGTTCCTCAGGGCCGCCGGTTTCGAAGCGGTGGACGTGTACTGGAAGGAACTGGACCACGTGATCTTCGGCGGCCGGCGCCCGGCCTGACCCGCGGGACCGGCCGGTGGGGCGGCCCCGCAGCCCTCACGCGGAGCGGGGCGAGACGGCCTCGGCCGACCCGTCGGGTGGACGCCGGTCGGCCCGGGCGAACGCATCCCGCACTGCCGGATCGCCGGCCCGGGCCAGCGCCGAGGCGAACGCCGCCCGGGTTATGGCATCGGCTCCCGTCCGGGACATCCAGTCCCGCCCCATGACCGCCTGCACCGGGCTGTCCGGCTCGAAGACCACCACCTCCACTCCGGCGGCGCGCAGCGCCCTCAGCTCGAGGGCCAGCCGGAACCCGGCGTGGCGGCGCACCAGGCCGGCCACGTCGGTGGCCACGCCGCGCCCCCCCGACAGGGGGGAGACGACGACCACCATCGTCAGACCCCGCTGGGCCAGCACCGCGGCGTTGGTGGGGGAATGGACCCCGCCGTCCACGTACGCCACCCCGTCGATGGTCACCGGGGCGAAGTAACCCGGCACGGCGCACGAGGCGGCCACCGCCAGGTGCAGTGGTGCCGGCGGCGACCCCGGGCGGCCGAAGACGACCCGGCGCCCGTCGCGGCGGCGGACCGCGCACACCCACAGATCACCGTCGTGCCAGCCGCGGGGCTCCACCGCCCGTAGCGGCTCCAGATGCGGAAGGACGCTGGTCGGGCCGGGGGCGAGCAGCGTCAGCAGCAGCGCCGCGCCGGGGGGCTGCCAGGGCCGCAGCAGCAGGCGCCGGACCAGCGCCGGCCCGGGCAGCGACGGTCGGCGCAGCAGCCGGCCGGTGTCCAGCGGTTCGAGCTCGGGGAATTCGGTGCCGAAGAGCTCCTCGAGCACCCTGCCTTCGGGCGAGAGGGGTGCCCGGGTGGTCCACGCCGCCAGGTCCCGGCCCGGCACCCCGCCCCGCAACAGGGCGGCGGTGATCGAACCGGCGGACGTACCGACGATCACCTCGGCTGTCCGGGGGTCCCAGCCGAGTCCCGCCTCGACGGCGGCCAGGACCCCGGCATGGTAGGCCTGCCCCGCTATGCCTCCGGCGCCGAGTACCAGTCCGATGCGGGGCACGCCACGAGTATCAGCCCCGCCGGGTCGGTTGCCGCAGAGCCGATGGTCCCACTCCGATGACCAGCGCCCCCCGCTTCCGTCACCCTAGGGTGATAAGTCCGTAGTGGCCGTCGTAGCGGAGGTACAGCACACATCCCCGGCCCGTGGCCGGATCGGCGAAGAACACGTGACGGAGGCCCGTCTCCGACAGGTGCTCGACGGCCTGGTCCACGCCGAGCGTGGGAGCCGGCCGGTCGCCGAGCTCCACGCCCGGCACGCCGGCGACGCCGGGCCCGACCGGGCGGAGGTGCTGGACCCGGTAGCGGTCGTCGGGGAGCCGCTCGAGCAGGCTGTCCTCTCCGGTGCCGAGGTCCCGGAACAGGTAGAAGTCGTAGTCGAGCTGCTCCATGTCGAATGCCGCTTCCTCGATGGACTCCTCGGCCGGGAACAGGGCCTTGTGACGGACCAGCTGCCGTTGGCCGGCCGGTCGGTCGAAGTACCCGGGTCTGGTGGTGGCCAGGTCGCCGTGGCGCCACCGGCCGGCCGGGGACTGGCCGGGACTGTGGCGGCGCAGTGCTTCGATCCGTTCCGAGCGGTGGTCCAGCTGGGTGGCCAGCCGGCGCTGGAGCAGGTCCGCGGCCTCGTGCATGTCCCGGGCGGCCACCCGGGCGCCCACGAACCGGCCGTCGAGGTTGATGCTGGTCTGAGCCGTAGCCGGCCGGTCCTGGGCCGGGTCGCCGGCCATGGTCAGCTTCAGGCGGGCGGCCAGGATGGGGGTATCGACCTTCTGTAGGACCTGCTGGATCCGCTGGGCGGCGTATCCGACGGCCTCGGCCGGGACATCCCCGTGGGTGACCGTGGTCAACGGCACCGGGCCGGAGTGCTCTTCCCGGGCCGGCGCCGCCGGGCCCGGGCCGGGGGACCCGGTCCGCTGTTCGCTGATCAGCCCGTCCTCGACCCGGCAGCGGATCTCCAGGGCGGGCTCGCCTTCGAGTTCCTCCCAGCGGGCCACCACCCAGTCACCCTCCGTGCGGATCGTCGGATGGCGGCCTCCGGCGAAGACCGGCAGCGTCTCGAGGTAGCCCCGGATGTGGCGGTTCGACCGCAGCGCCACCCCGTCCAGATCCAGGGCGGCGTCGGGCCGGTACAGCGTCAGGGCGTCGTCGAGGGCACCGGTGGAGACCAGCTGGGCCCAGGCGCTGACGACCTGCACCGGGTGGAGCCGGAAGCCCCGGGCCTGCTCGGGGTGCCTGCGGGCGAACCGGGCGGAGGCCTCGGCGCCGGCGTCATGGGACCCCACCAGGCTGCCGGTCCGGCGGTGACGGGGGGCGTTGCGCTTCCCGGCCCGCAACCGGACATCCGTGGCGATCTCCACGCCGTCGTCGCGCTGGATTTCGAAGTGCACACGCGCTCCCACCCGGCGGGCCCGGCTCTGCACCGCGGCCAACGGGGCGACATAGGAGCGTCCGCCCCGGATGATCCCGGCCTTGCCCACCGAGGGATCGACCCATGTCACCAGACCATCAGGCATCACGCACCGCCTCTTCGTCTCACTTTTCAGTCTGGCGGCGGGCCCCGGCGTTCCCAGGGGCGAACGTCACAGCCTGGGTCTCCCGGCGGGCGGGGTGGCGG
>DASSZD010000195.1:0-5273 GCA_035702985.1 Acidimicrobiales bacterium
CGCTTCCAGGCCTCGCTGAGCACGCCCCGCAGAACGTCGCCGATCAGGTCGAAGTGCTCCTGGTCGCAGATCAACGGGGGAGCCAGCTGTATGACCGGGTCGCCCCGGTCGTCGGCCCGGCACACCAGGCCGGCGTCGAACAGCGCGCCCGACAGGAACCCCCGGAGCAGCCGTTCGGACTCGTCGTGGTCGAAGCTGGCCCTGGTCTCGCGGTCTTTCACCAGCTCGATGCCGTAGAAGAAGCCGTCGCCGCGCACGTCGCCGACGATCGGCAGGTCCCGCAGTCCGTCCAGCACGGCCCGGAAGGCGGCCGAACGGGCGGCCACCCCGTCGATCAGGCCCTCCTTCTCGAAGATGTCCAGGTTGGCCAGCGCCACCGCGGTGGACACCGGGTGCCCGCCGAAGGTGAAGCCGTGGGAGAAGCTGGCCTGACCGCTGAGGAACGGCTCCATCAGCCGGTCGTCGACGATCAGGGCGCCGAGCGGGGAGTAGCCGCTGGTCAGGCCCTTGGCGCAGGTGATCATGTCGGGCTGGTAGCCGTAGCGGGTGGCGCCGAACCACGAGCCCAGCCGGCCGAAGGCGCAGATCACCTCGTCGGACACCAGCAGCACCCCGTACCGGTCGCAGATGCGCCTGACCTCGGCGAAGTATCCGGGGGGCGGCGGGAAGCACCCGCCCGAGTTCTGCACCGGCTCCAGGAAAACGGCGGCCACGCTGTCAGGCCCCTCCATCTCAATGCGCCGCTCGATGTCGCGGGCCGCCCACAGCCCGAACTGCTCCTCGTCGTCGGCGTGCTCGGTGGCCCGGTAGAAGTTGGTGTTCACCACCCGGACCGAGCCCGGGACCAGAGGTTCGAACGGCTCCTTGATGGACGGCAGCCCGGTGATGGACAGGGCGCCCATGGTGGTGCCGTGGTAGGCGATCTCCCGGGAGATCACCTTGTACCGGCCCGGCTGGCCCACGGCCCGGAAGTACTGGCGGGCCAGCTTCCACGCCGACTCGACCGCCTCGCCGCCGCCGGTGGTGAAGAAGATGCGGTTGAGGGCCCCGGGGGCCAGCTGGGCCAGCCGCTCGGACAGCTCGATGGCGTTGGGGTGGGCGTAGCTCCAGATGGGGAAGTAGGCCAGCTCGCCGGCCTGGCGGGCCGCCGCCTCGGCCAGCTCCCGGCGGCCGTGCCCGGCCTGGACCACGAACAACCCGGACAGCCCGTCCAGGTACCGCCGGCCCCGGCTGTCGTAGACCCACGGGCCCTCGCCGCGGACCATCACCGGGACCTCGTGCTCGGCGTAGCTGCTCATCCGGGTGAAGTGCATCCACAGATGCCGTCTGGCCGCCTCCTGCAGGCGGTCGTGGTCGGGTGTCTGGTTCATCGGATCCCCCACTGGTAGTTCTCCTTGGCCACTTTGAGATACACGAAGGTCTCCGTGCTGCGGACCCCGGGAACGGTCCGGACCGATTCGTCGACCGTCCGCAGCAGGTGCTCGTCGTCCACGCAGAGCAGTTCGACCAGCAGGTCGAACTGGCCGGCGCACACGACCACGTACTCGGCCTCCTGCAGTCCCGACAGCTTCTCTGCCACCCGGCGGATGTCGCCGTCCACCTTGATGCCGAGCAGGGCCATGCGATGGAAGCCGATGGCGGCCGGGTCGGTGACGGCGGCGATCTGGACGATCCGCTCGTCGATCAGCCGCTGGACCCGCTGGCGGGTCGCCGCCTCCGACAGCCCCACGGCCCGGGCGATGGCCGCATAGGAGCGCCGACCGTCCTGCTGGAGCTGCTCGATGATCCGCTTGCTGGTCTGGTCCAGCGCCCCGCGGCTGTCCCTCACGGGGCCTTCGTCTTCGCAGCGGTATTCCTCGCCTGGACGGCTCACGACAACGGATTTTAGAAGTTCGAGCCGCCATTGGCAAAGGATTCCTTGGAAAAAGGGCTACCGGCGTGGCATAGTTGCGCCGTCCTGGAAGCGTGAGCAGTTAGGGGGAGGACACTTGACCGACCTGCGCAATTACGTCAACGGCTCTGCGGTGGACGCCAAGGACGGCCGGCGGAGCGAGGTGATCGATCCCAGCACCGGCGAGGTCTACGCCACCGCCCCGCTGTCCGGCGCCGACGACGTGGACCTGGCCTGCCGGGCGGCCGCCGACGCTTTCGTAACGTGGCGGGACACCACCCCGGCGCAGCGCAGCCACCTGCTGCTCGCCCTGGCGGACGCCATCGAGGAGCGGGCCGAGCGGTTCATCGAGGCCGAGGGCCGCAACACCGGCAAGCCCCTGGCGTTGACCCGCTCCGAGGAGATCCCCCCGATGCTGGACCAGATCCGGTTCTTCGCCGGAGCGGCCCGGGTCCTGGAGGGCCGGTCGGCGGGGGAGTACCTGGCCGGCCACACGTCATGGATCAGGCGTGAGCCGATCGGGGTGGTGGCCCAGGTGACGCCGTGGAACTACCCGATGATGATGGCGGTGTGGAAGATCGCTCCGGCCCTGGCCGCCGGGAACGCGGTGGTGCTCAAGCCGTCCGACACCACCCCTGTCACTACCGTGATGCTGGCCGAGGTGGCGGGGGAGATCCTGCCCCCGGGCGTGCTCAACGTGGTGTGCGGGGACCGCGACACCGGCCGGGCCCTGGTGTCGCATCCCATCCCGCAGATGGTGGCCATCACCGGCAGCGTCCGGGCCGGTCGGGAGGTGGCGGTGGCCGCCGCCCAGGATCTGAAGCGGGTGCACCTGGAACTGGGCGGCAAGGCCCCGGTGCTGGTCTTCGACGACGTGGACGTGGAGAAGGCCGCCGAGGCCATCGCCGCCGCCGGGTATTTCAACGCCGGTCAGGACTGCACGGCGGCCACCCGGGTGCTGGTCTCGCCCGGCGCCTACCACGACGTGGTTGACGCCCTGGCGGATCAGGCCCGCAACACCGCTTTCGGAGGCCTGGACGCACCGGACGCGGCGTTCGGCCCGTTGAACAACGCCGGCCAGCTCGACCGGGTGGCCGGGATGGTCGCCCGGGCGCCGGGGCACTGCTCGGTGGTGGTGGGGGGCGAAACGCCGGCCGGTCCCGGCTTCTTCTACCCGGCGACGGTGGTGGCCGGCGTCGAGCAGGAGGACGAGCTGGCCCGGACCGAGATCTTCGGACCGGTGATCACCGTGCAGCGGTTCGGCGACGAGGACCAGGCGGTGGCCTGGGCCAACGGGGTGGAGTACGGACTGGCGTCGAGCGTGTGGACCTCCGACCACGGACGGGCGCTGCGGGTGTCCCGGCGGCTGGACTTCGGCTGCGTCTGGATCAACACCCACATCCCGCTGGTGGCCGAGATGCCCCACGGGGGGTTCAAGCATTCCGGCTACGGCAAGGACCTGTCGCTCTACGCCCTGGAGGACTACACCCGGGTCAAGCACGTGATGAGCAGCTTCGAGTGACCCGGGAACCGGGTAGGCAGGACCGGGCCCGCCGACGTCGGGACGCACCCGGCGGGCGGCGAGCGACGTGCTTTTGACCGGTGTCGGCACAATGATCCAGGGAATCGTTTTCGACGGCGGTGTTCGGGACCGCCGGGCCGGGACCACCCGGTCGAGATCCTGGACGGTCGTCAGCTGCGGGCCGGTCCGGGACCGGCTCCGCAATGTCATCCACCAACCGCTCCCACAGGAGGACTGATCAGTGAAAGTCGGCGTACCGTCCGAGGTGAAGAACCACGAGTACCGGGTGGCGTGCACCCCGGCCGGAGTCCACGAGCTGGTCCGCCACGGCCACCAGGTCCTGGTCCAGGCGGGGGCCGGGGTGGGATCGTCGATCCCCGACGCCGACTTCGTGGCCGCCGGCGCCACCATGGTGGACTCCGCCGACGACGTGTGGGGGGAGGCGGAGCTGGTGCTCAAGGTCAAGGAGCCCATCGAGGAGGAGTACCACCGGCTGCGCAAGGACCTGATCCTCTTCACCTACCTGCACCTGGCGGCCTCGAGGCCGTGCACCGAGGCGCTGCTCAACGCCGGCACCACCGCCATCGCCTACGAGACGGTGCAGCTTCCCGACGGCAGCCTGCCCCTGCTGGCCCCCATGTCGGAGGTGGCCGGGCGGATGGCCCCCCAGGCGGGCGCCCACCATCTGCAGCGGGACGGGGGCGGCCGGGGGGTGCTCATGGGCGGCGTGTCCGGGGTGTACGCCGCCAAGGTGGTGGTCATCGGCGCCGGCGTGGCCGGGATGAACGCGGCGGCCATCGCCCTCGGCATGCAGGCCGAGGTGCTGCTGCTGGACCGCAACATCGCCCGCCTGCGGGAGGCGGACCGCATCTATCAGGGCCACTGCCAGACGGTGGCGTCCAACACCTACGAGGTGGAGCGGGCCGTCCTCGACGCCGACCTGGTCATCGGGGCGGTCCTGGTGGCGGGGGCCAAGGCCCCCAAGCTGGTGTCCGACGCCCTGGTGGAGCGCATGAAGCCGGGCTCGGTGCTGGTGGACATCGCCATCGACCAGGGCGGCTGCTTCGAGGACTCCCACCCGACCACGCACGCGGACCCGACCTTCCGCGTCCACAACAGCGTCTTCTACTGCGTGGCCAACATGCCGGGCGCCGTCCCCAACACCTCCACCTACGCGCTGACCAACGCCACCCTGCCGTACGCCGTCGAGCTGGCCGACGAGGGCTGGCGGGCGGCCCTGCGGGCGGACCCGGCCCTGGCCCTCGGCCTCAACACCCACGCGGGCGCGCTGACCAACGCCCCAGTCGCGGCGGCCCACGGCTACCAGTCCGTGCCCCTGGAGTCCGTGCTCTCCTAAAACAGAAGACCTCAGCGGGCACCAGCAGAACGAGTGCGGCTGGCACCCCCGCCGCCCCGTTCTCCCCGTCCGGCCAGGCGTGAGTCTGGCCGCCAAGGACGGCGCGCCCTCCCCGCCCGAGCGGGCTGGGCGCGCCGCGCATCCCCGTCAGCCGCAACCCGGCCCAGACGGGACGCCCTCACAAGGGGCGCGAAAAGCCGCGAACCGGAAGCCTGTCCCCACCCCGCTCAGGCTTCCGGTTCGCGCTGTAGAGCCCTCATTCGACCCTGGTCGGACCGGAAGCTCTCCCACCGCCCCGGACAAGCCGGCCCGGGCATGGTCTCGTATCGCGGCGACCCCGAACGGTCCTGGACCGCCTGGCCGGGCAGGAGGGACCGCGACGCCCACCCGGTCTTCCGCCACCGCAGTGGCCGCCGCTGAGCCGCGCGGGCCTGCCGTCCCTCCTGGCCAACAGAACGCGCGGCCAGGTGAAGCGAACGGAGACCGGAAGGCCGAGCCACCCC
>DASSZD010000085.1:0-28918 GCA_035702985.1 Acidimicrobiales bacterium
CGCCAAGGACTCTCCGGGCCAGTGGAAGACCTGGTACTGGATCTGCTTCGCCGGGATCATCTTCTTCATGGCCACCGTGCCGCTGATGCGGGGCCGCTGGTCCCCCAAGGCGGCCCGGGCCGACGAGGAGGCCCACGAGGCCATGGTCCAGGCCGAGATGGCCAAGCTGGGCATGGGCGCCTCGGCCTAGCGGCCGACCCCCTCAGAGGTTGTCGCGGAGGGGCCGGGACCTGCGGGTGCCGGCCCCTCCTCCGCGTCCCGGACTCAGCGGACGGTGCGGAAGAACCGGCGCACCTCCTCGACGAACAGATCCGGCTGCTCGAAGGCGGCGAAGTGGCCGCCGACCGCCGGTTCGCCCCAGTACCGGATATCGCGGAACTGGCGGGCGGCCCAGCGGCGGGAGCAGCGGAAGATCTCCTTCGGGAAGACCGAACCGCCCATGGGGACCGACACCGGTCCCAGCGGCGGGTTGTTGAACGACTCCCAGTACATGCGGGCCGACGAGGCCCCCGAGGCGGTCAGCCAGTAGAGCATGACGTTGTCGAGGATCCGGTCCGCTCCGAGGGCCGCCACCGGGTCACCGCCGGTGTCGCTCCAGGACCAGAACTTCTCCAGGATCCAGCCGCACTGACCGGCCGGGGAGTCGACCAGGGCGTAGCCCAGCGTCTGGGGCCGGGTGGACTGCTGCTTGGAGTAGCCGGAGTCGGTCGCCGAATAGTCCTGGAGCGCGGCCAGGGCCGACCGCTCCGCCGCGGTGGGCTCGCCGTCATCGGGGCCGGGGAACCCGAGGACCATGTTGAGATGGATGCCGGCCACGTGGTCGGGGTCCTGCTGGGCCAGGCTGACCGTGACCATCGACCCCCAGTCCCCGCCCTGGGCGCCGTAGTGCTCGTAGCCGAGGCGGCCCATGAGGGTGGCCCACGCCCTGGCCGTCCTCTCCACCCCCCACCCGGCGACGGTGGGCTTGTCGGAGAAGGCGTATCCGGGAAGTGACGGCACCACCACCGAGAAGGCGTCGTCGGCGTGACCGCCGTGGGCGGGCGGGTCGGTCAGGGGCCCGATCACCTCCAGGAACTCCACCACCGAGCCCGGCCAGCCGTGGGTCAGCACCAGCGGCAGGGCCCCGGGGTGGGGCGACCGGACGTGGATGAAGTGGATCCCGAGGCCGTCGATCCGGGTGCGGAACTGGGGGTGGGCGTTGAGCCGCCGCTGCCGGGCCGGCCAGTCGTAGCCGTCGGCCCAGTAGCCACACAGGTTCTGCAGGTAATGGAGCGGTACCCCCTGGGACCAGTCGGCGACGGTGGCCGGCTCGGGCCAGCGGGTGCGGCGCAGCCGGTCGGCCAGGTCCCGAAGGTCCGCGGCGGGTACGTCTATCGAGAACGGCGTCACATCCACGGTCATCCATCCCCCTGTGTCGGCCCCGCTGACGGGGCTGGACGCCAAGCTAGCGGCCGGCGCCGCCGTGCCATCCTGAAGGGGTGACACCGACCGTCCCGCCCTCCTCCGGCCCGCTCCAGGGAGTCCGGGTCCTCGACCTGACCTCCGTGGTGATGGGGCCGTACGCCACCCAGCTTCTCGGCGACCTGGGGGCCGACGTCATCACCGTGGAGCCGCCCCGGGGGGACAACAACCGGGCCATGGGCAAGGGCCCCCTGCCCCAGCTGTCGGGCGTGGCGCTCAACCTGCTGCGCAACAAGCGCAACGTGTCGGTCGACTTCAAGACCCCCGCCGGGCGCGCCGCCCTGCTGGACATCGCCGCCACCTGCGACGTGTTCGTCACCAACCTGAGGCCGGGAGCGCTGGCGCGGGCCCGGATCGCCTACGACGACGTGGCCGCCCGCCGCCCCGACGTCGTCTACTGCCAGGCCCACGGCTACCCGAGCGACGGTCCCCGGGCCGACGACCCGGCCTACGACGACGTCATCCAGACCGAGACCGGCATCGCCGACGCCACGTCCCGGCTGACCGGCCGGCCCATGAACGCCGCCACCATCATGGCCGACAAGGTGTGCGGGCTCACCATCGTCTACGCCGTGACCGCCGCCCTGTACCGGCGGGCGGTGAGCGGCCGGGGCGACCACATCGAGGTGCCCATGGCCGACACCATGAAGGCGTTCACACTGGTGGAGCACGGGGCGGCCGCCATCCCCGAACCGGCTCTGGGTCCGGCGGGCTATCCCCGGATCCTCAACACCGAGCGGGGACCGTGGCAGACCGCGGACGGCTGGATCATGGCGCTCCCCTACACCAGGGAGCACTACGACTCCATCTTCGCCGCCGGCGGCCGCCCGGACCTGGTCGGCGACGAGCGCTACGCCACCGGCCGCAACCGCATCGCCAACGCGCCGTTCCTGTACCGGGAGATGGGCAGGATGCTGGCCGGCGGCACCACGTCGGAGTGGCTGGCGTTCTTCCGGGAGCACGACGTGCCGGCCGCCGAGGTGGGCCGCCTGGACGACCTGATCGAGGAGCTGCCGGTGGAGGTGCACCCCCACGCCGGCGGCTACCGCCTCATCCCGCCGGCGGTCCGCTTCGCCGCCTCACCGCAGTCCGTACGCCGCCCCGCCCCCCTGATCGGGGAGCACACCGAGGAGGTGCTGGCCGAGGCCGGCTACGACGCCCAGGGGATCGCTTCCCTGCGGGCGTCGGGCGCGCTGGGAGGGGTTCCGGGCGAGTTCTCCTGATGGAGGCGCAGCGTCGCCCACACCATCACCGCCGCGAACAGGGCATAGGCGGCCAGGGCGTCCACGGTGAACCAACCGGTCAGCTTGAGGGCCAGTTGCACACCCAGTTGCCGGGCCTGGCCGATGCTCAGTCCGATCTGGGTCGGTGACAGCGGCTGGTCGACCTGCACCACTGCGGCGGTGAGCTGCGAGCCCAGCACCAGCAGCACCCCGCACACGGCGGCCGCCCCCACCTTGCGCTGGCGCAGGCGGACGGCCACGATCGGCACCGCGGCCATGGCCGCGGCGGCCAGGACGGTGCCGATCACCTGCTGCCAGGGGCCCGAGAAGGCATTGCCCAGGCTGCGGGAGATCCGCTGGCCGGTGACGCTGCTGAAGGCCACGGCGTGGTCCCATGCGGGCAGGAACGCCCCGGCCACCAACACGGCCAGCACGGCGACCAGCATGGTCCACGCCGCCCGCTCGTGGGCGTCCTCCCGGTCGGGAGCGACGGCCACGGCCGCGGCTGCCGGGGCGGCACCGGCGGCCGGATCCCAGACGCCGGTGGGCTCCCCGACCGGCAGGGCGGACGTCGGGTCGGACGAGCCGGGGACGGGCATGGCCGTGGTGGGGCCGTCGGACCGGTACGGGACGGGGCCCTCCCCGGACGGGTGGGCCGCCGGCTGGTCAGACCCGACCCCGTCGGACTCCGATCCCCCGCCGGGCTCATGTCCTCTTTCGGGCTCCTGTGCCCCGCCGGGCTCCTGTGCCCCGTCGGGGGCGTAGGGGTTGGGCGGGGCCGCCTCGACGGGAGCCTCCTGCTGGCCGGCTGCGCCGGGCGCCGCCCAGCCGGCATGGGACTCCCCCCGGGCCGGGTCGACCACCGGGCCGGAGACGGGAACGGCCGCCGCGGGGTCGGCGCCTGCGGCGCCGGGCGGCACGGAGGGGAACGCCGCGACCGGGTCGGGCACGCGGTGGCGGCGGCGGGCGGCCAGCACCGCGGTGGCGGCGGCCGCCGCCCCCACCAGCCACGCCGCCTCCATCAACCACAGGCCGGCGCCCACCGATGACGTCCCGTAGCGGAAGGCGTCACCGAGATCGGCGACCCGGAATCCGAGCTCCCCGGCGGCCAGGCCCACCGCCAGTCCGGCCGCCACCGGGGTACGGTGCGGGCCGGTGAGCCCCACGACCAGGGCCAGCGCCCACGAGGCAGCCAGGACGGCGTACAGGGCCGCCTGATCCGGGGAGGAGGTCAGGGACGAGCCGCTGCTGCCGCCGATGAAGTAGCCCGGGAACATGGCCACCACGTGCAGGACCACGGTTGCGACCAGCAGCCCGGCCGCGACCAGGTCGAGAGCGGCCGGCCGCCTGTGCTCGTCCGGGTGGGACTGGATCGCCATCTGCATGGTCACCGATTATCGCCGCCGAAGATGAACAGAAGATGAGCCATCAGCCGGCGGTCCGGATGGAGTAGGAGTGCCTCCAGTCGGCCAGGAGGCTGCGGACGGCGGTGACCAGGGCGATCGGCTGGTCGAGCATCACGTGGTGGTAGGCGAGCGGAACCTCGATCACCGGGGCGGTGCGGCCCAGGAGCTTGTACATGTGCTGGCCGACCTCCGGGGTGACCAGGCCGTTCTCGGCCCGCAGCACGGCCACCCGGCAGGGGATGGAGGCCAGGGTGTCGGCGCCGACCTCGCCGATGTTGTCGAAGAAGGCCGGGTCGAACTTCCAGGTCCAGCCGCCCTCGACCTGGCGCACCGAGTGCTGCTTCACGTGTTCGACCACGTAGGGCAGCAGGGCGGGCTGCTCCGGGACGGGCCGGAAATGGGACAGGGCGTCCTCCCGGGTGGGGTACAGCCGGAGCGGTCCGAAAGCCTCCCGGTTGCGGCCCGCCCGCTCCTCGGGGGAGGGCTCGCGGACCGGGGAGTCGACGATGATGATGCCCTCGAAGCGGTCACCGAAGCGGGCCGCGGAGGCGAAGGTGGCAAAGCCGCCCAGGCTGTGCGCCACCACGACCGGCGGCTGATCCGACGGTGAGGAGGTGGCCACGGCCATGATCTCCTCCGCCCAGTGGTGGAAGGTGTAGACGGGCCGGCGGCCGGAGTCGCCGTGACCGGACAGGTCCAGGGCGGTGACGCAGCATTCCCGGGAAAAAAACGGGGCGATGTGGTCCCACCACCGGCTGTGAGCCCCCCCTCCGTGCACCAGCAGCAGGCTCGGCAGGCTGGGGTCGCCCCACCGCCGGTAGGCGATCTGGCAGCCGCCGACTTCCAGGCGGCCCTCGTGGACCCGGTGGGCGAGGGCCGCCTGGAACCATGCGGGTACGGTCTCGGAGTCGCTCACGGGCGGCAGGCTACCCGGCCGGTCCGGCCCCTCAACCGGGCGGGGACTGACCCGCAGCCTGGGACCGGCCCCGGGAGAACACCCCGGGCACCCGGTCGGCGATTCCTGCCGTACCCCCGCGGCGCCGCCAGACCCGACCGGTCTCGTGCTCGATGTCGGGGCCCCGGCCGACCACCTCGGCTTCGATGCGCCGGTACGACGCGTGGAGCTCGCTGATGGCCGGCCTGTTGTTGGCGGCGACGGTGGCCGCCAACTGCTGCGCCCGCGCCACCAGCTCCCCGTGGGGCACCACCTCGGTAACCAGCCCGGCCTCCAGGGCCCGGGCGGCGCCGACGAAGTCGCCGGTGAAGCTCATTCGCCGGGCCATGGCGAAGCCGACCCGCTGGGGCAGCAGCACCGACAGGCCCCAGCCGGGGAGGATCCCGACCCGGGCGTGGGTGTCGGCGAAGAGGGCCCGCTCGGAGGCGATCAGGAAGTCGCAGTTGAGGGCCAGCTCCAGGCCACCCGTGATGGCGACCCCGTTGACCGCTCCGATCAACGGCTTGGTCAGCGGCCGCCACGGGTGTCCGGGCGGCACGTCCCCGTCGTCCAACGAGCCGAGCATCCCGTCATGGGCGCTGAGCTCCTTCAGGTCCAAGCCGGCGCAGAAGGCCGGGTCGGACCCGGTCAGCACCACGGCGGCCACGTCGTCGTCGTCGCCCAGTTCGTCGAGGGCTCGGCGCAGAGATCCGAGCAGCAGGCTGCTTATGGCGTTGCGGACCGCCGGCCGGTTGAGGGTCACGGTCGCCACCGCCCCGGAGCGGGTTACGAGGACCGGTTCTGAGGATGCTGCCTTCTCGCTCACCCGGCCATCCTGGCAGGTCGGCCGGGCCCGCCCCGGCTGGGGGGGGCGCCGCCTCCGGGCGGGGGGAGGCGGGCGCGCCGGTAGCCTGGCGCCATGCTCGATGACTTCGCCAAGGAATTGCTCCAGGGCAGGAATTTCGCCGCCTTCACCACCCTGCTGCCCGGCGGCCAGCCCTCCACCCACCTGATGTGGGTCGACTGCGACGACACCCACGTGATCATCAACACCGAGACCGGCCGCCAGAAGTTCCGCAACGTCAAGAACGACCCCCGGGTGGCGGTGACCGTGTTCGACTCGGCCAGCCCCTACCGGTACGTGGAGGTGCGGGGTCGGGTGGTCGGCACCATCACCGGGAGCGAGGCCCGCCAGCACATCGACCGGCTGAGCGAGAAGTACACCGGCGGCCCCTACGCCAATCCCATCGGCAGCGAGCGGGTGATCCTGCAGATCGAGCCGGAACGGGTCCGGGGCCAGGGCTGAAACCGGGACCGGGCGGGGCGGCCCCGCCGTTTGACGGCCCATGCAGACGGGAACATGCACGGTCATGAGCAACGAAACCGGCACCAACCCGAGCGACGAGACCCACGCCGCGGAGGAGGCCGAGGCTCACGCCTCGCACCAGGCCGACCGCCCGCCCACCGAGGAGGAGGGTCGGGCCGCCCCCACTTCGGCCAGCCCCGAGACCGAGCGGGCATTCGACGACATGGCCAAGCGGGGCGCCGATGTGAAGGGCGAGGGTCAGGTCCCCTGAACCCCGGCGGCTGACCCTCGGCTCAGGAGGCGGGCTTCAGGGCGGCGGCCATCCTCCTGACCCCCGAAGCCAGTTCGGCGGCCTCGGATGCTCCGAGGCCGGCGAACGCCGCCTGCACCAACCGGTCCGTGTGCCGGTCCACCGCCGCCATGGCCCGCCGGTCCTCCTCGGTCAGCGTCGGCGTGTCGTCCTCGCCGTAACCGAAGGCGGCGAAGTCGTCCGGGCGGCGGAAGTAGTGCGCCACCCGGGGGCTGACGCCTGCGGCCACCACCGCCAGCAGATGCATGCTCCCCCGCATCTCGCGCAGCACCGTCAGCAATTGCATGGCCCGGCCCGGGAGGTCTTCGGCCAGCGGCTCGGCGGCCAGCCCGGCGTACAGCGCCAACCCGGCCGGGTCGACCCGCTCCACCACCGCCTCGGCCCCGGCGCAGAACCGGTCGAGCCCTTCCACCCGGTCGAAGTGCCGGCGCCCGAACTCCCGGCTGGCCTCCACGTACACCCGGCCCACCTCCCGGGGCGGAAGCGGACAGCGTTCCCGGGCCGAGTTCCACATGCGGGCGACCAGGTCCGGGTGGAAGTACCCGAAGGCGCTCTGCACGACCGGGGCCTCCACGTCGCCGAGGACGCCTCCCCGGCCGAGGAAGTAGAACCGGAAGCCGTCCAGGCCCAGCTCCTTCCCCCGGGCCAGCGTCTCGGGGGCGAAGTAGAAGGCCGAGCCCAGGCTCCCGATCAGCGGGGATGCCTCGGTCGCCAAACCGTCTGAGTTCATCGCCGGAGCGTAGACGGCGACGGCCGGAAGCCGCCGGCACCGGCGGACCTGAGACATCATCGGGGGGTGAGCGAGGAGGAGACGGTCCTGTTGGTGGTCCGGGTACCGGGGACCGGGCGCGGGACGGGTGGCACCCCGGAACCCGAGGATGTCGAGATGGCTGCGGCGGCGCTGTGGGCCGAGGGGGCCACCGCCGTCGAGATCCGGGACGAGGCCGAAGGCACCACACTGATCGCCGGCTACCCCACCGCCGACGCGGCCCGCACCGTGGCCCGGCGGCTGAGCGGCGGCCTGGACGCCCGGGTGGAAGCCGTCACCGACACCGCATGGCAGGACGCCTGGCGGGCGTGGGTCCACCCGGTGCCGGTCGGCCGCAGCCTGATGGTCGTGCCGTCCTGGCGTGCGGTCCCGGTCGACTCCGGCCGTATCAGCCTGGAGATCGACCCCGGCGCGTGCTTCGGCAGCGGCACCCACGCCAGCACCCGCGTGCTGCTCGCCTGGATGGACGGCCACCCGCCGTCGGGGGCCGAGGTGCTCGATGTGGGCACCGGGTCGGGGATCCTGGCCGTGGCGGCCGCCCGGCTGGGCGCCCGGCGGGTCACGGCGGTGGACGTCGACCCCGCCGCCGTCGAGGTCACCGCGGCCAACGCCGCCCGCAACCGGGTGACCGACCTGGTCGAGGTGTCCACCACCCCGGTGGCCGACCTGGCCGACGGGTGCGCCGACCTGGTGCTGGTCAACGTGACCGCCGCAACCCACGCCCTGCTCGGCACGCACTGCGCCCGCGCCGCCCGCCCGGGCGGAACCGTGGCCGTGGCCGGGCTGCTGCCCGGCCAGTGGCAGCACGTGGCCGGGGCCTACGGCGGCCTGGACGAGGTGGAGCAGCTCAGCCTCGACGGGTGGGAGGGGGCGGTGCTGCGGAAGCCGGTCGGCCAGCGGCCGCGCTAGCGGTTGCGGCCCGTGGCATGCTGGCCTGCGTGCCCGCCCCGATGAACGAGAACCTGGCTCCTCTGGCTGCGCTGATCGGTACCTGGTCGGGTCGGGGCCACGGCCAGTATCCGACCATCGAACCGTTCGACTACGAGGAGCACGTGACCTTCACCGACGTGGGGCGCCCGTTCCTGGCCTACACGCAGCGCACGTCCCATCTCGAGGATGGGCGGCCGCTGCACTCGGAGGTCGGGTACTGGAGGCTCCCCCGGCCCGGGTGGGTGGAGGTGGTGCTGGCCCACCCCACGGGCGTCGCCGAGGTGACCGAGGGCGAGGTGTCGGGGTCGGCGATCCGGCTGCGCTCGACGTCGGTGACCGGCACCGGGACCGCCAAGGAGGTCACGGCCCTGGAGCGGGATTTCGACATCTCGGCGGACCGGCTCCGTTACTCGGTGCGTATGGCCGCGGTGGGCCTACCGCTCACCCACCACCTGGCGGCTGAGCTGCACCGGGTGGGGTGACCGGGCCGTCCCTACGTCGGCTTGTGCAGGTCCGTGTTCAGCCCGGACCAGCTGCCCTCCCGTCGGCGCACCTCGACCACCCCGGTGGTGCTGTTGCGCCAGAAGAGCAGTCCCGGCTCGCCTGAGAGCTCGCGGGCCCGCTGCACCTTCCCGTCCGGCCAGGTGACCTTGGTGCCGGCCGTGACGTAGCACCCGGCCTCCACCACGCACCCGTCGCCGAGGGAGATGCCGATGCCGGCGTTGGCCCCGATCAGGCAGTCCCGTCCGACGGTCACCACCTCGGTGCCACCGCCCGAGAGCGTCCCCATGATCGACGCCCCCCCGCCGATGTCGGAGCCCTCGCCCACCACCACGCCCTGGCTGATACGCCCCTCCACCATCGACGCCCCGAGGGTGCCGGCGTTGAAGTTGACGAAGCCCTCGTGCATGACCACCGTCCCCGGGGCCAGGTGGGCGCCCAGGCGGACCCGGTCGGCGTCGGCGATGCGGACCCCGTCGGGCACGACGTAGTCGACCATCCGGGGGAACCGGTCGACCGACCACACCGTGAGCCACCCGCCGGTGTGGCGGGCCCGGGCCCGCACCTCGTCCACGGCGGAGGGGTTGACCGGGCCCCGGTCGGTCCAGGCCACCACGGGCAGCACCGCGAAGATGCCGTCGAGGTTGACCGAGCGGGGCGCAACCAGACGCTTCGACAGGAGGTGCAGCCTGAGATACCCGTCGGCGGCGTCGGCCGGGGCGGCGTCGAGGTCGATGACCCTCTCGATCACCGACGTGGTGGTGGCCCGTACCGGGTCGTCGGCCGGGGCGGCGGACACCCGGCCGGCAGCCGGCTCGCCCAGCCCGCACTCCGGGTACCAGACGTCCAGCACCGTCTCCGTCTGGTCGATGGTGGCCCAACCGCGGCCCCAGGCCTGTCGACTGGCGGACGCTGGATCCTGGCGCATCCCGGTCAACCTAGCCCGACCGACGGGGCCGGGGTCACGACCGCACGGTCACCCCCTCCGGGCCCGGTCGTCCGGGTGGACCCGGTCGCGCAGGTGGTCGGCGACGCTGGCGACGTCCTCGGCCAGCTCGCCTCTCGGACCGCCCTCGGCGAGCTGCGGGTGGGCGTGCGTGGGGGCGCCCCCGATGCTGAGCGGGACCGTCTCCATCGGGGCGCGCAGGTCCTCGGCCGGGATCAGGCCCCTCAGGCGGGCGAACAGGTCCTCCTGCTGGGCCGCGTGGTCGCCGATCGCCTCCATCAACCGTTCCTGCTCGAGGGGGGTGGGGTCGGCCTCGACGGCGGCCAGGCGGTCCTCCAGCCGCCGTTCCTGGCGGCGCAGCTCCGCCACGACGGCCTCGCCACCCGCCACCCGGTGACGGATGACCGGGTAGAGCAGGTCCCGCTCCACGCTCAGGTGCTGCGACACCCGGGCCACTCCCGGGGCGCCGGCCAGCAGCAGCTGGTGGTCGGCGGACAGCAGGTCGAGCAGGTCCAGATCAGGCACAGCGCGGACGGTAGGCCGGGATCGCCTCCAAGGCCGGTGCCGTTCGGCCCCTTTTCCAGCCGAGTGGTGGGCCGTCGGGGTCCTGCTGTTGAGTGGGGCCCGTGAGCGAGGCGGTACATCTGGGGCTGCTGGTGGCCACCGGGGCCGGCGCCGGCCTGACCGGCGCGGTGGCGGGCGTGGCCTCGCTCGTGGTGTATCCCGGGTTGCTGGCCTTCGGCCTGCCGCCCGTGGCGGCCAATGTCACCGGGACGGTGGCCAACGTGTTCGGCGGTATCGGGGCGTCCGTCGGTTCCCGACCGGAGCTGGTGGGCCAGCGGCACCGGGTCCGACGGCTGGCCCTGGTGCTCACCGCAGGCAGCGCGCTGGGCGCGGCCGTGCTGCTGTCCACTCCGCCGGGGCTGTTCACCCGCATCGTCCCCGTGTTCATCGGGGCCGCCTCCCTCGCCGTGTTCCTGCGCCCCCGCCCCCACCCGGCGGAAGGCGAGGGGGCCCCGGTGAGGCGCGACCCGCGCCGCCTGGACGTGTCCAGCTTCCTGCTGGGGATGTACGCCGGCTATTTCGGCGCAGCCGCCGGCACCGCCATGGTGGCCATCCTGCTGTACCTGACCGGCGAGACGGTGGCCCGGGCCAACGGCGTCAAGAACGTCATCCTGATGTTCGCCAACGCTGTGGCCGCTGTCACCTTCGCCGTGTTCGGACCGGTCAGCTGGCACACGGTGGTCCCGGTGGCGGTCGGCTTCCTCATCGGAGGGCGCCTGGGGCCGCCGGTGGTCCGCCGGATGCCGGTCGCCGTCCTGCGTCCGGTCATCGCCGTGTGCGGTCTGGCGCTGGCCGTCCGGCTGGGCCTGACGGCCTGGCGGTGAGCGACGCGCTCACCGGAGCTCCGGCCGCGAGGAGTGGTGCCACCACGACTCCATGACCATCAGCGTCTTGGTGCCGATCACCTTGCCGCCCCGCCGCAGCGTCTCGATGGTCCGGCGCAGCCCCTCCGGTCCGTCCACCCGCAGCCACACCACCGCGTCGGGGTCGCCGGCGGTCACGAAGGTGGCCATCGCCTCGGGCAGGTCGGCCAGAGCAGCCCGGATCTCCTCGACGCTGGCGTTTCCCGAGAAGCGGAGCTCGGTGAACGCCTCGAGCGTGCGGCCCACCTGGCGGTGGTCCACGATGGCCGTGTAGCCGGTGATGACGCCGCTGGACTCCAGGCGGTCCACCCGTCGCTTGACCGCAGAGGTGGACAGGCCGATGCGCTGGCCGATGTCCGACAGGCTGCGCCGCCCGTCCGCCTGCAGCAGATCCAGGATCTGCCAGTCGATCTGGTCCAGCTCGGTCCGGCCCGGCACGGGGGTCAGCCTACCGCAAGGACATTGCGTGAGACGGGCGTCACACCGCAAAGCCTTGCCGAATGCGCTGCGCAATGTTGAGGACTTGCCGTGACGGTCGGGTATGCGTGGTTATGTCGTGGGCATCACGGACCTGGGGAGGCACAGATGATCAACCAGCCGATTCGGCACTCGGAGATGGTGGCGGTGTGCCACGACCGTCGCACCGGCACCCGCGCCGTCATAGCCATCGACGACGCCACCTGCGGGCCCGGCCTGGGCGGGGTGCGCTGGGCCGGCTACCCGAGCGAGCAGGCCGCGGTGAGCGAGGCCCAGCGGCTGGCCGCCGGCATGACCCTCAAGCATGCATCCGCCGGGCTCCCCTACGGCGGGGCCAAGTCCGTGATCTTCGAGACGGCCACCGACGACCGGGTGGAGGTCATGCGGGCTTTCGGGCGCTTCGTGGCCCGGCTGGGCGGCGCCTACATCCCCGGCGTGGACATGGGCACCAAGGTCGAGGACCTGGCCGTGCTGCGACCGACGGTCGACGTCTCCTGCGATGAGGAGGACCCGTCCCCGGCCACGGCCATGGGGGTCTACCACGCCATCCGGGCGGCCACCGGGGCGGTGTTCGGCTCCGATCTGGCCGGCCGGAGGGTGGCCATCCAGGGCGTGGGCCACGTCGGGGCCGCCCTGGCCGACCTGGTCGCCCGCGACGGGGCCGAGGTGATCGTGGCCGACGTCGACGGCGAGCGGGCCGACCGCGTGGCCAGGTCGGTGGGTGGCCGGGTGACGGCCGTGGAGGACATCCTCACCTGCCCGAGCGACGTGTTCGCCCCCTGCGCCTCGGCCCGCATAATCGACGAGCAGAACATGGCCGGGCTGGGGGCCCGCATAGTGGCCGGCGCCGCCAACGACACCCTGTCGTCGCGGGGGTGCGCCAAGCTGCTGGCCGACCGGGACGTGACCTACGTCCCCGACTTCGTCGCCAACGCCGGCGGGGTGATCCACATCCACGCGCTGCGCAGCGGCTGGGACGCCGACCGGCTGTCCGCGGAGCTGTCCGCCATCGGCGACCGGGTGACCCAGATCCTGACCGCGGCCGGGTCCCGGGGCGTCACCCCGCTGGAGGTGGCGGAGCAGCTGGCATCCGAGCGGGTCGGCCATCCGGTCACCCTGCCCGACTGAACCGTGGCCGACACCCTCACCCGGTCGACGGTGGCCCCGGCCCGCCGGGCCGTATCCCTCGACGACAAGTACCAGGCGGACGAGGGCCGGGTGTTCATCACCGGGATCCAGGCGCTGATCCGCCTGACTCTCGAACAGCGTCGCCTCGACACCCGGCGCGGCCTGAACACCTCGGTGTTCGTGAGCGGATACGAGGGCTCACCCCTCGGCGGCCTGGACCTGGAGTTCGGGCGGGCCGCCGGGATCGTCGAGCCCGCCGGGGTGGTGTTCCGGCCCGGGCTCAACGAGGAGCTGGCCGCCACCGCGGTGGCCGGCACCCAGCTGCTGGACCGGCTGCCCGGGCGGCGGGTGGACGGGGTGACCGGCTTCTGGTACGGCAAGAACCCGGGCCTGGACCGGGCCGCCGACGCCATCCGCCATGCCAACACGGCCGGCACCACCCCCCTCGGCGGGGCGGTGGCCTGGATCGGTGACGACCCGAACAGCAAGTCCTCCACCATCCCGAGCTCGTGCGAGCCGATGGCCCGCAGCCTCATGACGCCCCTGTTGGCTCCCAGCAGCGTGGCCGAGATCATCGACCTCGGCCTGCACGCGGTGGCCCTGTCCCGGGCCAGCGGACTGTGGACGGCGTTGAAGATCGTGGCCGACATAGCCGACGCCTCGGCCACCATCGACGTCACCGGGTTGGGCACCGACGTCCCCGACCCGGATCCGGGCCGCCCTTTTTCCCAGCGGCTGCTGCTCGGACCGCACGCCCTGGACGCCGAGCAGGAGCTGGTGTCCCAGCGGCTGCAGCGCGCCCTGGACTACGCCCGGACCGCCGAGCTCAACCGGGTGGTGCTCGACTCGCCCCGGGCCCGGATCGGGGTGATCGGCGCCGGCCTGTCCTTCGCCTCCACCCTGCGGGCCCTGGAGGTGCTCGGGCTCGACGGTGACCGCCACCGGGGCGCCGGTCTGCGGGTCATCCAGATCGGCATGCCCTGGCCCGTCTCCGGCCCGGAGCTGGCCCGCCTGACCGACGGCCTCGAGGAGGTCATCGTCGTCGAGGACAAGCTGGAGTTCCTCGAGACGGAGCTCAAGGCGGCCCTCTACGGCCGACCCCACCTTCCGGCTGTCTACGGCAAGACCGGACCTGACGGCCGCCCGTTCCTGCCCGCGCACGGCGTCATCGAAGCCGACGACATCGCCCGGGCCATCGCCGGGCGCCTGCCCGCCGACGTCCTCCCCGAGCAGGCCGGCCGGATGTACCGCCCGGCCCCGACGCCCAGCCCCCGGCGCATCCCGCTGCGGGTGGACGAAGGACACGAGCAGCTGGCCGCCCGGACCCCGTTCTTCTGCAGCGGCTGTCCCCACAACATCTCCACCCGGGCCGGCGACGACCAGCTGGTCGGGGTCGGCATCGGCTGCCACGCCATGGTGGCCCTCGACGGGTCGGGGCGGGGCAACCTGACCGGCGTCACCCAGATGGGCGGCGAAGGGGCCCAGTGGATCGGGATGGCCCCCTTCACCGAGGACCGTCACTTCGTGCAGAACCTGGGCGACGGTACCTTCTTCCACTCCGGCTCCCTGGCCATCCGGGCGGCGGTGGCCGCCGGGGTCACCATGACCTACAAGCTGCTCTACAACGACGCGGTGGCCATGACCGGCGGCCAGGTGGCCGAGGGCCGCCTGGCGATACCGGACCTGACCAGGCTGCTGGCCGTCGAAGGGGTGCAACGCATAGTCGTCACCACCCCCGAGCCGGCCGCCTACAACGGCGTGGAGCTGTCCCCCATCGCCGAGGTCCGCCACCGCGACGACATCGAGGCGGTGCAGCAGGACCTGGCCGCCCGGACCGGCGTGACGGTCATGATCCACGACGACCGCTGCGCCGCCGAGGAGCGCCGGCTCCGCAAGCGCGGCCGGCTCACCGCCCCCAAGCGCCGGGTGTGGATCAACCAGAGGGTGTGCGAGGGGTGCGGCGACTGCGCGGCGGCGTCTAGCTGCATGTCCGTGACCCCGATCGAGACCGAATTCGGGCGCAAGACGGCCATCCACCAGAGCTCCTGCAACCAGGACTTCTCCTGCCTGCAGGGGGACTGCCCGTCGTTCGTGGTGGTCGACGCCCCGGCCCGGCCGCAACCGCCGGAGCGGGAACTGCCGGTGGAGCTGGCCGCCCCCGCTCCGGCCGACGCCGCCGGCGACCGCAGCATCCGGCTGGTGGGCATCGGCGGCACCGGGATCGTCACGGTGGCCCAGATCCTGCAGATGGCCGCCCACATCGAGGGATGGCACGCGGCCGGCCTGGACCAGACCGGCCTGTCGCAGAAGGGCGGCCCGGTGGTGTCCGACGTCCGGCTGTCCCGCTCCAGCTGGGAGGGTTCGCTGCGGGCCACCGAAGGCTCCCTGGACGCCCTCCTGGCCTTCGACGGTCTCAACTCGGCCAGCGACACCGTGCTGGCCTCGGCCCGCCCCGGCCACACGGTGGCGGTGGTGAACACCACCCCGATGCCCACGGCGGCCATGGTCCGGGACCCCGCGATCGAGTACCGCCCGGACACGGTCCGATACCGGATCGACAGCTGCACTGCGGCCGAGCGCAACGCCCACATCCCGGCCCAGTGGATCGCCGAGCGGCTCTTCGGCGACCACATGCCGGCCAACATGGTCCTGCTCGGGGCCGCCCTGCAGAACGGGGCCGTCCCGATCAGCGTCGACTCCGTCGAGGCGGCGATCCGGCTCAACGGGGCGGCGGTCGACACCAACCTCACGGCCCTGCGCTGGGGCCGGGCGGCCGCGACCGACCCGGGGGCCGTCACGGCCGCCCTGGCCCCGCCGGTGACACCGGCGGAGCCGCTGCCGACAGCCCGGCGCATGCTGTCGGGCTACTCCTTCCCGCCCCCGCTGATCGAACTCCTGGAGCGCCTGGTCAGCGAGCTCGTCGGCTACCAGGACGCCCGCTACGCCCGCCGCTACCTGCACCAGGTGGCGCAGATCGCCGAGCTCGAGAGGAGCCGGTCCGACCGGGCCGACCTGCCGGTCACCGGTGCCTTCGCCCGGAACCTGTACAAGCTCATGGCCTACAAGGACGAGTACGAGGTCGCCCGCCTCCATCTCGACCAGGCGGAAGCGGCCCGGCTCCGGGACGAGTTCGGACCGGACGCCCGGCCCCGGGTCATGCTCCACCCGCCCGTTCTGAGGGCCCTGGGTCTCCGCCGGAAGGTGAGCCTGGGACGGGCGACCGGCCCGGCGTTCAAGGCGCTGCGGGCCGCCCGGCGGCTGAGGGGCACCGGGCTCGACCCGTTCGGCCGGACCGAGCTGCGCCGCATCGAGCGTTCCCTGCCCGACGAGTACACCCGGACGGTCTCCGAGGCTCTGGGCCACCTGTCCCCCGCCACCGGGGAACTGGTGGTGTCGGTCGCCGGCACGCCCGATCTCATCCGCGGATACGAGGAGGTCAAGCTGCGCAACCTGGCCCGCTACCGGGACCGGGTGGCGGAGCTGATGGCCACCCTGAGTTCTGCCGCAGAGCAGTGATCCCCGGCCGGCGCCCGCCGCTCTCGGGCGCCGGTCGGCTCACCCCCCGTCGCCGCCCCGATCCTGTAATCCGGTGGCCGGCCGCCGGCCGGCGGGCCAGACTCGTCCGGATGCCACCCCGCCCCGCTTTCCCGGTTGATGCAGGTGACCCGGTGGACCGGGTCGTCCCGCCCGTGCGGTGGGGGCACCGGTGACCATCCTGCCCACGGGGGATCCGCTGATCGGGAACTGGGTCCGCCTCGACCTGCTGGCTGAGGCTGACCTGGACGAGATGTACCCGCTGCTCTCGGATCCCGCCGTGTACGCCCACGGCTACGTGATGCACCGCCGGCCCGCCTCCCTCGACGACGCCCGGCGGCTGGCCCGGGACCGGTTCCTGGCCGGGCAGGGCAGGGCGGACGGGCGGGGCGCCGGCAGGACCGCCTACGCCGTCCGGTTGGTGTCCGACGGTCCGCTGGGCCGGGCCGGGACGCTGGTCGGTACCTCGTCGCTGCTCGAAGCCGACCTGCACAACGAGAGCATCCATCTGGGCTCGACCCTCTACGGGTCCCGGTGGTGGGGCGGTCGGGTCAACCCCGAGGCCAAGCTGCTGCTGCTGGCCCACTGTTTCGAGCAGTGCGGCTACGGGCGGGTCAAGATCCAGACCGACACGCTCAACACCCGGTCGGCGGCGGCCATCGCCAGGCTGGGGGCCCGGCGCGAGGGCGTGCACCGCCGGCACATGAAGCGGGAGGACGGCACCTTCCGCGACACCGTGGTCTTCAGCGTCATCGACGCCGAATGGCCTGCGGTCAGGGCCGGGCTGGAGGCCCGGATCGCCTGATCCGGGCCTCCAGTCGCTCGGACCGGTCAGTGGTCGAGAGGGTTCACCGCGGGGGATTTGTCGGTCCAGTACTGGGACATGTACACGTCCTTGCCGGCCAGGGAAGGGTCGGCCGTGGCCGTGTAGGGCTGCTGGGAGCTCTCCAGCACCCTGCCGGTGGCCGGGTCGAGGTACAGCGACAGGCGCATGCCGAGGCCGGCGTCGTCGTAGCTGATCCGGATGGACCGCCGACCCCGGGAGTCAGTGGCGTGGGGGTCGGTCGTCACCCCCGAGGAGGAGGCGATGACCGAGACCAGGGCGGCCCTCAGTTGGGGCTGGACCAGCGGGTTCCACAGGGTGTCGACGGCCTGGGTCACGGCCAGGTCGTTGGCTGTCTGCGCCACGACCGGGTTGCCGGCCGAGGCCTGCTGGATCAGCACCGCCCGGAGGCGGGCCGGGTCCGTCGGGTCCGAAGCCTGCAGCTGGGCCTCGGACGGCAGGAACCCGGGAGCCATGGGTAGGGACGAGGGCACTCCCGGCCCCTGCTGGTAGGTCCAGGTGTCGCCGGTCCGGCTGTCGACGATGCTCGCCTTCAGGTAGCTGGTCGGACCCTCGCTCTGCTGCTCGATCTGGACGGCGTAACGTCCGGTGGGGACCGGGAGGGCCCTGACCGTGGAGGCCAGCTGGTACAGGACCGCCGATCCCGAGGGAACGGCGGTGGTCCCCGCCGCCGGCCGACCGGACCCGGGGACCGGCCTCAGCCTGGAGGTGGACCCCGAACCGAGCCCCACCACGGCGACCAGCATGGCCACCGCCCCGGCTGCCGCCGCCACCCCCCCCATGAGGACCCGCCGGGGCCAGGTCCGCGCCGGCGGGGCCGCCCGGGTGGGCAGGGGCACCACCGTGGGGCGGGGCCGGAGCCGTACCTCCGGGGCGCGCAGGTCCCGGGTGGCCGCGTCGAACATGGAGCGCAGGAAGTCCTCGTCGCTCATCAGGATCGACCTTTCGGGGGGGTCATCGAAGTCCCGGGGATCCGGGCGGTCGGGGAGGTCATCATCCGGCCGCCTCGTTGCCGGGGAACAAGTGGGTGAGCGACGGGTGCCGGCGCAGCCGGCCGACGGCCCGGGACGTGGTGCTCTTGACCGTGCCCACCGGAACGCCGAGCAACTCGGCCACGTCGGCCTCGCTGCGGTCCTCCAGGAACCGGAGGGCGACCACCAGGCGCTGGGCGTCGCTCAGGTCGGCCAGAGCCCGGAACAGGGCCGGCCTCACCTCGACCGCGTCCAGCGGGTCGGAGGAATGCGGGTCGGGCAGGGCGGCCCCGTCGTCGGGGGCCGCCACCTCGACCGGCCGGGCCCGCACGGACCGGAACCGGTCGACGGCCAGGTTGTGCATCACCCGCCGGGCCCACGCCGCCGGGTTGTCGACGGTCGCCCAGTGGCTGGCCAGCCTCTGCAGCGTCTCCTGGTAGAGATCCTCCCCGGCCCGGACGTCGGTGCTCAACACCACGGCCAGCCGGAACAGGGAATCCCCCGCCTCGGCCACGAACGCCTCGAAGCCGGCCATCCCGCTCTCCGGTCCCCGCCGCCGACGGGCGCTGTGGAGGGGACGGTGACGGTTCATGGAAGGCTGTTGACGGGACCCGCCGCACCGGGGGGCGAGGTCCCCGGTCGATTGTCGCCGACCGGGGGCCAGGCTGTGTGTTCACCGGCCGGCCCGTGCCCCGGACGCCTGCGGCCGGGATCAGCGGTGTGGAGCGGGGGGGCGCCGTCACAGCCTGGGCTCACGAGGCGCCGGCCGCCCAGTTGGACGGGTAGCTGTAGCTGCGGAAGAAGCTGCCGGCCTTCTCGGTCATGGCCGTGAAGTGGCCCCCGGCCACCCGGCTCAGCTGGACGGTGGCGGGTACCTGGGTGACGGAGCCCTGGGCACAGTTGGGCTGGCAGTTGTTGAGGCCGAGGGATCCCTGGCCGATAGCCGTGTCCGGTCCCCACGAGCTCCACGTGAGGTGGGTGACGATGTTGGTGGAGTCGCGACTGAAGTCGATGGTGGTCGGCTTGCTTCCGCTGTAGCCGACCGATCCGCCGAACGCCTGGACGATCAGCACCGGTCCGCCGCCGCTCGGACCGGCGCTGGAGCCGGACGCCGGGGAGGCGGCGCCGGAGGCTCCGGTGGAAGGTCCGGCGCCCCCCGCCGGGACAGTGGTCGCAGCAGGCACCGTCGTGGCCGGGGCCGGAGCCGGCACCGTGGTGGTCGGAGCGGGGGCCGTCGTGACCGGATCGGGGGCGGTGGTGGTCGTCGCGGTGGGCCCCAGGCTGGTGGTGGTGGCACCACCGTTGGTCGCCGCCTGCTGTCCGGCCGCCGGGCCGCCGCACCCGGCCAGCGCCATCCCGCCGATGGCCATCCCCCCGAGTACCGCCAGGGACCGGATCCTGCCTTGCACCATTGGAACCTCTCATTCCTGCGCCGACGCCCGCTTGGCGCCCGCCACCATCGAAGACGGGGCCGGCGGCCGCCAGGTTCCGACTTTTCCCGCGGAGAGTTCCAGGGACGCGTCCGCCGCCCGGCGCAGGATGCTCAGCCGGACGGGCGGAGGACGGGATGGGGCGGCGGACGGGTCCGCCCGGTCAGTCCGACACGACCGCCTTCAGCACGTCGAGCCGGGCCGCCCTCCGGCTGGGGAGGGCGGCCGCCAGCACCCCGGCCAGGCCGGCGAGCACCACTATGGCGACCAGGCTGGCAACGGGGAAGCTGAGCTGGTCGATCCCCTGGTTGCTCATCGCCCGAACCAGGGCCCAGCCGAAGAAGACGCCGACCACCAGGCCCAGTGCAGTTCCCTGCAGGGCCACGATGACGGACTCCCACCTGATGGTTGACCGGAGTTGGGACCTGGTCATTCCGACTGCCCGCAGGAGCCCGAGCTCCCTGGTGCGCTCGAATATCGACAGGGCGAGGGTGTTGGCGATCCCGAGGAGAGCGATGACCACCGCCAGCGCGAGTAGCACGTAGACCAGCGAAAGAAGCTGATCGACCGGTTTGGCCATCTGGCTCTTGTACCCGCTCTGATCCAGGACTTTGGCTCCGGGGTACCTGTCGACGACGCGGCTGATGGCGGCCAGCGCGGCGGAGCTGCTGGTGCCGGGGGCCTTCTTCACGAAGACCTGCGTGTCGTAGTCGTTGGCGAAGTTGGCACTGTAGGCGGCGGTGCCGAGGAAGTAGTTGCCGGCCGGACGGTTCTCGCCGTAGATCAGGGCCACTCGCAGCTGGGTGGCCCCGGAGTCCTTGAACACGGCTGGGACGACGCTGCCGATGCGCAGGTGCTTGTCGCGGGCCACGTTCTCGTACACGGCGATGCTGGCCACGCCCAGGTCGCTGGTCCGGCCCTGGACCGGCTTGACGTCGAAGAGCTGAAAGGCGGTGGTCGGATCCACCCCCACGATCGACTGCACCGAACCATCGATCTTGGCCACGCCCAAGCGGATCCCGGTCGCCGCCTCGACCTGTGGAAGCCGGTTCAGCTGGGCGGCCAGGCTCGGGTCCAACCCCCCCATCTGGCCCGAACCGGAATCGACGACGAAATCCCCGGTGAAGGCCCGGTCGATCGTGGCGTTTATCGACGCCTTCGTGGACGACGCGAAGATGGTGATGAATGACACCAGGCCCACGCCGATCATGAGGGCTGACGCGCTGGCGGCCGTCCGTTTGGGGTTGCGCATGGCGTTCCGGCGGGCGATCGTGCCGGTGACCCCTCTGAGCCTCGGTAGTGGATAGCCGATGGCCCGGCTCAGGGGCAGGGACACCGTACGCCCCAGCACTGACACCCCGAAGAAGACCAGCAGGGCGCCCAGGCCCACGATCTGCAGGGCGTTGGCCGGGTGGGCGAACAGCCCGACGAACAATGAGGCCACGCCTCCGGCGGTGACCAGCGATCCGACCACCACCCGCTCCTTGGATCCGTAGCCGGTGCTGCCGGCGAAGGTGTCACGCATGGCCGCGACCGGGGGCACCTTGCCCGCTTTGCGGGCTGGTGAGTAGGCGGCCAGCACGGTCACGCCGATCCCGGCCAGCAGGCAGACGATGACCGTCCGGGCCAGGAAGGTGACCCCCCCGGCCGGGATCGGGTAACCGGCCGCGGCAAGCAGCCCCTTGAGCCCGGCGGCGACCGCCACCCCGGCCGCCAGGCCGATCACCGAGGCCACCGCACCTACCGCCAGGGCCTCGAAGAGCACCGCTCCGAGCACCTGCCGGCGACTGGCACCGAGGGCTCTGAACAGGGCGTTCTCCCTCGTCCTCTGGGCCACGGTGATCGAGAAGGTGTTGAAGATGATGAAAGCTCCCACCACCAGGGCCACGATGGCGAAGACGAGCATGAAAGTGGTGAAGAACGACAGCGCCTTGCGGGTGTCGTTCTGGGTTTCCCTGATCACCTGGGCGCCGGTGACCGCCTCGGTTCCGGGGGGCAGGACACGCGAGATGCGCGAGGCCAGTTCGGCCTGCGAGACCCCTCCGGCGGCCACGACCGAGATGGAGTCGTACTTGCCGGGTTCGGCCACGAGCTGCTGGGCCACCGGCAGGGGGAAGAGAACGACCGAAGCGCCGCCCGGGCTGTCGGCGCTTCCGAACCGCACAATGCCGGAGATCCGCATCCTGCGGGGTGGTGCCTGGGTGAGGACCGTGGCATAGTCTCCTACCGCCAGACGGCCGTCCCTGGCGCTCTTGCGGTCGATGGCGATCTGGTCTGCTGAGGAGGGCGCCTGCCCGGCCACCAGGGTGAAGGCGTTGAGCCGGGGAACGGTGCTCCAGCTCCCGCCCAGCGTCGGCGCCCCGGTGGTCGGATTGCCCAGGGCCCTCCCGTCCTTACCCACCAGGCGGGTGTAGCCGAGCACCCCTCCCTCGGCGGCAGCCACCCCCGGGACGCGCTCCACCACCGATAGAAGCGAGGCGTCGATCCGGGGCCGCTGGGCGCCGGTGTTCTGCGGCCCGTTGAACTCGGACTGACCCCGCACCACGGCGTCGGTCCCTTTGTAGACGGTGGCGAAGAGGCTGTCGAAGGTGCGGGTGACGGTATCGGTCAACACCAGGGTCCCGGCCATGAAGGCCACGCCCAGCACGACGGCCAGTGCAGTTGTGAACAGGCGGATCTTGCGGGCCCAGAGGCTCTTGAGAGCGATGCGCAACATCGGTTCTACTCTCCGAATTGCTTCATGCGCTCGAGAACCCGCTCGGGAGTCGGCTGGAGCATCTCGTCGACGATGCGGCCGTCGGCCAGGAACACGATGCGATCGGCGTGGCTGGCGGCCACCGGGTCGTGGGTGACCATCACGATCGTCTGCTGCAGCTCGCTGACCGCCTGGCCCATGAAGCGCAGCACGTCCGCCCCCGCCTTGGAGTCCAGGTTGCCCGTCGGTTCGTCGGCGAAGATGATGTGCGGTCGGCTGGCCAGCGCCCGGGCCACCGCGACGCGTTGCTGCTGACCCCCCGACAGCTCGTCGGGCCGGTGGTCGAGCCGGTCGGCCAGGCCGATGGTGGCGATGACCTGGTCGATCCAGGACCGGTCCCCGTCCCGGCCGGCCAGCAGCAGGGGGAGAGTGATGTTCTCCAGTGCGGTCAGCGTCGGGATCAGGTTGTAGGACTGGAAGACGAATCCGATCCGGTCGCGGCGTAGCAGTGTCAGCTGCTGATCATCGAGTGTGCTCAGGTCGGCCTCACCCACGTAGGCCTTGCCGGAGGTCAGGGTGTCGAGACCGGCGATGCAGTGAAGGAGGGTTGATTTGCCCGACCCGGACGGGCCCATGATGGCGCTGAAGACGCCTCGGGCGAAGTCGACGGTGATCCCGTCGAGGGCCCGCACCTCGATCTGGCCTTTCCCGTAGATCTTCACCGCATCGACGGTCCGCGCCGCGATGGTCTGCCCGACGGTCAGGTCAATGGTTGGAACGGCCATGTCTCACTCCCATCTGAGAGCGGGCCGGGCACCGCTCGACCGGACCCGCCGACGAGTTGTCCGCCGATGGTCGCGAGGGACTGGCGACGCGCCAAGGGCCGAACGTCCCCGACCGGCTTTCCGACCTTCGTCACTTTCCGGTGCTACCGGTCCCGGGGCACATTCGCGTAGGCCGACGACCGGGGAGACGATGGTCATGGCAGCAGCGGCTCGGCGACGCGCCCGGCTGTGGGCGGTACTGGTAGCCGTCGCTCTGCCCGGCGCCTCGTGCGCGGCCACAGGTCCGTCCCTCTCCCGCCCGCATGCGCACGGCGTGATCGAAGTGGTCGGGCCGTGGTCCGGGATCGAGCAGCAGCGGTTCGGCCGGGTGCTTCAGCGCTACGAACAGCAGACCGGTGCGAGGGTCGCCTACATCCCTGCGCCGGACGGTGTGGCGGCCGCCATCGACGCCCGCCGGGCGCAGTCACAGCCCACCGATGTGGCCTTTCTTCCCCAGCCGGGCCTGATGCGGCAGTACGCCCGGGCCGGCAGGCTCGTCCCCCTCGACCACGCAACGGCAGACGAATTGGCCCGGAACTACTCGCGGACCTGGCGCGACCTGGGCACAGTGGACGGGCGGCTGTACGGGGTGTGGTTCAAGGCGGCGAACAAAAGTCTCGTCTGGTACAACATCTCGGCCTTCGAACGCCTGGGCGTCGTCCCACCCACCACCGTTGACGGCCTTCTGAGGCTGGCCGGTCGGCTGAGCGCAGCGGGGATCACACCTTTTGCGGTGGGCGCCGCCCAGGCCTGGACGCTGACGGACTGGTTCGAGAATCTCTATCTGGCTCTGGAGGGTCCGTCCCGGTACCGACTCCTGGCCGAGCACCGGATCCCCTGGACCGACGGGTCGGTCGAGCGAACGCTGCAGATGCTGGCGCAAATGCTGCAGCCCGGCTACCTGGCGGGTGGGGTCCGTGGCACGCTCGGCAGCGACTTCATCACCTCCGTCGGCGATACCTTCGCCGTGCCGCCCCGGGCGGCCATGGTGTCCGAAGGGGACTTCGTGGCCGGCATCATCACGGGGAACACCCCCGCTCGCCTGGGTGTGGACGCAGACGTCTTCCGGTTCCCCTCGGCGCATGCGTCGTCGACGGCGGTGATCGGTGGCGGTGACGCCGCGGTGCTGATGAGCCATTCCTCTGCCGCCGCCTCCCTGATCCGGTACCTGGCCACCCCGGAGGCGGGATCCGTCTGGGCGGCGCTCGGAGGATTCATCTCCCCCAACCTCAATGTTGACCCGGCCGTCTACCCGGACGAGATCACGCGGTCGGTCGCGCTGGCCGTGCTCGACGCCGGCGACTCGTTCCTCTTCGACCTCTCCGACCTGCAGCCGGCCCGGTTCGGATCCACTCCCGGGGAGGGTCTGTTCGGGGAACTGCAGGACTTCCTCGTCCATCGCGACGTCAGCCTGACGGCGGCCCGGCTGGAGGCCGAGGCCGCGACGGCGTACGGCTCATGACCGGGAGGCCGCCGCTACGGGGGTGCCAGGCCCCGGCGGACCAGCCAACCGTGGGCTTCGGCCGCCGGCGAGCGTCCTCCTGTTCCGATCCGCCAATTGAGAAAGACCAGTTCGCTGTCGGTCAGGCCAGCCGACACACGGTTCAACGTATCGGTCAGACGGGATCCGAATCGCGTAACGGCCCGGTCGGATACGACGGGGATGACGTTGTCTGCAGGCTGGAGATGGCGGTCGTCGGTGAGGAGGACCAGGTCGCCACCGGCCAGAGCGCCGCTGGTGCTGAAGATGACCGCCACATCGGCGACCCCCTGGTCGAGGGCGGTGACCCGCTGCTGCTCACTGTCGAGCGGGAGGAAGTCGCGGACGTGAAGTCCGTAGACGTTCCTCAAGCCGATGAGACAGTAGGGGCGTTGCGGGCATTCGGAAGGTCCGGTCAGGGTCAGACGGCCATCGAGGCTGACCAGGTCGCTGATGGACCGCAGACCGTACCGGGCCGCCGTGGTGCGGGTGACGGCCAGTCCGTTCTGGTCCTGGGCGGGGCTGGGAGCGAGGATCCGGCCGTGCCAGCGGGTCAGCTGCTCATCGAGGCGGGCCGCCACCGCAGAGCGGTCGGACATGTCGATCGTCGCACTGGCATCCAGCGCATCGAGGGCGGAGCCGAGGTACTCGGGAAGCAGGTCGACGTAGCCCTGCTGGAAGGCCGGCAACACCATCTCCCGGGTTCCGAGCTGCATCTCGGCGCGGACCGGAACCCCGGCCGCGGCGAGTGCCTGGACGTAGATCTGGGCGAGCAGTTCGCTCTCGGGGAAGTTGAAGGAAGCCACGACCACCTCTTCCGGGCGGCCATCAGCGGTGTGCCGCTGATGGGGGGATCCGCCGCCGCACGCCGCCCCGGCCACCACCACGAGCCCGGCGAGGACCGCTGCGGAGAGGCGCCTGCCACCTCTCAGCAGATGATTCATCGCACCGCCTCCTCCATCCGCGCCACAGCTGGTGAGCCATGAGGGTCCGGCGCCAACGGCCCCCGGCGGGCGCGGAGCGCACTGTACCTGCGAGGGGTGCGGCGCAGGAGGGCCGGACGGCCCTAGCCGCATCCGGAACATCGGCGCTGGGCCGGAGGCGGCGCCCCTCGGGCGAGCCTCCCCCGCTGCCCCGCTTCGTGGGGGCCCACGACCGGATCCTGCTACTGATCGCCGTGGTCGGGGCGGTGTTGACGGTGGCGTTGGACTTCCGGCCCGTGATGGCGGCGGTGACCAGAGCCGATGACACCATCCTGGGATGGATCAGCGACCTGCGGACCCCGGCGCTCACCGCGGCGGCGGACCGCGTGCAGGCTCTGGGCTCCTTCTGGACCATCAGGATCTGCGCCTGGCTGACGTTGGCGGCCCTGATCGGGGTGCGCCGGCTGCGCCATCTGGCCGTCTACCTGGCGGTGTTCCTGGGCTGCTCACTGCTCGGTACCGCCGTGGCCCGGTCGCTGGGCCGGATGCGGCCGGGAAACGTGACCATCCTGGCCGGGTGGTCCGGCTACGCCTACCCGTCCGCGCCGGTGGTCGCCCTCGGTCTGGTGCTGGTCGGGGCCATCCATACACTGGTACCGGCGGGCAGGTGGCGCAGCCGGGCCGCGTATGTGGCCGCTGGTCTGATGGTGGCGCTGATCCTGTCCCGGCTGTACCTCGGGGTGGACCACCCCACGGACGCACTGGCCGGTGTGATCCTGGGGTCGGTGGTGCCCGCCGCGGTGTTCCTCGCCGCCGCTCCCGAGGAGGCCTTTCCCGTGGCCTACCGGCGGGGCCAGCGCGCCCACCTCGACATCGGAGGGGCGCGCGGGGCGGCCATCACCCAGGCGCTGAACCACCAGCTCGGGCTCAGTGTCGCGGCGCTCGAGCCGTTCGGGCTGGCCGGATCGGCGGGCTCCACCCCGATGCGAATCCGACTGACGCCCACGCCGGTGCGGACCGAGACGCAGGTGTTCGCCAAGCTGTACGCCCTGAACCATCTGAGATCGGACCGCTGGTACAAGCTCGCCCGGACCGTCCTCTACGGCCGCCTCGAGGACGAGAAGCCGTTCTCCACGGTCCGGCGCCTGGCGGAATACGAGGATCACATGCTCAGGCTGTTGCGCGACCACGGCCTGCCCACGCCCCGGCCGTACGGTTTCGTAGAGATCACACCCGAGAGGGAGTACGCCATCGTCATGGAGTACTTCGACGGTACGGCCGAGCTGGGGTCGACGCTGGCAGACGAGACGGTGAGCAGCGGCCTGGCCATCGTGCGCAAGCTGTGGGACGCCGGAGTGGCCCACCGGGACATCAAGCCGTCCAACCTGCTGATCCGGGACGGCCAGGTGCTACTGATCGACGTGGCCTTCGCCACCGTGCGGCCGACACCGTGGCGTCAGGCGGTGGACCTGGCCAACATGATGCTCACTCTGTCCCTGTACAGCACCCCCCGAAGGGTGTTCGACCAGGCCCGCCGCTATTTCACTGCGGACGAGATCGCCGAGGCGCTGGCCGCCAGCCGCAGCATCACGATCCCTTCACAGCTGCGATCCCTGCTGCAGGCCGACGGCCGGGACCTGCTCCGACAGCTCACCCGGATGGCCCCCGAGCGCGCCCCGGTCGCCATCCAGCTCTGGGATCTCCGGCGGCTGTACGTTACCGTGGCCGTCCTGGCCGGCCTGGCCGCAGCCGTGGCCGCTACCGCGGCTTACCTCCAGACGACGAGCCTCCTGTGAACCGTCCCACCCGCCCGGCCCAACGGAACGCCAGGTGTGTTCTGGCGGCGTGCGTACTGCTCGCCACCACCATCATCGTCACCGCATCGGGATGCGCGGCCGTCCGGGCGTCGACACCCGCCTGCCGGTCGCTGGCCCGCCTGGGCCTCGTCGCCCAGTCGGTACCGTCCGCCGCGTACGTCCCCTGCGTCAACGATCTGCCGCCCGGCTGGTCCGTCCCCTCGTTCGACGTCAGACGGGGATCGACACAGTTCGCCCTGCTCTCCGACCGCTCCCAGGGCCACGCCGTGAAGGTGCGGCTGACCGGGGGATGCCAGACCGGGCGGGCCGAGCCGACCACGTCCCGGGGCCCGGGCGTGCAGACTTTCATCCGACTCAGCTCCATCGACCCCCGCTACGCCGGCACGCTCTACGACGTCTTCCCCGGCGGGTGCATCACCTACCGTTTCGACCTCCGACGCGGTCCTCACATCGCCTTGATGCAGGAGTTCGAGGACTCGGTGATGTTGATGCCGCGCCACCAGCTGCAATCGGAGCTCCATACCGAGCTGGGCCTCCAGCTCCAGCCGTGAAACCCGTGGCCGCCTCATCAGCCCGCAGCGCCGCCGTCCGCCTCGCCGCAGCGTCCTCCGTGGTCGCCCTCACCGCGGTATCGGCGCGCCGGGACCACGTCGGGCCGGCCGAGGAGCGGGTGTTCAGGATGGTCAACGAGCTGCCCGACAGCCTCAGCCGGCCGGTCTGGCTGGTCATGCAGCTGGGCACCGTGGGGGCGGCGCCGGTCGCGGCTGCTGCAACCTGGGCCCGGGGCGATCGCCGCCTGGCCGGCCGGCTCCTGGTGGTGGGCACCTCCACGTGGGCACTGTCCAAGGTATTCAAACGCTGGATCGCCAGGGGCCGACCGGCGGCCCTGCTGGCCGCCACGCACGTGCGCGGCAGCCGCCCGGCCGGGCTCGGGTACCTGTCGGGCCACGCCGGAGTGGTCGCGGCCCTCGGGGCGGCGATCCTCCCACGCCTGCAACGGCGCGGGAGGGCCCTGGTCGGACTCGTCGTTCCCGCCGTGGGCCTGGCCCGTGTCTACGTGGGCGCCCACCTGCCGCTCGACGTGGTGGGAGGCGCCGCTCTGGGTCTGGGGGTGGAGGCCGCCAGCCGGATCTGGCAGGAAGGCCCGTCGCGCCCGCTCCAACGTTTGTATAGTGAATACTAGAAAAAAAGTCTAAGGAGGTTGCCATGACCACAATCCCAGACGACGAACGGACGCTCGCCGAGCTGGTCGCCGACAACCCGGCCCGGGCGGTCGTGCTCGACCGGATGGGCCTGGACTTCTGCTGTCACGGCAACCGCAGCCTGTCCGACGCGTGCACGGCGGCCGGCCTGGACCCGAAGAAGGTGGCCGCCAGCCTGGACGAGGTCGCCGGTGAGGCGCCCGCCGCGTGGACCGGGGGTGGCCGCCGCGGACTGGCTGCCTACGTCGAGAAGACCCACCACTCCTACCTGCACGCCGAGCTCGGGTCCCTCGAGCTGCTGGCCCGGAAGGTCCGCTCGGTGCACGGCGACCGCCATCCCGAGCTCGACCGGGTCGCCCACCTCGTCGTAGAGATCGCCA
>DASSZD010000173.1:0-45665 GCA_035702985.1 Acidimicrobiales bacterium
ACAACGGAGTGGGCCGGGGCGGATTTGAACCACCGAAGCTTGCGCGGCAGATTTACAGTCTGCTCCCTTTGGCCACTCGGGCACCGACCCAGGGTCCGGTAACAATAGCCGAGGGCGACCGGAGCCCGGCAAGCGCACCGCTTAGCGTGGAAAGCATGGGCCTGCCCAGATCAGCGCGCATCGCCGTGCTCACCTCCCTGGCCGTGGTGGCGGCGGTGGTGCTGTTCGCCCTGGGCAGCTCCGGCCACCCGACCCGGGGCGCCTCGGCGGCCCAGCCGCCCTCCACCGGCGGGTCCGGCCGCGGGCCGGGGGGAGCCCGCTCCTCCACCACCGATCCGGCCCCCACGACCACCACGTCCACGACCCTGCCGGCCCACGACCCGACCTACCGGATCGGGCAGGCGTCGCTGTCGGTGCCGGCCCACAACCGGGCCGGGGCGCCGGTCACCATCCCCACCACCGTGTGGTACCCGCAGGGCGGGGCCGGGCGGACCTTCCCGCTGGTGATCTTCTCCCCCGGCTACCAGATCGCACCGGCCGTCTACGACAGCCTGACCGAGGCGTGGGCGTCGGCCGGGTACGTGGTGGCCGAACCGGTCTATCCCGACACCGCCCCGGGCTCCCCGCAGATCGAGTACGACATGATCAACCACCCGGGGGAGCTGGGCCAGGTCCGCGACGCCCTGGTGGGCGGCAAGCTGGCCGGGACGGCCGCCTTCGAGGGGCTCATCGACCCGTCCGAGGTGGCGGTGGCCGGCCACTCCGACGGCGGGGACGTGAGCCTGGCGGCCGCCGCCGACACCTGCTGCACCATGGCCGGGATCAGGGCAGCCATGATCCTGTCAGGAGCCGAGTGGGCCCCGTTCGGGGGCACCTACTTCGGCGCCGGCAATCCCCCGCTGCTGGCGGTACAGGGCGCTCGGGACACCATCAACCCGCCGGGCTGCAGCGCCCAGCTCTACGACGGGGCGGCCGCCCCCCGCTTCTACCTGGACCTGCCGGCCGGCACCCACAAGTCTCCCTACCTGTACGCCGGCCCGCAGCAGACGGTGGTGGAGCAGGTCACCACCGACTTCCTCGACGGGTACCTGAAGGGTATGAAACCGCGCCTCGATCAGCTGACGTCGGCCGGTGACGATCCCGGGGTCAGCCAGGTGACCGTGGGCGGGCAGGTGCCGGTGACCGGGACCTGCCCGGGCGCCCCGGGTTATGGCTGAAGCCACGCTGAAGGACCGGGCTGGTCACATCTTCCTCACATGAAACTCTTCCTAGCTTGATACCCGTGAAGATCGATAGCCCGAGCGGGCCGGCCACTCTGCGGACGATGCTCCAGGAGCGGACGTGGAGCCGCCGGGCCGCCGGCTGGGACCACTCCTCCATGCCCGGCATGGAGAAGATCGCCACCGCGGTCATGACCTACGCAGGTGACGTCGACGGCCGGGACGTGGTCGACCTGGGGTGCGGGAGCGGTCAGCTGACCCTCCGCCTGGCCGAGCGGGCCCGCTCCGTGGTCGCCGTGGACTTCAGCGCCGAGATGCTGGACCTGCTCCGGGAGCGGGCCGAGGCCTCCGGACTGGACAACGTGGAAGGGGTCAGGTCGAGCCTGCAGGCTCTGGATCTCCCGGCCCGCAGCGTCGACGTGGTGGTGACCAACTACGCCCTGCACCACCTGAGGCACCCGGAGAAGGCCGCCCTGGTGCGCCGGATGGTGACCTGGCTGCGCCCCGGGGGCCTGCTGGTGATCGGGGACATGATGTTCGGCCTGGGCAGCGACGCCGACAGCCGGCAGATCATCGCCGGGAAGGTCCGCTCGATCGCCCGCCGCGGTCCGGCCGGGTGGTGGCGCATCCTCAAGAACGGCTGGAAGCTGGTGGTCTCGCGTGAGGAGTGCCCGGCTCCCATCGAGATGTGGGAGCGGATGCTGCGCGAGGCGGGGTTCGAGTCCGTCCGCAGCGAGCGGGTGGTGGCCGAGGCGGCGGTGGTCGCCGGGCGGGCGGGGCTCAGGGGCACGGCGAGCGATGAGCTCGCCCGTACAGCTTATAAGTGACCCCCGACGCCGGGCGGAGCCGGAACGTCCGGCTGCAGATCCTCATCGTGACGGTGGTCTGCCTGTTCGCCGCGCTGTTCGCCCGGCTGTGGTTCCTGCAGGTCATCAACGGGCAGCGGGCCCATCTGACCGCGGTCGACAACGGCACCCGGACCCTCTACACCTCGGCACCGCGGGGTCTGATACTGGACCGCAACGGCCACGTGCTGGTCGGCAACGTGCGTGAGCCGGTCATCGAGGTGGACAGCCAGTCGGCCTCGACCCACCCGGCCATGCTCAACCGCCTGTCGGCCCTGCTCGGCATGTCGGTGCACCAGCTCGACGCGGCCATCAACAACCTGCGGTTCAGCCCCTACGCCCCGGTGCCGGTCATGCCCGACCCCTCCCCGGCCCAGATCCTGCACATCCAGGAGTACCAGAGCAGCTTCCCCGGGGTGACGGTCACCACCGAGACCGTCCGGACCTACAGCCCCGAAGGCAAGGCGGCCGCCAACATCGTCGGCTACGTCGGGCGCATCACCGCTTCCCAGTACTCGCAGCTCAAGAGCCACGGCTACCAGGCGAACTCCCTGATCGGTCAGGCCGGGGTGGAGTCGACCTTCGAGTCGGTGCTGCGGGGCACGCCCGGCACCACCCAGGTCCAGGTGGACTCGGCCGGGCACGTGCTGAGCACCCTGCACACCACCGCCCCGGTCCCGGGCCGCAACCTGCGGCTCACCATCGACGGCAACCTGCAGATGCAGGCGGTCCACACCCTGGCGGTGGAGACGGCGGCCAAGCGCCAGCAGTCCGCCAACGACGGCAGCGGCAACTTCCGGGCCAACAGCGGGGCGGTCGTGGTCGAGGATCCGAACAACGGCCAGCTCCTGGCCCTGGCCACCTACCCGACCTACGACCCGTCCCAGTTCGTGGGCGGTATCAGCGCCGCGGCCTACGCCAAGCTCACGGCCCCCTCCAGCCACTTCCCGCTCGACGACCGGGCGGTGGGCGGCTCGTACTTCCCCGGCTCCACCTTCAAGCTGGTCACCGCCACCGCCGGGCTGGTGTCAGGGGTCATCACCCCGTACTCCATCTACAACGACACCGGCGGCGGCATCACGGTCGGCGGCCACTTCTTCGCCAACGACGCCCACCAGTCGTTCGGGCCCATCTCCCTGGCCAAGGCCATCACCGTTTCCGACGACGCGTACTTCTACAACATCGGTGAGACGCTGTACAACAACCAGTCGAAGTACGGGAAGAACGAGTTCCAGAAGGTGGCCCAGGCCTACGGCTTCACCAAGACCAGCGGGATCAAGCTGCCCGGGGAGGCCAGCGGGTACGTCCTGACCCCCCAGCTGAAGCAGAAGCTGCACCAGAAGTACCCCAAGGCCTACCCCTTCGGCACCTACTACACCGGTGACGCCATCCAGTCCGCCATCGGCGAGGAGGACGTGGCGGTCACCCCGCTGCAGCTGGCCGACGCCTACGCCACGTTCGCCAACGGCGGCACCCTCTACCAGCCCCAGCTGGCCCTCGACACCGAGACCGTCACCGGCAAGGTGGTGACCGGGTTCACCCCCAAGGTCCTCGGTCACGCCCCGGCGCTCACCCCGGCGGACCGCCAGACCATGCTGGCCGGCTTCGTCGGGGTCACCACCGACCCGCTCGGCACGGCCTACGGCTCGTTCGGCAAGACCAACTTCCCGGTGCAGGTGGCCGGCAAGACCGGGACCGCCCAGGTGGTGTCGGGGATCCCCCACACCTCGCCGGCGTACAAGCAGCCGACCTCGGTGTTCACCTCGTTCGCCCCGGCCAACGCCCCCAAGTACGTGGTGGACTGCTTCATCCCGCAGGGCGGCTACGGGGCGGCGGCCTCCGCCCCGGTGGTGCGCCAGATGTACGACATCCTGTTCCACCAGCCGGTCCCGCCCACCCCCATCAGCGGGTACTGAGGTGAGCCGCCCCGTTCGCCTGGCCCTCCTGGTCGTGGTCGCCGTGGTGGCGGCTGCCGCGGTGTACCTCACCCGCCAGCAGACCTCCACCCCGGCCCGGGACGCCGCCCGCACCGGCCCCGCCTCCACCGGGGCCACCACCGTGGCCCCCACCACCACGACCACGGCCGCCCCCGCCCCGGTGTGGCGGACGGTGTGGGGATCCACCATGGCGTGGGGGTACGGCCAGGTCGACAACGCCACCGTCCGGGAGCTGGCCACGGTGGCCACCGGGGGCAGCCAGATCCGCTTCCGGGTGTCCAACTACTTCGGCGACGCCCCGCTGCAGATCGGGGCGGCGACGGTGGCCCCGTCGACCGGCGGCTCGGCCATCTCGGCGGCCTCCCTCCACCCGGCCACCTTCAACGGTTCGTCGACCACCACCATCCCCAAGGGCGCGGTGGCTTACAGCGACCCGGTCGCCCTCCCGGTCCAGGCCGGGGAGACCCTGGCCATCAGCCTGTGGATCACCGGGGCCGACCTGGTCACGCTGCACCCCTGCTGCGGGACCGCCCCTCACGGCTGGTTCACGCCCAACGGGCGGGGCAACTCCACCACCGCCGCCAGCCTGTCCGGCACGGGCATCGGCAGCCCGTGGCCCCGCTTCGTCGACGCCGTGGACGCCCTGCAGACGACCGGCGGGGGAAGCATCGTGGTGGTGGGCGACTCCATCACGGACGGGTTCAACAGCACCGCCCGCTGGACCGACATCCTCCAGAAGCGCATCGACGCGCTGCCGGCCAGGGAGAGACGGGCGGTGGTCAACGAGGCCATCACCGCCAACGCCCTGACGTCGCCACCGGGGGTCCACACCGACGCCCTCACCGGCGGCGGCCCGCCCGGGGTGTCGCGGCTGAAGCGGGACGCTCTGAGCCAGGCCGGCGTTTCGGAGGTGGTGATGCTGCTCGGCACCAACGACCTGTGGTTCGGCGCCACCGCGGCGCAGGTGATCGCCGGCTACCAGCAGGCCGTGGCCCAGGTGCACGCCGCCGGCCTGCCGATCGTGGCCATGACCCTGCTGCCCCGGATGACGGACAAGGACGAGTACTGGAGCCCCGCCGACCAGGCCAATCTCGAGACGGTCGACCACTGGATCCGTACCTCCGGGGCGTTCAACGCGGTGATCGACACCGCCCGGGTGGTGGCGGCGGTGTACAACGGCCAGTGCTCGCCGCACACCATGTTCGCCCCGTTCGACTCGGGCGACCACCTGCACCCCGACGCCGCCGGGCAGACGGCTATCGCCAACTTCATCAACCCGGCCGCGCTCGGCCTGCCTCCCCTCCCCACCGTGCCGCCCCTCGTCGCCGCCACCCCCACCCCCGGCTGCGCCTACGCGCCGGCCGTCCGGTGATGACAGCCGTGGCGGGAGGTGTGGGCGAGCAGCTGCGTATCCGCACGCTGCAACCCGGGGACGCCCCGGCCAGCGCCGGCATGCACCTCGAGGTGCTGAGCATGGAGTTCCTGGCCCGGCTGGGCCCCCGGTTCCTGACCGCCTACCACCGGGCCTGGATCCGCAGCCCGGCCGGGCTGGCCCTCGGCGCCGAGGACGGCAGCGGCCGGCTGGTCGGGGTCCTGCTGGGCGGCCTGGACCCGGCCGCCCACTACGGATGGGTCCTGCGCCGATCGGGCCCCGGGCTGGCCCTGCGCCTGGCCGGTGTCGCCGTCGCCCATCCGGTCCTGGCCCGTGACCTGATCGCCACCCGGGCGGTCCGCTACGCCCGGGCCCTGTGGCTGCACCTGGTCGACCGTCCGGCCCGCCCCGGTGCTGTGGCCGCCCCGGCCACCCCGGCCCCCCAACGGGTCGGGGAGATCACCCACCTGATGGTCGGATCCGACGGCCAGGGGCGGGGTGTGGGCCGGGCCCTGGTGCGCGAGGCGGAGGAGCGGGCCCGGGCCGCCCGGCTGGCCCGCCTGGTGCTGGTCACACCCCCCACTCTGGCCGCCCGTGGCTTCTACGCCCATCTCGGCTGGGTCGAGGACGGGACCCTGACCAGCCGCAGCGGCGAAGAGTTCATCCGCTTCCGGCGGGACCTCTGAGATCGGGCACCGGCGGCCGGGCCGCCGGATCAGGCCGGGCCGCCGGATCAGGCCGGGCCGCCCGGGGGCCGGCGGCCCGGGTGCAGGGGAGCTCGAGGACCACCACCGCCCCGCCGGCGTCGGTGTTGCCGGCGGTCACGGTGCCGCCCAGGGCCCGGGCGATCTCCGCCACGATGGCCAGCCCCAGCCCGGCGCCGCCCCGCTCGGACGTCCGGGCCGGTTCCGGTCGGCTGAACCGCTCGAACGCCCGCTCCACGTAGCCGGGCGGGAAGCCCGGCCCGTCGTCGCTCACGGTGATGGCCGCCCGCTCGCCCCGGCGCTCGGCGGCCATGCGGACCCGGCCGCCCGCTGACGCGGCCGACAGGGAGTTGGCCACCAGATTGTCCACCGCCCGCCTCAGGGCCTGGTGGTCGGCCGGCACGATCAGCCCGTCGGTGATTTCGGTCTCCAGCGTGACGCCCAGGCTCTCCGCCCTGACCCGGTTGGCCCGCTCCGAATCCACGATCACGGCGGCCAGATCCACCGGCTGGATCTGCACCAGCGGGGCGTCGCTGTCGGCCCGGGCCAGGAACAGCATGTCCTCCGCCAGCTTGGACAGACGCTCCACCTCCCGCCGGGCGTGATGGATGGAATCGGCCAGGTCCTCCCGGGTCCGGTCCGGCGAGTCCGCCAGCTCCAGTTCGGTGCGCAGGACCGTGAGCGGGGTGCGCAGCTCGTGGCCGGTGTCGGCCACCAGGTCCCGCTGGCGGGCCAGTGACCGCTCCAGGCGCTGGAGCAGGTCGTTGAAGGTGCGGCCCAGGCGGGCCAGCTCGTCGGAGCTGGCCGGAACGGTGATCCCCTCGGTGGCGGTGCCGGTCTCCAGCAGGCGCTCGGCGTCGGTCCGCATGCGCTCCACCGGCCGCAGCGCCGCCCCCGCCAGCAGCCACGCCCCCAGGGCCACCAGCACCACCAGCACCGGGAACCCGACGTAGAGGTCGCTGACCGCCCGGTCGGCGGCCGCCGTTGCCGGCACCAGGCTGGTGGCCACCGCCACCACCCACACCTGACCGGCCCGGTCCACCGGTACGGCCAGCACCCGCAGCGGCTCGCCGTCGCGGTAGTAGACGGTCAGGTGCAGCGGTCGGGCCCGGGCGTCGGCGAGCTGGTCACCGTGGAGCAGGCCGGTCCCGGCCCCCGACGGGGAGGACGAGACCAACCTCCCCGACGGGCCGTACAGGGCGGTGAGCGAGTCGGCCTCGTCGCTGCCGGGATGGCGGGCGGCCGCCGGTTCCGTCGGGTCGGCGGTCGAGAGCTGGGACCGGCCGGTCTGCTGGAACTCGGTCACCGCCCGCGCCGACCTGACGGCCAGGACGGTGTCGACCGAGGCCGCCACCCCCCGGTGGAGGAGGGTGTCGAACAGGCCCAGACCGGCGCCCCCCACCACCGCCGCGATGGCGGTGCACGCCAGCGTCAGGCGCACCCGCAGGCTGAGCCGCCGCAGACCGGGCATCAGCCGCCACCCCGCAGGCGGTACCCGACCCCCCGCACGGTCTCTATGTCGGAGCGGCCGAACGGCTTGTCCACCTTGCGCCTCAGGTATCCGACGTACTGGTCCACCACGTTGCTGTTCGGGTACGAGGCGAAGTCCCACACCTCGTCCAGGATGCGGCTGCGGCTCAACACGTCGCCGGCGTGGCGCATGAGCAGCTCGAGCAGGGCCAGCTCCTTGGCCGTCAGCTCGATGTGGACGCCGCCCCGGCTGACGGTCAGCGCCGCCGGGTCCAGCTTGAGGTCGCCCACCTCCAGCGGCAGCGCCCGGGCCATCCCCCCCCTCCGGACCAGGGCCCGGAGCCGGGCGGTCAGCTCCCCGAACTCGAACGGCTTGGTGAGGTAGTCGTCGGCGCCGGAATCCAGTCCCCGAATCCTGTCAGTGACGCTGTCGCGAGCGGTGAGCATCAGCACCGGCGTCCAGCACTCCTCGTCCCGCAGGCGCCGGCAGAACTCGAACCCGTCGACGCCGGGCAGCATGGCGTCGAGGACGACGGCGTCGTAGCCGCCCCGGAGAGCCTGCTCCAGGCCGGACCTGCCGTCGGGGGCCACGTCGACGTCGTATCCCTCGCGGCCGAGTCCCCGCCGCAGCAGCTCGGCGAGGCGGGCTTCGTCCTCCACGACCAGGGCCCGCATGCGCCCAAGTTGCCAGAACCCGTCCTTTCGTGCCAGCCGGGCCGGATAGCTCAAAGGCCGGCCGGCCGCTGCCGAAACAGAGGAACATGCAGTTCCGGCGGAAACTGACCTCCACCCTCCTGGCGCTGGCCGCAGCCGGCACGGCGACCACCGTCGCCCATCCCGGCCGGGCGGCGGCGGCTACGGGACCGGCCCCGGCCGCCGCTCCGGCGACCGCCCCGGCCCCCGGCTACCCCAGCCCGGCCTACGGCAACGCCTACTACATGGCCGACTCGGCCGGGGCGGTGTGGCCCCTCGGGGGCGCCCCCGACTTCGGGTCGCTGGCCGGCCGGAAGCTGTCCAGGCCGGTGGTGGGCATAACCGTCACCCCCGACCGGGGCGGGTACTGGATGGTGGCCTCCGACGGAGGGGTGTTCTCCTTCGGCGACGCCGCGTTCCACGGATCCACCGGGAGCATGCGTCTCAACAAGCCGGTGGTGGGCATGACCCCCACCCCGGACGGCCGGGGCTACTGGCTGTTCGCCGGCGACGGCGGCATCTTCAGCTTCGGCGACGCCGGCTTCTACGGCTCCACCGGCAGCCTCCGCCTCAACAAGCCGATCATCGGCATGACCGCCACCCCCGACGGCCGGGGCTACTGGCTCTACGCCGCCGACGGCGGCATCTTCACCTTCGGCGACGCCCGCTTCTACGGCTCCACCGGCAGCCTGTCGCTGGGCGCCCCGATCGTGGGCATGGCGGCCACCCCCGACGGGGGCGGCTACTGGCTGGTCGGCGCCGACGGGGGCGTGTTCACCTACGGTGACGCCGGCTTCTACGGGTCGCTGACCGGGTCGGGGCGCACCGTGCAGCAGGTGCTGGCCGCCCCCGACGGGGGCTACTGGGAGATCGACCACCAGGGCGACGTGTTCCCCTTCGGCCCGGCGGCCGGGGACCGCATCCCCACCACCGCCTTCATCCACACCATCCTCGGGCCCGGGGACGTGGCCATGGAGTGGGCCATGGCCCAACTGGGCCGCCCCTACCAGTGGGGCGGCACCGGGCCCTGGTCGTTCGACTGCTCCGGCCTGGTCATGAAGGCCTGGCAGGCGGCCGGGGTGACCATCCCCCGGGTGGCCGCCGACCAGTACAACTTCGGTAGCCACGTGGCCGTATCCGACCTCCGCATCGGGGACCTGGTGTACTGGGCCACCAACCCGGCGGACCCCTCGACCATCGAGCACGTGGCCATGTACATAGGCGGCGAGCACATGGTCAACGCCCCCTACACCGGTCAGGTGGTGAGGACGGACTGGATCGGCGGGTCCGGGTTCGTGGCTCTCGGCACCCGCCCGTAGCCTCCTCTGACAGACTCAGGGCCGTGTACGAACAGATCATCTACTCCGTCGAGGACCCGGTCGCCACCATCACCCTGAACCGCCCCGATTCCCTGAACGCCTGGACCGGCCGCATGGCCGCCGAGGTCCGCCACGCCGTGTTCAGCGCCGAGGCCGACCCGGCCGTGGTGGGCATCGTGATCACCGGGGCCGGCCGGGCCTTCTGCGCCGGCGCCGACATGAAGAACCTGCAGTCGCTGACCCAGGGGGGCGGCGACTTCGTGACCGACGACCTGGAGGAGTTCCGGGTGGACCGGGCGGAGCCGATCCCGGCCGATTTCGACGGCGAGTACACCTACCTGATGGCGGTGAACAAGCCGGTGGTCGCCGCCATCAACGGGGCGTGCGCCGGCATGGCCGTGCCCATCGCCCTCAGCTGCGACCTGCGGTTCATGGCCGCCGACGCCCCGCTGCTGACCGCCTTCGCCCAGCGGGGCCTGATCGCCGAGTGGGGCCTGGCCTGGCTGCTGCCCCGGCTGGCCGGCACCGGCGCCGCCCTGGACCTGCTGTTCTCGTCCCGGCGGGTGACCGGCGAGGAGGCGGCGGCCATGGGTGTGGTCAACAAGGCCCTGCCGGCGGCCGAGGTCCTCCCCTACGCGGTGCGCTACGTGCAGGACCTGGCCGAGCGGTGCTCGCCGGCGTCGCTGGCCGTCATGAAGCGCCAGGTCTACGAGCAGCTGACCGCCAGCCTGGGCCCGTCGGAGAAAGCGGCCCGCAAGCTGATGGTGGAGAGCTTCGGGCGGCCCGACTTCAAGGAAGGGGTCCGGTCGTTCACCGAGAAGCGGCCGCCCCGGTTCCCGCGCCTGGGCGGGACCCCCTCCAGCTAACGGTCGAGCAGCAGGTTCTTCTGCACCTTGCCCATGGCGTTGCGGGGCAGGGAGTCGACCACCTCCACCCGACGGGGCCGCTTGTGGACCGACAGGGTGGACGCCACGAACTCGGTCAGCTCCGAACCGGTGACCCGGTCCCTGGCCACCACGTAGGCCACGATCACCTGCCCCAGATCGTCGTCGGGCTGGCCGACCACGGCCGCCTCCCCCACCGCCGGATGGGCCAGGAGGGCCGCTTCGACCTCGCCCGCCCCGATCCGGTACCCGCCGCTCTTGATGAGGTCGACGGATTCCCGCCCGACTATGCGGTGCCAGCCGGCCGGGTCGATGCAGGCCACGTCCCCGGTGCGGACCCAGCCGTCGGCGGTCACCATCTCCGCCGACGCCTCCGCCCGGTTGAGGTAGCCGGACATGAAGGTGGGGGTGCGCACCTGCAGCGATCCCACGCTCTCCCCGTCGGCCGGCACCGGCGCCCCGCCGTCGTCCACCAGCCGGGTGGCCACCCCGGGCAGCGGGCGGCCGACCCAGCCGGGCCGGCGTTCCCCCGCCGGCGAGCCGCTCACCGTGATCAGGGTCTCGGTCATGCCGTATCTCTCGATGGGACCCTGCCCGGCCAGCCGGCGCAGCTTCTCGAACACCGGTACCGGCAGGCCGGCGCTGCCCGATACCAGCAGCCGGGCCGGGCGCAGGGCGGCGGCCGCATCGGGGGTGTCGGCCACCCGGGACCACACGGTGGGCACCCCGAAGTACAGCGACCCGCCGGCCCCGGCGTAGGCATCCGGGGTGGGCCGGCCGGTGTGCACCAGCGGGCTCCCCACCCGCAACGGTCCGAGCACCCCGAGGATCAGGCCGTGCACATGAAAAAGCGGCAGGCCGTGCGCCAGCACATCCTCGCCGGTCCACTCCCATGCCGCGGCCAGAAGGTCCAGGTCGGTGGCGATGGCCGCCGCGCTCAACATGACCCCCTTGGGCAACCCGGTGGTGCCGCTGGTGTAGAGGATCATGGCCGTGCGCTCCGGGGCCAGGTCCGGCTCCCGGAAATCGGCCCGCTCCCCCACGTCCACCGGGGGCCCGGGCTGGGCCCCGCTGTCGGTCAGGATGTGCCGGCGCTCCAGCGGCCCGGCGTCGGGCGGCACCGGCACCACCGGCACCCCGGCCATCAGGCCGCCCACCACCGCCACCACGGTCTCGAGCGACGCATCGGCGGTCACGGCCAGGGCCGGCATGCCGGCCACCCGGCGGGCTACCGCCGCCGCCGCCCCGGCCAGCCCCTCGCCGTCCAGCGTGCGGCCGGCCACGGTCAACGACGCCGCAGCCCCCAGTTGGGGGATCAGATCCACGAGGGGGGTAGCGTAACGGCCATGCCCACCTTTGACATCGTGTCGCAGGTCGACATGCAAGAGGTCCGCAACGCCGTCGACCAGGCGGCCAGGGAGCTGACCACCCGCTTCGACTTCAAGGGAACCGACTCCACGGTCGAACTGGCCGGCATGGAGCTGCGCCTGCACTCGGCCACCGAGGACCGTCTACGGGCGGTGGTCCAGGTGGTCGAGGAGAAGCTGGTCAAGCGCAAGGTCAGCCTCAAGGCCCTGGACTACGGCAAGCCCGAGGAGGCGGCCAAGGGCACCGTACGCCAGACCGTGACCCTCAAGGCCGGCCTGAGCTCGGACAACACCAAGGCCATCAACCGCTGGATCAAGGACAAGGGCCCCAAGGGGGTCTCCTCCTCCACCCAGGGCGACCAGGTGCGGGTGACCGGCAAGAAGCGCGACGACCTGCAGACGGTGATCTCCGGCCTCAAGGAGGAGGATTTCGGCATCCCCCTCCAGTTCGAGAACTTCAGGGATTGATCGTGATCGCCGCCTTCTCCATCAGCCCGCTGGGCGGCGACGAGTCGGTCGGCGCGGTGGTCGCCGACTGCGTGCGCATCGTCCGCGACAGCGGCCTGCCCAACGAGACCAACGCCATGTTCACCAACATCGAGGGCGAGTGGGACCAGGTCATGGCCGTGATCAAGGCCTGCATGGACCACGTCAACTCGGTGGCGCCCCGGGCCACGCTGGTCATCAAGGTGGACGCCCTGGCCGCCGACCCCGGCGGCCGGATGCGATCCAAGGTCGAGTCGGTGGAACGCCACCTGGGCGGCTAGCGCCGGGGGCCGCTCCTCAGGACTGGGACAGGGCGGCCAGGACCGGTGCCGGGACCGGCGACACGGTGCAGGAGAGGCTGTAGCTGGGCCCCGACTGCGACAGCTGCAGGGGGCAGTCGGGGATGAGGGGTATCTGGCTCAGCTTGTAGCTGAAGATGGTCTGGCCGGCCACCCGCACCACCAGCTCGTCACCGGACTGCACCGACACGACCGTGCCCAGCGCCGACGCCACGGTCTGCTCCAGCCCGGTCAGGTGGGTCACCACCGTGACGGTGGCGCTGGATATGGAGGTCAGCTTCACGGACCGGGCGTTGAAGAGCACCTTGCGGTCGAACTTCACCTGGTGGGCGTGGACCTCGACGCTGTCCAGGGTGAGCGGCCCGGCCGGCACGCCCCGGTCGACCACGGTGACGTCCCTGACCCTGCCCTGGACGGCGGCGTCCCACAGGAACGGGAAGGAGCTGATACTCGCCGAGGCGCTCCTGGAGTGGGTGGCGGTCTTCACGTGCGACGCCAGGGCGCTCTCGGTGACCGCCTGGGCGGCCAGGTCCAGCCCGACCAGCACGGCCACCACCACGACCAGCAGGACGATGAGCCGGCGGATTACTTGGCCCACTCCCGGGAGCGGAGCCGGGCGATGCGGTCCTCGGTGGGCGGGTGGTCGGAGAACAGGCCCTTCATGGAGATGTTCATGCCCGCCAGCGGGTTCACGATGTACATGGGGGCCATCTCGCGGCGCACGTACGGCATGGGGACCTGGCGGCTGGCCATGTCCAGCTTGGCCAGGGCCCGGGCCAGCGGCTCGCCGTCACCGATGAGCCGGGCGCCGGACCGGTCGGCCTCGTACTCCCGGCTGCGGGACAGGGCCAGCTGGAGCAGGGTGGCGGCGATCGGGGCCAGGATCACCAGGGCCAGCACCTCGAAGATGTTCTCCCCCTCGTTCTGCCGGCCCCCGAAGAACAGGCCGCCCCAGGCGGCCATGCGGGCCAGCATGGTGATGGCCATGGCGATGGTGGCCGCCACGGAGGAAATGAGGATGTCCCGGTTGCCGACGTGGGAGATCTCGTGGGCCAGCACCCCGCGCAGCTCGTCCCAGGTGCAGATCTGCAGGATGCCCTCGGTCACCGCCACCGCCGCATGGTCGGGGTTGCGGCCGGTGGCGAAGGCGTTCGGCTGCTGGTCGGGGGTGACGTACAGGCGGGGCATGGGCAGCCCGGCCCGGGTGGTCAGGTCCCGCACCACCGCGTAGTAGTCGGGCATCTGGGCCTCCGACACCGGCACCGCCCGGGCGGCCCGGATGGCGATCGAATCGGAGAACCAGTACGAGCCCCCGGTGAAGAGAAGGCCGATCACCAGACCGATGACGATGCCCGTGCTGCCCCAGATGGACCCGATGCCCACGCACAGCGCGGCGAGGAGGGTCAGGATGAAAGTGGTCTTGATGGTGTTTCGATCCATACGCCCATCATGTTGGCGCATCCGGCTGAGAAAAGAGGAAGAAGTCGCTCAGCGGGAGATGACGGCCTCGACCAGGTTCGGTCCCGGTTCTGACAGGGCTCTGGCCAGCTGCTGGCTGAACTCCCCGGCCGTCTCGGCCCGGACGGCCGGCACCCCCATGCCGCGGGCCAGGCTGACGAAGTCGATATCGGGGTCGTGCAGGTCGAGCATGGCCCGGGCCCTGGGCCCGCCGGCCTCGGCGCCGACGCGCTGCAGCTCCATGTTCAAGATGGCGTAGCTGCGGTTGGACAGCACCACGGTGGTCACGTCCAGCTGCTCGCGGGCCATGGTCCACAGGGCCTGGGCCGTGTACATGGCCGAGCCGTCGGCCTGCAGGGCCACGACCTTGCGCTCCGGGCAGGCGACCGCCGCGCCGGCGGCCAGCGGCAGGCCGATGCCGATGGCACCGCCGGTGAGGGTCAGCCAGTCGTGGGGCGGGGCGCCGGCGGTGGCCGCCGCGATGAACAGCCCCGACGTGTTGGACTCGTCGGTCACTACGGCCCCTTCCGGCAGCAGCGCCCCGACCGCCTCGCCGAGGGTCTGGGCGGTCAGCGCCGCCCCGCCGTCCGGCAGGGCCGGCCGGGCGGCCGGGGCCAGCACGGCGTCCCCGTCGATGCCCAGGCCGTCCAGGGCGGCCAGGACGTCGTCGCCGGGCCCGGCCAGGGTGTGGACCTGGCATCCGTCGGGCACCAGGTCGCTCGGCTTGCCCGGGTAGGCGAAGAACGACACCGGCGATCTGGCGTCGACCAGCACCAGATGGGCCAGCCCGTCCAGCTGGGCGACCGCCATCTCCCCCAGGTAGGCCAGGCGCTCCGGGTTGACCCGGCCGGCGCCCCGCTCCAGCCGGGCCGGGAACGTCTCGCAGATGACCCGGGCCCCGGTGGCGGCGGCCACCCTGCCCACCTTCTCCAGGGCTGCTGACCGGCAGGCGCTGCCGCCCACCAGGAACCCCACCGGGGCGCCGCTGCGCAGGGCCTCGGCCACGCGGCGCACCGCCTGCTCGTCGGGTTGGGCGAGGCTGCGCCGGTCCGCCGGCCGGGCCGGCTCGGCCCCCTCCGACCACGAGACGTCGGCGGGCAGGACCAGGGTGGCGACCTGCCCGGGCGGGCCCCAGGCGGCGGCCACCGCATCGGCCGCGTCGGCCGGCAGTTCGGACGTCTTGACCGACCGGCGGACCCAGCCGGACACGTTGGAGGCCAAGGCGTCGATGTCGGACTCGAGCGGGGCGTCGAACTGCTTGTGGTAGGTGGCGTGGTCGCCGACCACGTTGACCACCGGGGTGCGGGCCCTCCGCGCGTTGTGGAGGTTGGCGATCCCGTTGCCCAGCCCGGGCCCCAGGTGCAGCAGCACGGCCGCGGGCCGGCCGGCCATGCGGGCGTAGCCGTCGGCCGCCCCGGTGGCCACCCCCTCGAACAGGGCCAGCACGCCCCGCATCCCGGGAACGGTGTCGAGGGCGGCGACGAAGTGCATCTCGGACGTGCCCGGGTTCATGAAACACGTGTCCACCCCCGCCGCGACGAGGGTGCGGAGCAGGGCGTTGGCGCCGTTCATGGGCTCTCCAGTTCGAAGATGGTGCCGGGGTTGAGGATCGAGTTCGGGTCGAAAGCCGCCTTGATGCGCCGCCACAGGGCCAGCTTGGCGGGGTCCTCGAGGGCGGCCAGGTACTTCCTTTTTCCCACTCCTATGCCGTGCTCGCCGGAGATGGCCCCGCCCCGGTCCAGCCCGGCCTGCAGGATCCGGTGGATGACCTCCGAGCGTTTGACCGGGTCCGGTTGGAACACCGACAGGTGCACGTTGCCGTCCCCGGCGTGACCGCAGCCCGCCACCCAGGACCCGCTGCCGGAGGCGACCGCCGCCACCTCCTCCATGAACCCCGGGATCTCGGCCCGGGGCACCACCACGTCGAGGATGTCGTCGGCGCCGGCCGCCTTGGCCGTCCAGAACGCCCGCTCCCGGGCCTGGATCAGCGCCGTGCCGGCCGCCGGGGGCAGCACGTACACGTCGAGCGCCCCCAGCCCGGCCAGAAGGTCGGCCACCGACTCGGTGTCCTCGCCCAGGCGGTCCTCCCGGTTGTTCTCGAGCACCACCACCAGGTAGGCCAGGGTCTGCTCCTGGACCGCCTTCGGGACGCCCAGCTCCAGGTCGCCGCCCGACGATATGGCCGCCATGGTGACCACGTCTATGTACTCCACCATCAGCGGGCCCACCCCGCTGGCCACTATGCGCGGCACCGCCCCGGTCACGGCGGGCAGCGTCTCGAACGGGGCCAGGATGGTGGCCGCGTACCGGGGCCGGGGGTACAGGCGCAGGATGGCCTCGGTGACGACCGCCAGGGTGCCCTCGGAGCCCACGATCAGCTGGGTCAGGTCGTAGCCGGCCGTGGACTTCACGAACCGGCCCCCGGAGCGGATGACGCTCCCGTCGCCGAGCACCGCTTCGAGACCCAGCACCTGGTGGCGGGTGACGCCGTACTTGACGGCCCGCATCCCGCCGGCGTTGGTGTTGACGTTGCCTCCCAGGCTGGCGCTGGACTCCCCCGGGAACACCGGGTAGACCAGGCCGTGGTCGGCGGTGGCCCGGTCCAGCTGGTCGAGGGTGACGCCGGGCTGCACGACGGCGACGTGGTTGTCGGTGTCGATCTCCCGGATGGCGTTCATCCGCTCGAAAGAGACCACCACCCCGCCGGGAACCGGGATGCACGCCCCCGACAGCCCGGTGCCGGAACCCCGGGCGGTGAGCGGGACCCGGTGGGTGTTGGCCGCCTCCACGATGCGGGCCGTCTCGGCGGTGTCGGCCGGCCGTACCACCGCCATCGGGGCCACCGGGTCCAGGCCCAGCGCCTCGTCGTGGGCGTAGTCGTCGTTGACGTCGGCTCCCGCCGAGATGTTCGCGGCGCCGACGATGGCGGCCAGTGCGGCGGTGATGTCGGCCATGGTCCTCAGCTTGTCACGGCTGGTGGGGGCCACGTCACGTCGACAGCCGCGATTCGACGCGACGTGGCCCACGCCAGGCGGCCGCCGAGGTACCAGAAGGGCCACATCACGTCGACAGAGGCGATTCGACGCGACGTGGCCCAGCCAGGCCGTCCCCCTCCGGGTCAGTCGTAGTAGCCGGAATGGATGTAGACGGTCGGGATCCCCTCTTCGTGGAACATGGCCACGTTGCGGCGGTCGTCCTCGAAGGACAGGACCGGTTGGTAGCCGGCCGCCACCAGCTCCCGGACCGACCGTCGCTTGAACTCGCGGGCCGCCCCGTAGTCCCCCCGGTCCCTCATGATCAGCAGGTCCCAGCGCAGCCGGTAGCGGTGCAGCCAGGCCAGGGTCTGGGGCTGCACCCACGCCGGCCGGGCCGTGAGCAGCACGATGTTGAGCCCCGGGTCCAGCAGGCCCAGCAGGGTGGCCACCTCCTCGATGAGAGGATCCTCACCGCAGGACTCGAAGAAGGCGTCCCAGTCCCGCCACGGGCCCTCGAGGTAGTGCTGGCGGCTGGCGGCGTCGGACAGGACCCCGTCCAGGTCGAAGATCACGGTCCGGCCGGTGGCCACCGGCCCGGCCCGCCAGCGCCAGTTGTCGAACGGGGGGCTCACCATGGCCCTGGTCACCCTACGGTGTTCAGGGCCCAGGTGACGGCCGCCAGGGACCCGGCCACCGGCTGCGGGCCGCCGGGGTGGGGCCGGCGCACCCGGGCCAGCTGGTCCAGGGCCAGAGGCGGGCCGGTGACCGCCGCCACCGGCCGGGACTCGACCGTCCAGTCGTCGACCACGGCCAGCACCCCCCGCAGTTCGCTGCCGAGGGCATCGCGCAGCCATTCCTCCGCCCCGGTCAGCACGGCGTAGCGGCCCGGGGCGGGCCGGCCCGGGATGCGGGGGGCGGCGGAGGGATCCAGGCGGGAGGCCACCTCCACCAGCCCGTCCCGGTGGTCGGCCCGGGCGGCCAGCCGTATCTCCGACCAGCCCCCGGGGCCGTACTCCACCAGGTCGAAAGGCAGCCGCCCCACCGTGGCGATGGCCACGTAGGCGCCGTCGCCGGCCACCGCCGGCGGCCGGTGCAGGCAGGTGACCAGCGGCCCCACCCCGGTGGCCTGCTGCGCCCCCTCGTCGGGGTCCTCCGCCTGGCCCACCGGGAACAGGAACACCGGCTCCTCCAGGGGCAGCAGCCCGGCCATGGCCGGCGGAGCCGGCTGCGGATGGACCAGGACGTAGCGCAGCGCCTCCAGGCAGGCCGGCCCGAGCTGCAGCACCCGGCGGGCCAGCGAGCCGTCGTCGGCCGACTCCACCACCAGGGTGAACGGGTCCGGCCGCCCGGCCGCATCCCACCACCGGTCGGCGGCGTCCACCAGCCATCCCGCCAGCTCATCGGTCGGGGCGGGGGGCGCTGGCGGGCGGGGACCCAGGTCGGAGTAGCGCAGTGGCCCCAGCCGGCGGGCCCGGCGGGACCACTCTCCGGGGTCGCCCCACAGGGCCGGTTCGGGTGGTGGCACCGGGTTCACGGGCCGACCGTAGTAGCGTCGCCGGGCGGTTTGAGTGCTGGTTGCGGAACTCGCCCGGAGAGAGGGCGGGCTTCTGCCGACCGCTCTGATGCTTCAAGAGGACGTGTAGATGACAGACGAACGGCCGCCTACGCACTCCATCCCGGACCTGCTCGAGGTGGGCGTGCCGGTGGGCGGGCGGGTGATGGTGGCGGCGGATCTCCATCTCACCAAGGCGCCCAGCGCCGCCCAGCTCGCCGCCTCCGGGGAGCTGGCGGCGGCCATCGAGGCGGCCACCGGCCCCGGCGTGCTGGTGCTGGCCGGCAACCTGGTCGACTCCGGGGTGGACGTCGGGGCGGCGCTGGCCGCCCACCCCCGCCTGAGCGGGGACATCGCCGCCTACGCGGCCGGACCGGGGCGCCGGGTGGTCGTCCTGCCCGGCGACCGTGACGTCCGGCTGGCCTGGTCGGCCCCGGCCCAGCAGGCCGTCCGCCAGGCGCTGGGGGCGGAACTGGCGCTGGCCGTCGACCTGTGCATCGCCACCGGTGCCGGCGAGAAGAAGGTCCGGGTGGAGCCGGGCTACCGCTTCGATCCCCGCAGCGCCTTCCAGGACCCCCGCAACCCCCTGGAGTCGCCCTACGCCCAGCACATCCGCGACGAGGTGCTGCCGGCGGTGCGGGGCCGGGGCCCGGGCCGGGCCGGCTGGCTGACCGGCATCGAGCAACTGGACAACCCGGCCGGCCTGTCCCGTTTCGTGGCTTCCCGGCTGGTGTACCGCCGGCTGATCCACTCCGGGTGGCTGCTGCTCATCCCCATCGTGGCGGCGCTGATCCTGCGGCTGCCGGCCACCGCCATGCGTTCGGCCCGGGCCGGCGGGCTGACCACCCGGCTGGGCCTGTTCGCGGTGGCCACGGTCATCGAGCTCCTGCTGCTGGTGCTGGTGTCGGTGCTGGCCATCCGGGTGGCCACCCGGGCCCTCGGGGCCATCTCCCTCGACGACGCCGGGGTGGACCCGAACGACCCGGCCCGGGCGGCCGCCCGGGAGCTGGTGATCTCCGGCCACGCCGGGCTGGTCACCGGCCAGACGTGCCGGCCCGAGCTGGCCCACCTCGGCTCGGGGTTCTACGCCAACGCCGGCACCGGGTCCGACGTGGTCACCGAGCACCCCACCCGGCTGCCCGGCCTGGGCCTGCCGTCGGTGTTCCTGGCCCACCGGACCCTGTCGTGGGTGGAGCTGGAAGCCGGCAACGAGCTGCACGTGCGGCTGCTGCACAGCCGCCAGGAGCTGCCCGGGGCGGGGCTGCTCGAACGGCTCCTCGCCGACCGCCCGGCCGGCTCGCCCGGAGGCGAGCTGCGCCCGGCGGTGGTGGCCACCTTCCCCCAGGGGTCGGGGTGGCCCCGGCCCCCGTCGACGGAGCGCCGGGACCGGACGGTCAGGCGCCTGGCCGCCGTCCTGCTGGTCGGGGTGGGCTTCCTGTCGCTGGTGTCGGCCATGTCCGACCCGCTGGGCGACCGCCTGCACGTGATCCGTTCGCTGTTCCCCATGGCCGTACCCCAGACGGCCGCCGCGGTGGCCGCCTTCTTCGGGGTGGCGCTCATCGTGGTGGCCCGGGGGGTGCGGCGGGGGCAGAAACGGGCGTGGGCGGTGTGCGAGGCCATCCTGATGGTGGTGGCCGTGCTCCACCTGATCAAGGGGGTGGACGTCGAGGAGGCGGTGGTGGCCCTGGCCGTGGCCGCCGTGCTGTGGGTGTACCGGAGCTCGTTCCAGGCCCGGACCGACGTGCTGGCCCTGCGCCGGGGGCTGCTCACGGTGCTCGTCGCCGCCGTGCTGACGGTGACCGCCGGCACCCTGGCCGTGGAGCTCAGCACCGCCATCAACCACAGCCACCACCGGGCCGAGCCGTCGGTGTCGTGGCCGCACGCCCTGGAGGCGGCGGCCAGCCGGATGACCGGCTTCCCGAGTGTCGGGCTGCCCCTCCGCATCGACCGGTTCCTCACCCCGGCCATGGAGGCGGCCGCCGTGGGGCTGGTGATGGCCCTGGTGGCGGTGCTGTTCCGGCCGGTGGTGGCCCGCCGGCGGGCCGGCCCCGGCACCAGACCGGTCGCGGCGGCAGCTCCCGGCCCGGCCGGGGGGGCGGCGACCGTGCGGACCTCGCCGGCGGGCGCCTTCGACGTGGCCGCCGGGCCCGAGGGACTGGACCGGGCCCGGGCCCTGCTCGACCGGCACGGGTCGGGCACCCTCGACTACTTCGCCCTGCGGACCGACAAGGACTTCTTCTTCTGGGGCGACACGGTCGTCGCCCACGCCGTCTACGGCGGCGTGTGCCTGGTGTCGCCCGACCCGGTGGGCCCCGAGGCGGAACGGGAGGAGGTGTGGAAGGCGTTCCGCCGCTACGTCGACAGCCACGGCTGGGCCCTGGGCGGCCTCGGCATCGGGGAGGAGTGGCTGCCCATCTACCGGGCCACCGGTATGCACGACCTCTACGTGGGCGACGAGGCGGTGGTGCGGGTGAACCGCTTCACGCTGGAGGGCGGCCGGTTCAAGGGGCTGCGCCAGGCGGTCAACCGCATCGCCAAGTACGGCTACCGGATCAGCTTCCACGACCCCGCCTGCCTGGACGCCGGGATGCGGGAGGCCCTCAAGGAGGTGATGACCAAGTCGCGGCGCGGCGACGTCGAGCGGGGCTTCTCCATGACCCTGGGCCGGGTGTTCGACCCCGACGACACCGGACTGCTGCTGGCGGTGGTGCACGGCCCGGCCGGCCCCGACGCCGCCGACGGCGAGCTGGGCCCGCCGGTGGCGTTCTGCCAGTACGTGCCGGCCCCCGGGGTGGGGGGCTACTCCCTGGACCTGATGCGCCGCGACAACGGCGAGCACCCCAACGGGCTCATCGACTTCGCCGTGGTGGAGACCATCAAGGAGCTGAAGGCGCGCGGCCGCGACGGCCTGGGCCTCAACTTCGCCACCATGCGGGCGGTGCTGGCCGGTGAGGCCGGCGAGGGCCTGACCCAGCGGATCCAGGCCTGGGTGCTGCGCCGGATGGGCGACTCGATGCAGATCGAGTCGCTGTGGAGGTTCAACGCCAAGTTCGACCCGGACTGGCAGCCCCGCTACGCCATATACGACGCCCCCGAGAACATGCTGGCGGTGGCCATCGCGGTGGCCCGGGCCGAGTCGTTCTGGGAGCTACCGGTGATCGGCCGGTTCCTGGTGCCGTCGGTGGGCACAGCCGAGGCGGAGCAGGCACCGACCGGCACCGGCGAAGGCCGGGTCCCCGCCTCCTGACCCCCTCGGGGTCGGCGGGCGGGATCCGGCCGGCACCCGCCCCGGGCGGGGGGATGCCCGGGCCGGGTCCGGTTCCCTGCGAGAATGTCCCCGTGCACTCCCCCCGACCCGGGCGGCGACTTCCCCGGGAGGTGTACCTCCGCCGGCGGCTGGCCGTGCTGGGAGGGTTCGTCCTGATCGTGGCCGTCATCGCCTACGCCGCCGGCGGCGGATCCGGCCACCACCCGTCCCACCCCGGCTCGCACCGGGGGCGCACGGCCGCCGCGGTACCGGCCGGCCCCCCTCGGCTGGTGGTGGCGATGGCGTCGTGGCAGCTCCAGGCGCCGCTGTCGCGGGCGGTGGCGCTGCCGGTGGACGGCAACATCGACGTGTTCGGCGGTCTGACCGGATCCGGTAACAGCACCACCGGCGGGGTCGTGCAGCTGGACCCGGCCGACGGCCGGGCCACGGCGGTGGGCACCCTGCCGGTGCCGGTCCACGACGCCGCCGGGGCGGCCATCGGCAGCCGGTACTTCGTGTTCGGCGGGGGGGCCCAGGCGCTCACCGCCGACGCCCAGGCTTTCAGCCCGGATGTGGCCCAGGGCAGCCCGGCGCTCAGCATCGCCGGCCGCATGCCCGGTCTCCGGGCGGACCTGGCGGCGGCGGCTGCCCCGGACGGGACCGTGTACCTGGCCGGCGGCTACGACGGCACCAACTTCACCCCCGGCATCCTGTCCACCCGGAACGGGACCACGTTCTCCACCGTCGGCCAGCTGAGCGTCCCGGTCCGCTACCCGGCCGCCGCGGTGGCCGGCGGCCGGCTGCTGGTGATCGGCGGGGAAACCGGGACCAGCGCCTCCGGCGCCGGCACCGCCACCGACGCCATCCAGGCCGTGGACCTGAAGACCGGGGCCGTGACCGTCGCCGGCCACCTGCCTGTGCCACTGTCGCACGCCGCGGCCGCCACCTTGAACGGGTCGGTGTACGTGTTCGGCGGCCGGTCGGGCCGGGACGTGGTCGACACCGTGTACGAGCTCACGAGCGGGGCGACCGGCATCACCGCCACCCAGGTGGGAACCATCCCGATCCCGACCTCAGACATGGCCGTGGCCACGCTGGGCGACACCGCCTACCTGATCGGCGGCGAGGGCCAGCTGGCCCAGCCGGGCCGTTCGGTGATCGTGGCCCGGGTGGTGAGACCGGCGGCCGGGTCCACCGGCTCGGCCGGCCCGGGCACCACGGGGCCGCCGTTCCAGGGCAGGCTGCTCATCGCCGACCGGGGCAACGACCGGCTGCTGCTGGTCGACGCCCAGAAGCAGATCGACTGGACGTTCCCCTCGGCGCAGCACCCGGCCCCGGCCGAGGGGTTCTACTTCCCCGACGACGCCTTCTTCATCAACCACGGGACCGAGATCATCACCAACCAGGAGGATCAGAACACCATCGAGGTGCTGTCCTACCCGTCGGGCCAGCTGGTGGAGAGCTACGGCCATGCGAACGTCGCCGGCGCCGCCCCCGGCTACCTCAACCAGCCCGACGACGCGTTCATGCTGAACAACGGTCAGATCACCGTGGCCGACGCCAAGAACTGCCGGATCCTCTTCATCAACGCCGACATGACCTTCAGGTCGGCCATCGGGCACACCGGCCGGTGCCAGCACGACATACCCAACGACGTGGCTTACCCGAACGGTGACACCCCCCTGGCCGACGGCAACTTCCTGGTGTCGGAGATCGACGGCTCCTACATCGACGAGGTCACCCAGGCCGGCCAGGTGGTGTGGAGCGTGAAGCTGCCGATCGCCTACCCCTCGGACCCCCAGCAGCTGGGCCCGGACCTGTACCTGGTGGCGGACTACACCAAGCCGGGCGGGATCCTCGAGTTCAACCGGGAGGGCCAGATCCTGTGGCGCTACCAGGTCAGCTCCGGCGAGGGGATGCTGGACCATCCCAGCCTGGCCGAGATGCTGCCGAGCGGGCTGATCTGCGTCAACGACGACTACCGGGACCGGGTGGTGATCATCGACCCCCGGACCAGCCGCATCGTGTGGCAGTACGGCATCACCGACACCCCCGGCACGGCGCCGGGCATGCTCAAGATCCCCGACGGGTTCGATCTGCTGCTGCCCAACGGCACCACCCCCACCCACCTGCCGGCCAGCGGACCGGGTCCGGCTCCGGCCGCCCCGTCCACCCCGGCCAGCACCGCCGGGAAGGGTTGACCGAGGGTCAGGGGCGCTCCGGCCCGGCGGCCGCCACGGTGGTCACCAGCCTGGCCCGGATCAGAGGCTCGAAGTGCTCGAGCGGCTCGCTCCGGTAGTCGGAGTCGAAAGCCGTCTGGTCGTACTTGGCGCAGAACTCCTCGGTGTACTCGAAGAACTCCGAGCCGCGGTACTGCTCCCGGGCGTTGCGGTCCAGGCCGATGTGGTGCCAGAAGTAGTAGCCCTGGAACTCCCCGTGGTGCAGGACCATCCAGTGGTTGGCCGGCGACACGAACGGCTTGAGGATGTCGGCGGCGATGGACGGGTGGTTGAACGGGGCGAGGGTGTCGCCGATGTCGTGGATCAGGGCGCACAGCACGTATTCCTCGTCGCGCCCGTCGCGCTCGGCCCGGGTGGCGGTCTGCAGGGAGTGCTCCAGCCGGTCCACCGGGAAACCGCCGTGGTCGGTCTTCAGGGCCCGCAGCAGGCCGATGACCCGCTCGGGCACGAAGCTCTGCGTGACGTTGAGCTGGGGGGCGATGATGGCCCAGTCCCCGGCGGTGGATTCCTCGAAGGTCTTGAACTCCGCCCTGACACCCGTGTCGGTCATGGGAAAAAGGGTACTGATGGCGGCCTACAAATGGAAGGCCGGGCTCATGTCGGTGGCGGCGGCGGCCTTACCGAGAAGGGGTCTCAATCCGAGCAGGTCCTCGGTGGTGCGTAGCAGCGAGTAGTGGTCGAACGGCTGGGAGGACCGGGTTGCCGGGGGCACCGACGGGGCGATGACGTAGGTGGGCACCAGGGCGCCGCCCGAATCGTTCTCGTCCCAGGTGATGAACAGCACCGTCGATCCGGAGCGGTACCCGGCGCTGCCCAGGATCTGGGGTACCTCTCCGGCCAGCCACCTGTCGCCGGTGGCCGTGGAGCAGTCGTGCATGTCGCTGCACACGTCGGGGGTGATGATCGTGAAGCGGGCGCTCAGATCGGGTACCGGGCCCAGCGGGACGTCCTGGGCGGCGCACGCTGCTGCGATATTGGTGTAGTAGACGGCCGGATTGTGGCGGGCCGCGTACCGGCCGCCGGTGGTCCGGTCGCAGTTGGTCGGCATGCTCTCGGCCAGCGCCCGCCAGCCGGGGCCCAGCAGGGAGAAGATGCTGGGGACCGCCAGACGGTGGCCGGCGGGCTCGGCGTCGTCGGTGATGCCCTGGGTGGAGCCGGAGGTGAGGGCGATGTAGTTGGGCAGGCTGGGGTGGGCCACGCCGGAATAGTCGGTGGCCACCCCGCACTGGCGACCCAGCCGGTTGATGTAGGGGGCGGAACCGGACCCGTCGATCTGGCGCAGGCCCCGGTTCTCCATGATGATCCACACCACGTGCGTCACGGCGTCCGGCGGGGCGGCCCCGGTGCACGGTCCGCTCGGCGACGCCGCACCCGCCGTCGGGGAGGTGGGCACCGTCGTGGTCGGGATGGCCGCCACGTTGGTCGGCGAGGGGCTGACCGGGTTGCCCCGGACCGCCCCCCGGGGCGGGCCCGACGAGCACCCGGATGCCACCAGCAGGACGGCCAGCGCCACGGTTGATCCGACCGACCGGAGCTTCACCCGGCCATTTCTACCTACTTCCCGGCCTAAGGTCCCAGGCCATGACCGAGATTCGTGGTGCGACAGCCCTGGTGACCGGCGCCTACGGGGGGCTGGGCCGGGCCATCGCCGGCGCGTTGAAGCGGGAGGGCGCCTCGCTGATCGTCACCGGCCGGCGGTCCGAGCAGGTGGAGGCGGTGGCCGCCGAGGTCGGCGGCCGACCCATAGTGGCCGACCTGGGTCGCCGGGAGGACCTGCACCGCCTGCTCGATCAGGCCGGCCCGCTCGACATCGCCGTCATGAACGCCGCCCTGCCGGCGTCAGGCGACCTGGAGGAGTGGGAGCAGCCCCGGATCGACAACGCACTCGAGGTCAACCTGGGCGGCCCCATCGCCATGACCCGGGCCCTGCTGCCGGCCTTCCGGGCCCGGGGCTCGGGGCATTTCGTGTTCGTCTCCTCGCTGTCGGGCAAGGTGGGTTCGCCCGGCACGTCGCTGTACTCGGCCACCAAGTTCGGGCTGCGCGGTTTCGCCGCCGGGCTGCGCTGCGACCTGTACCGCAGCGGCGTGGGCTGTTCGGTGGTCAACCCGGGCTTCGTGCGCGACGCCGGGATGTTCGCCGACAGCGGCGCCCGGCTGCCGTTCGGGGTGGGCACGGTCAGCCCCGGGCAGGTGGCCGCGGCGGTGGTGCGGGCCATCCGCCGGGACCGGGCCGAGATCGACGTGGCCCCGCTGGTCCTCAGGCTGGGAGCGGCCGTCGGGTCCCTGGCCCCGAACCTGTCGGCGTCGGCGCAGGCCCGTTTCGGCACGTCGGTGTCCGAGCAGCTGGTGGCCGCCCAGCGGCACAGGCGGAGCTAGCCCGGCTCAGCCGACCATGCGGGTACGCCCCTCCCAGAACGGGGCCCGCAGATCTTTCTTGAGGACCTTGCCGCTGGGGTTGCGGGGCAGCTCGTCGATCCACTGGACGCTGGTCGGGCACTTGAACCCGGCCAGCCGCTCCCGGCAGTAGGCCAGCAGCTCGGCCTCGGTGACCTGGGCGCCGGCGGCCCGCACGACCACGGCCCGGGGCGTCTCGCCCCAGCGTTCGCTGGGCACGCCGATCACCGCCACGTCGGCGACGGCGGGGTGGGACATGATCACGTTCTCCACCTCGGCCGGATAGACGTTCTCCCCTCCGGAGACGATCATGTCCTTGACCCGGTCGTGGATGTAGAAGTAGCCGTCGGGGTCCTGGTAGCCGGCGTCGCCGGTGTGCAACCAGCCCCCGTCGGTGATGGCCGCCCCGGTCTGCTCCGGCATGTGCCAGTAGCCGGCCATGACGGTGGGGCCCTTGACCCATATCTCCCCCACCGCGCCGGCCGGCGCCGCCTGGCCGGTGGCCGGGTCCACGATCTTCGCCTGGGACCCGGGGATGGGGATGCCCACCGCCCGCAGCCGGTGGCGGTTCGGCCCGTCGGGGTCGTGGTCGGCGGCCGGAAGGTAGATGACCGTGCCCGTCGATTCGGTGAGGCCGTACGCCTGGACGAACTCGCAGCCGAATGTGCGGACCGACTGGGCCAGCACCTTCTCCGAGATGGGCGAGGCGCCGTAGAGCAGGGACCGCAGCGCCGAGAAGTCCCGCTGCTCCACCCCCGGCACGGCCAGCATGAACTGCAGGACGGCCGGTACCAGGAATCCGTGGGTGACCCTCTCCGCCACGATGGTCTCGACCAGCCGGTCCGGGACGATCTCCCGGATCAGCACGTTGGTCGCCCCCTGGGCCAGCCCGGCCAGGGCCCAGCCGCCGCCCCCGATGTGGTACAGCGGCATGGGGACCATGCTGACGCTGTCGGGGCCGAGCCCCATGATCTGCGGGTACAACCCCATGCCGGCGGCCAGGTTGGCCTGGGTCAGCTGGACGCCTTTGGGCCGCCCGGTGGTGCCCGACGAGTACAGCTGGTAGGCGATGTCGGTGGCGGCGAGCGGGACGGCCGGATCGTCGGCCGGCTGGGCGTCGCGCCACCCGTCGTAGGCCGCCCCGGTGGCGATGACCCGCACCCCCGCCAGCTGGTCGGCCACTTTGTCCACGAGCGGAGCGAACTCCTCCCCCACCACGAACACCTTGGCCTCGCTGTCGGCGACGATGAAGGCGATCTCAGGCGGGGCCAGCCGGTAGTTGACCGGGCAGGGCACGGCGTTGAGCTTGGCCGCCCCGAAGAACAGCTCCACCTGCTCGGGGCTGTTCTTGTCCAGGAACGCCACCCGGTCGCCGGGGCCGACCCCGTCGGCCCGCAACGCCTGGGCCACCCGGCTGCTGCGGTCGTGCAGCTCGGCGTAGGTGAGCTGGCCGCCGGCCCAGCGCAGCGCCGGGTGGTCCCCCCGGTGCTCGGCCCAGTGGCGCAGGTGGCCGGCGGTGGTGAACTGGCGCTCGCCTGATACGACCCGGGTCATGGGCCAGAGGCTAGAACCTGGGGCTGGGCGCCGCGGCTGTCGTTCCTGCCGCGGTCCGCCCCCGACTACCGCTGGCGGTGAGCGGCGGTCACAGCTCGGTCCACACCCGGTCGATGAGCGGCAGCAGCTCGATGGTGGTGTAACGGGAGGTGTCGGGGTGGGAGATCCGCCCGTTGACGTAGTCGGCGGTGTGGCGGCGCAGCTCCCCGGCCACGTCCCCGGCCCGCCCCAGCAGCCTCGCCGGCATCCCCCGGGCGTGGATGTCGAACTCGATCTCGGCCGCCCGCACCGGCTGGACGTCGATGACGATGGCCAGCGGTTCGACCGTCCTCACCTCCAGCCGCAGCGGGATGGTCCCGGTGGCGTCATAGCGGTTGACGCTCCCCACTTTGACCTCCAGGGAGACGTCGACGGGTAGGCGGACGTCGTAGGCCAGCGGGTCGGCCCCGGCTTCGTCGGCAGAAGGTTCGCCGATACGGCCCCGGGCGTTGACGGTGGCCGCCCCGCCGGGACCGGCCTTGATGGGGCCCAGCTCGACCACGTCCCCGGCGATGCGGGTGACGGCGTCGACGATCCGCTCCGGCGTGACCGCGCTCAGGATGAACGCCTCGCCGAAGAGCCGGTAGTCGATCTGGCGCGGCGCCATCTCAGATGGTGAACGCCAGGTTCTCGACCACCCGCCGGCCCAGCGCCTCGTCCCCGGCGGAGCGGATCCCGCCCATCTGCCCGTCGTCGAGCACGGCGGCCGGGGCGATGCGGCCGCAGGCCAGCCGGGCGAACGCGGTGGAGCTCAGGGTCAGCGTCACCGTGGGGTCGCCGTCGATCCCGTCCACCACCCGGGCCCGGCCGTCCGCCACGGCCACGTCGATGCGCCGGCGGAGCGGACCGGTCAGCTCCAGCCTCACCGAGGACCCGGCGGGGGCCCCGGCCTTCTTGCCCACCACGTACCCGGCGGCCCGCACGATCTCGTCCAGCGACTGCTCCGCCGCCGGGCCGGTCTCGTGACCGGGACGCCCGAGCGCGTCGCGGATGTCCTGCTCGTGCACCCAGCAGTCGAACACCCGGATCTGCATGAACCGGCGGTAGTCGGCCTGGCCCACCGGCGTCCACGACTCGGCCGAGAAATCCTCCTCGGTCATGGACGCCAGGGCCCGCTTGCGCTCGGTGACCACCTCCTCGAACAGCCCCAGCACCTCGGTCCGGGGGCGCCCGGCCAGGGCCACCACCCACACCTCGTTGAACCCGCCGATCTGGTTGCGCACGTGCTCGGGGGTGCCGGCCTCGACCTCGGGGGCGGGCCGGCCCAGCAGCATGCTCTCGGTGCCGATCATGTGGGCGTACTGGGCGGCCACCGACCAGCCCGGGCAGGGGGTGGACAGCCCCCATTCGGCATCGCCCAGGCCGGTCCCCAGCTCGATCAGCGAGTCCCACACCTCGCCCAGCTGGGCGGCCAGCCCGGCCGCCGAGCTGTCGGCGACGATGGCAGGAGGGTTACCGGCGGCGCTCATGGTTTCGTGGATCCTTTCGGTCAGGCGACGGGGGTCTGGACGGTCTGCCAGTCCCGGGCGTCCAGGTACGGGCGGAAGCTGGCCTCGATGTGCCGCCAGTCGGCCGCCACCTTGGGCCGGCGCAGCTCGTAGAGGTGGGGGAACTCGGCCCACCCGGCCACCAGGTCCCACAGGCGGCCGGCCTCCTCGCCGGTGGGGCCCGGGGTCACCACCGGACCGAACAGGGTGGTCGCCCCGTCGAGGACCATGGTCGGCACCCCGTACCCGCCCAGGTCCAGCACCCTCTGGTGGTCGGCGCGCACCTCGTCGTGGGTGGACGGGTCGGCGATGGCCTCGGCGGCCAGGCCCGGGTCCCGGCCGATCTCGGCCAGCACCGCCTCCATGCCTTCGGGGGTGTGCACCTTGAGGCCGTCCTGGTGCAGCATCCGGCCGGCCACCTCGTAGAACCGGTCCACGGCGTCGTTGCCGTCCGTCTCCCGCCGCAGCCGGGCCGCCACCCTGAGCATCGACCACCCGTAGGACCAGGGCCTCTCCCACGGATGTTTCTTCCCCTCCTGGCGGTTGACCTCCTCCAGCGAGAAGAACTTCCAGGTCACCGTGATGTCCCGCACCTCCCGGGCCTCCCTGATCCACCTGCTGGTCTGGTACGCCCACGGGCACATGACGTCGAAATGGAAGTCCACGGCGGTCATGGCCAAGACGCTATCCCGCCGGCGGCCCCGCTTCCGGGGCCCGGCCTCGCCGCCCGGATCGGAGTTCGGCTAGCTTCGGGCGGCCCTCACGCAGGAGACGGCAGCTGGTGCACTACAACTCTGGTGACACGGCCTGGGTGCTGGTGAGCGCGGCCCTGGTGCTGTTCATGACCCCCGGCCTGGCCCTCTTCTACGGCGGCATGGTCCGGCGCAAGAACGTGCTCGGCATGCTCATCCAGAACTTCGCGGTGATGGCCGTGGTCAGCCTGGTGTGGGTGTGGGTCACCTACAGCCTGGCGTTCGGTCCCGACGCCGGCGGGGTGGGGCTGATCGGCACCCTGCACTTCGCCGGCCTGGCCCACCTCAACCAGGTGGTGCCCGGTTTCAGCGGGCCCCACGCCATGACCATCCCGCCGGTGGCGTTCATCATCTTCCAGATGATGTTCGCCATCATCACCCCGGCCCTGCTCACCGGTTCGGGGGCGGACCGCATGAAGTTCGGGGCGTTCCTGGTCTTCATCGTGGCCTGGTCGGTGCTGGTGTACGCCCCCATCGCCCACTGGGTGTTCTCACCCGACGGGTGGCTGGCCCGGCGGGGCGCCGAGGACTTCGCCGGCGGGACGGTCGTGGAGCTCAACGCCGGCATGGCCGGCGCCGCCCTGGCCCTGGTGGCGGGCCGGCGCCGGGGCTGGCCCAACTCGCTCATGCGTCCCCACAACATCCCGCTCACGGTGCTGGGCGGGGGGATCCTGTGGTTCGGCTGGTTCGGGTTCAACGCCGGATCCGCCCTCACCGCCAACGGGGCGGGGACGGCCTTCATCAACACCAACACCGCCACCGCCGCCGCCCTCCTGGCCTGGATCGCCGTGGAGAAGGTACGGACCGGCAAGCCGACCACGCTGGGGGCGGTCAGCGGCGCCATCGCCGGGGCGGTGGCCATCACCCCCGCCTGCGGCTTCGTCAACACCCTGGGCGCCACCGTCATCGGGGCGCTGGCCGGCGCGGTGTGCGCGGTGGCGGTCAGCCTCAAGTTCCGGCTGGGCCTGGACGACTCGCTGGACGTGCTGGCCGTGCACGGCGTGGCCGGCCTGCTCGGCGTGCTGCTGGTCGGGTTCTTCGGCACGGCCGCCTCGCTGGGCTCCGACGGGCTGTTCTACGGGGGCGGGGCCGGCCTGCTCGGCCACCAGGCCCTGGCCGTGGTCACGGTGGGGGCGTACTCGCTGCTGGTCACGGCCGGTATCGCCTGGGTGATCCGGGCGACGGTCGGCCTGCGGGTGTCGGAGAACGACGAGAGGGTGGGCCTCGACATCAGCCTGTTCGAGGAGAACGCCTACGACTTCGAGGCGTCGTCGGGCTCCCGGGCGCTCGGCCCGTTCGGTTCGTCTTCCACATCGAGGGGGGCCACGTGATGCGCCTGGTGACCGCGGTCGTCAAACCGTTCCGGCTGGAGGACGTCAAGGCGGCCCTGCAGGAGGCCGGGATAACCGGCATGACGGTCAGCGAGGCCCAGGGGTTCGGCCGCCAGGGCGGCCACACCGAGGTGTACCGGGGGGCGGAATACCAGATCGACTTCGTGCCCAAGGTGCGTATCGAGGTGGTCGTCGACGATGCCGAGGCCGACCGGGTGGTCCGCCTGATCGTCGAGGCGGCCCGTACCGGGCGCATCGGCGACGGCAAGGTGTGGACCACCCCGGTGGAGGACCTGATCCGGATCCGCACCGGGGAGCACGGCCCCGACGCCCTGCGCTGACCCCGGCCGCCGGCTCAGCCGGCCCGGCCCGGCAGGAGCCGCCCGGCCAGCCGGCTGAGGGCGTAGACGGCCGCCCCCCCGGCGCCGACGAAGAAACCCACCGGGTAACCGGTCCAGTAGCTGAGGGCGATGGCCGCCCACACCGTGGCCAGGGCCAGGGCCACGCTGAGCAGCACGGCCCGCCCCGGTCGGGCGGTGAGGCAGCGGGCGGCCGCCGCCGGGCTGACCAGCAGGGTGAATATCAGCAGCGCCCCGACCACGGGCACGGCCATGGTGGTGGCCAGCGCCAGCAGCAGCAGGAACGCCGTCTCGATGGCCGCCGGCCGGATCCCCCTGGCCTCGGCCATCTCGGGTCCGACCGACGAGAGCAGCAGCGGGCGGTACAGGACCGCCAGCCCGGTGGCGCACACCGCCGCCAGCCCGGCCGTGGGCAGCAGCTGCGAGCCCGACACGCCGAGCACCTGGCCGAACAGGAGGGAGTACACCTCCGGGGCGTAGGCGCCTCCGAGCGACAGGAACAGCGCCCCGAGGGCCAGCATGGCGACCACGGCCAGGGCGGTGGCCACGTCGCGGCGGGCCCGGCGGCCCAGGGCGGCGATCCCGAGCGCCCCGGCCAGCGCGAACACGGCCACGCCCAGGAGGGTGCTGACGCCGAGCACGGCCGCCCCGGCGGCCCCGGCGAAGGCGCCGTTGGGCAGGGCGTGGGCCGCGAACGCCGATCCCCGCATGACGGTGAAGAAGCCCACCAGCCCGGCGACGGCGGCCACGATGGTGGCGGCCTCCCAGGCGTTCACCATGAGCCCGCTGAACATCAACGCCGCCCTTTCCGCCCGGCCGTGGCGGCGGTCGCCGCCAGGTACGCGGCCAGCACCACGAACACCACGAAGAAGCTCACCGGCCAGCCCTGCTGGTACGGCGGCCAGTAGTAGCTCTCGTAGGAGAGGGCCACCCCGGCCCAGGTGGCGGCCGTGCCGATGCCGGCGGCGGCCAGCACCGCCGCACCGGGTCGCCGGGTCAGGCGCAGGGCGGTGGCGGCCGGGCCGACCAGCAGGGCGGTGGAGAGGATGGCGCCGATGGTCACCGCCGACAGCGACACCGCCAGGGCCAGCGCCAGCAGGTAGCCGGCGGATACCACGCCGGCGGGGAGGCCGCGGGCGGCGGCCAACTCGGGGCTCACCGACGAGAGCAGCAGCGGCCGGTACAGGACCGCCATCACGGCCACGGCCACTCCGGCGGTGACCGCCACGAACGGGACGGTGCCCGGATCAAGGGTGAAGATCGACCCGAACAGCACCGTGATCGTCGCCCCGGTGGTGCTCGACCTGGTCTCCAGGTCCAGGAACAGCGCCGACAGGCCCAGCGCCGCCCCCAGCACGATCCCGGTGGCCACGTCCCGGCCCCGGGCCCGCCGCACCCCGAGGGCCTCCATCACCGCCGCCGCGATCAGGTTGAGGGCCACGAACCCGTACAGGGGGTTGACGTTGACGAGAAACGCCCCGGAGCCGCCGGTGGTTCCGGTGTCGGCGAGGGCGTGGCCGGCGAAGGACTGCCCCCGGATGACGGTGAACACCCCGACCGGACCGGACACCACGGCCACCAGGGCCCCGACGATGAGGGCGGTGTGGACCGGCCCGCTGGCAAAGAAGCTCACGCCTCCACCCCGGTCACCCGCCCGACACCACCAGCACCCGCCCCTGGGCCCGGAGAACCTCCACCGGGTGGCGGTACAGCCGGGTCAGCACCTCGCTGCGGACCACCTCGTCGGTCGGACCGGACGCCACCCGGCCGTCGGCCATGTAGGCGATGCGGTCCATGTACGGCAGCAGCGGGTTCATGTCGTGGGCCGAGATCAGGACGGCCACCCCCTGCTCCCGGCAGACCCGGCCCAGCACGGCGACGACCTCGTTGGTGCTGCTGATGTCCAGGTTGGCGAGCGGCTCGTCGAGGACCAGCAGACGGGGATGCCCGACCAGGGCGTGGGCGATCATGACCCGCTGCTGCTCCCCGCCCGACAGGCGGCCCACCCGGGAGTCGGCGAAACCCTCGGCCCCCACCGCCGCCAGCGCCCCGGTCACGGCCCGGGTGCGGGCCGCCGACCGGCGCGGCACCCCCAGGCGGTGGCCGTCCAGCCCGAGGCCCACCAGGTCGCGGGCCCGCAGCGGCATGTCCGGGTCCAGATGGATGCTCTGAGGGACGTACCCGACCAGCCGGTCACGCCGCGACAGGGGCCGCCCCCCGATCGTCACCTCGCCCGCCTCCGGGGTGAGGAGCCCGAGGACGGTCTTGAGCAGGGTGGTCTTGCCCGCCCCGTTGGATCCGATCAGGCCGGTGAACTCCCCCTCGCCGATCTCCAGGCTGACGCCGTCCAGGACCCGCCGGCCGGACCGCGTCACCTCCACGTCCCGCAGCTGCACCACCGGCGTCACCTGGTGCCGACCGCCTTCTGGATGGCCGCCACGGTGGAGAGCATCCACTGCTGGTAGCTGTCGCCGACCGGCATGATCTCGTACACCCCCACCACCGGCACCCCGGCCCGGCGGGCGGTGCCGATGAGGCCGGAGGTGAGGCTGTCGGTGACCTGCTCGTTGTACACCAGCACCTTCACCTTCCGGTGGGTGAGCAGGTCCTGCTGGGCGGAGATGCCCTGGGGGGCGGGGTCCAACCCGTTCATGATGTCCGCCTGGAAGCTGTAGGGGGTGAGGATGCGGGCCCCGGCCGCCTGCAGGAGGTAGTCGGCCACCGGTTCGGTGGCGGCGACCGGGAAGCCCGGGTGGTCGACACGTAGCCGGTGGAGGGCGGCGGTCCAAGGCTGCAGGCTGGCCTCGAAACGGGCCGCGTTGGATTCGAAGTACCGGGCGTGGCCCGGGTCGATGGCCCCGAGGGCGGCGGCCACCGAGGCGGCGACCTTCGACATGGTGGCCGGGTCGTACCACAGGTGCGGGTTGGCGGTCCGGGCGGTACGGCCGGTCACCGCCCCGGCCACCACCACCCGCCGGGACCGGCTGGGGGTGGCCGCCTCGATCCGGTCCATGAACCCGTCGTAGCCTGCCCCGTTCTGCACGACCAGCCGGGCCCGGCCCACCTCGCGGGCCACGGTGGTGCTGATCTCGTAGCTGTGGGGATCGGTGTTCGGATCCCTGATGACCGAGGTGACCCGGGTGTACGGGCCGCCGATCTGGGCGGCCACGTCGCCGTACTGGCTCTCGGCCGCCACCACCGGGATCCCGGCCGCGGCGGTCGCCGCGCCGGGGACCGGGGCGGTGGACGGCGCGGCCGAGCAGGCCGCCGCCAGCACGAGCGTGCCGGCCAACACCAGAGCCTTACTTGCAATCACTACCGGTAAGGGTAACCAGAAACGATTACCATTACAACATGAGTTCGTCCCGGGACACCCGCCAGAAGCGGGCAGTCGCCGCCGCGCTGGACCGGTCGGAAGGGTTCCGCTCAGCCCAGGATCTGCACGCCGAGCTGCGGGCCCAGGGGGAGGCGGTGGGGCTCACCACCGTGTACAACCAGCTGCGGGCCCTGGCCGATGCCGGCGAGATCGACACGTTCCGCACCGGCGAGGGCGAGACCCTCTACCGCCGGTGCGGCACCGGGCACCACCACCATCACCTGGTGTGCCGGGCCTGCGGGCGGACGGTGGAGGTGGAGGGCCCCGAGGTCGAGCGGTGGGCGGACCGGGTCGCCGGCGATCACGGCTTCGTGGACATCACCCACACGGTGGAGATTCTCGGCACCTGCGCCGACTGCTCCGCCCGACCCGGCGGCTCAGGCGGCGGTGGTGACGGTGACGTTGAACGGGCTGGACCCGCCCGGCAGGGCCACCGATGACCCGTTGATCCGCAGCTGCACCCCGGACGGGTCGCCGAGACGCAACCACATCCCGCCCGGCACGGCGAAGCTCTGGCTGGAGCCGGGCTGGAGAGTGCCCTCGTAGGAGATGGGACCGGTCGGCGACCCGCTCCGCAGCTCCACCCAGCACGCCCCGGCGGCCGACAACGAGACCTGCAGCGGCCCGGACGGCAGCGTGTAGAGCGCGTCGGTGGACGAGGTGCTGGTGGCGGTGAGCGCCGGGGGGGTGGTGGGGGGAGGCGCCGGCGCCAGGGTGGTGGAGGTGCTGGCCCGGGCCGACACCCGGGACGGCCCGGCCACCCGGTGGGCGGTACCCCTGCTGTTCCCGCCGCCCATCCCCTCGACGGCGATGCCGGCCCCGGCGGCCACCACCATGAGGCCGGCCGCCGAGGCCAGCACCTGGATCGCCCGCCGGTGGTCCGAACCGGCCCGGCGGCGGGGCCGGCGATGGGCCGGGGGGGCCGGGACAGCCGGAGCCGGGGTGGCCTCATCGGCGTCGGTGATCACCACCGGGGGCGGGTCGCCCACCGGCGCCCCGGTCTCGGGGGCGGGCGGCCGGACCGGGGTGGGGGCCACCGTCGTCCGACCCGGACCGGCGGCCGGCCGGGCGGCCGGCACGTGGGAGGCGGCCGGTCGGGCGGCCGGCATGTGGGACGCGGCCGCCGGCGCCGGATCGGACCGGACCGGACGGTCGCCGAGGCCGGTGACGGCGTCATCGGTGATGACGATGCGGGGCTGGTCCCCGGAGGGGGCCCGCTCCTGCACCTCCCGGCGGGCCTCGGCGTAGCGGGCCCGCACCGGCTCCGCCCGGGCCGAATGCCACGCCGGCCGGGCCGCCGGAGCCCGCCCGTCCGGCCGGCCCCACACCATGGGGCGCACCGCCGGTCGGGGCGCGCCGCCCGGACCGCCGACGATGCGCACATGGGCCGCGCCCGGCGGCACCACGCCAGCCGCCCCCGAGGCCTCCTCGGGGGTGAGGTGTTCCAGATGGTGCAGGTTGCTGCGGTGCGACTCGATGGAGCGGATGTCCTGGCGCGTCGCGACGAACCAGCGCCGGGCCATCAGTCCGGCGATTACGACTATCAGGGGGAGGCAGATGAGAAGTGTCATTTGGGCCTGCCAGGCGCTCGGGGGAACGGTGCTCGCGCTATGAGGGTCTCATCACTCGTCGAAGTGGGAGCCCGGCACGCGGGCCCGGGATCTGGACCGGCCCCGCAGCCGGCGGCGGGGGGCGGGGTCGGGCCCGGGGGCATCGTCGTCACCGGCGGCGGAGTCGACAGGGTGGAGGTCCGGGGGGATCGGCGGATCGCCGGCCGGATGCTCGGCGCGAGCTGCCGCGATCTGCTCCCCGGAGGTCTGGGTGGGGGGGGTGGGGGGGACGGGGCGCACCGGTCCGTCGACCACCGTCGACCCCACGTTGAGGATGGGGGTGCCGTCGGGGAGCGAGCCGCCGTTGGACTCGGTCCAGTCGCCGTCGCGTCCGACCACGTCGAGGCGGACCTTGGGCAGCGACTTCATGAACCCGTCGGGCTGGTCGAGCAGGACGGCGCCGCTCTCGATCATGGGCTTGAGCATCTGGCAGAACTCCAGGAGCTCCGTGTCCATCCGCCGGGCCAGGGCGGCCACGCTGCGGCGGCCGTCCACCGCCACCAGGATCCGCCACCGTTCCTGGCTGATGACGAGTGAGTCGTCGTTGAGGGCTTCCGCCAGCCGGGGTACCGCCTCGAAGGAGTGGATGACCGACTCCACCTCCCGCCACATCTCCAGGCGCTTGTTGCCGGCCTCCACCACCTCGTCCACGCTGACCCGGGGACCGGCGGGGATGTTGACCTCGTCCTCGGGGTGGAACTCGAAGCTGCCCCGCGGCGCCCGCAGAGCATCGAAGCAGATGTCCTCCAGCAGGCTCTGCCACTTGGTGCGCCCCTCGCCGTAGGGGATACCGCCGAGGCCGGTGGAACCGCTTCCTATCTCGGCGGCGGTGGCCCGGCCACCCGACAGCCAGATGGTCCCGTGCATGGAGGCGCACCGCACCTGCAGCCGGCCCGTCGCCGAACGTTTGGACAGCAGTCCCAGGATCTCCCCGAAATCCAAAACGTCGAACGTACCCGCCAACGGCATAAAACCCTCGCAATCACAGAAGAACTTCGGTCCCGAAGCCGGAACGCCCGCTCAGGATGCGCCGGTTTTGGGATGTGATTGTCGCACGCCGGCGGGGGGGCCGCGGCGCACGGCAACGCGACCTGTTCTACCCCCCGCCGGTCTCTGTGATCGACAAGTGTGGACTGAAGTTGGCCTTTAGTAGTTGCTGCGATGCTCCTCGTAGTAGGACTCGCCGTTGGGTCCCACCCGGCGCGTCCGGCTCACGCCCCGGTTGATCCCGGAGCCGCCCCAGGAGTTCCAGAACAGCAGCGAGAGGACCAGGCCCACGGCCCCCACGATCATCAGGATCAGCCCGATGGTGTTGATGTTGAACCCGCTGGTGTGCACCGAAACGGCGAAATCGAGTATCGCTCCGATGGCGATCAGGACGAGGCTGGTGCCTATGCCCATTACGAACCTCCTCGTTGGTATGGTTCGCGTGTACCCGTAGTGGCCGACGGGCAAACCCGGACCGCTCCCCGGGGTGAAGTCCCTTACGGGGACGCACGGTTTATCCTGAAAAATCGTGCCCCCCGCTCAGCATGCCCGGGCCCGCCGCCGCCCGGCCCGCCGGCTGATCCCCCATCGCCGATGGCCCCGCCGGATCCTGGTGGCCGTCAACGTGGTGGTGGCGCTGTGCCTGGTCGCCGCCGGCGGCGCCTACGGCTACGTCCGCTACCGCATCGACTCCATCCACACCCAGGCCGCCTCCAACCTGACCACCCAGGACGGCAGTGCCAAGCCCGGCGCCAGCGGAGGCGCACCGGAGAACATCCTGCTGATCGGCAACCAGACCCGGGCCGGGCTCAGCCAGAGCCAGGCCGCCCAGTTCGGCAACCCGCAACAGCTGTCGGGGTCGTTGAGCGACGTGACCATGATCCTGCACCTGGACCCGGTCAAGCACACGGCGTCGCTGCTGTCGATCCCCCGGGACCTGTTCGCCCCCATGCCGGCCGGGAGCCCGGTGGGCAAGTGGCAGAAGATCGACGCCGCCCTCAACGACGGGGCCAACGGGCCCAACAACCTCATCAAGGCCATCGAGGACGACTTCGGCATTCCCATCAACCACTACGTGGAGCTGCAGTTCAACGGGTTCGCCAACACCGTCAACGCCCTCGGCGGCATCGACATGTACTTCCCCATGCCGCTGTGGGACGTCAACTCCCAGCTGTGGATCCCCAAGCCGGGCTGCATCCACCTCAACGGCTTCCAGGCCCTGGCCCTGGTCCGGGCCCGCCATCTCCAGTACGACCCGCCCGGTGACTACAAGCCCCGCACCTACTGGCCCTACGACCCGCAGTCGGACCTGTCCCGCATCGTGCGGGACCACACGTTCCTGCGGGTCCTGTTCTCGACGGCCCTGTCCAAGGGCCTGGGCAACCCCATCACGCTGAACAACTTCCTCGGCGCCATCATCAACCAGGTCACCATCGACCCCGGCCTCAAGAACCAGCTGGTCAGCCTGGCCACCACTTACCGCCATCTGTCGCCCAGCGCCATCCCCGAGACCACGCTGCCGGTCGTCGTGGCCAGCCAGTACTACTACGACGGCTACAACATGGGCGACGTGGACCTGCCGGTCCAGCCCCAGGACAACCAGACCATCTCGGCGTGGGACTCGGGCGCCCTACCCAAGCCGGTCACCCCGACCGCCGTCAACGTCTACAACATCACCGGCACCGGCAACCTGGCGACCGACACCTCGGCGGCGCTCAGCGCGCTGGGCCTGCCGGCCGGCCAGATCGGCAACGGGCCCGACCCGGGTCATCCGTCGGAGACGCTGGTGCGGTACGCCCCCGGCCAGCTGGCCCAGGCCGAGGCGGTGTTCCCCCACCTGTCGGGGCCGGTGATGCTCAAGGTGGATCCGGCCGTGACGCCCGGCACGGTGACGGTGGACGCCGGCACCGGGCTGAGTGTGCTCGGGGCGCCCACCTCCGGGTCGGCGGGCACCACCACGACCGCCCCGGCCGGCTCGGCGGGGCCGGCGTCCCCCTCCGCCGGGGCGGCCCCCGCCGGCGCCCCGGCCACCGTGCTGGGACAGAAGCCCAGTTCCACCACCGATAACCTCCAACCGTGGGACCCCCGGGCCTGTCCGGCGAAGTAGAGGCCAAGGACGACAAGAAACCCAAGCACCGCCGGCCGCGCCGCGGCTGGCGGGTCGCGGCGCTGGTCGCGGCCGGGCTGGTGGTGGCGGCCGCCGGAGGGGTGGCCGCCCGGGCGGCCACCGAGTCCATTCCCCCGCCGCGCACGGTCGTCCGCCTGACATCCACGGTCCGGGCGCCGGGCCACGCCGCAGCGCTGGCCTGGCCGTCCAGCGGGGAGGCGGCGCTGGCCACCTCGTCCGGGAAGCTGATCGGGTCCTCCGGGCCCGGCCAGCCGGTGCCCATAGCCAGCGTGGCCAAGGTCATGACCGCCTACCTGGTTCTCCAGGACCATCCCCTGACCGCCGGTTCCCAGGGCTTCTCCTTCACCATCACCCCGGCCGAGGCGGCCACCCTGCCGGCCCGCATCGCCCAGGACGAGTCCCTCGTGGCCGTGCACGCCGGCCAGGTGCTCACCGAACGGGCGGCCCTGCAGGCCATGCTCCTCCCGTCGGCGGACAACATCGCCGACGACGTGGCCACCTTCGACGCCGGCAGCCTGGCCGGGTTCGTGGCCCGGATGAACCAGCAGGCGGCGACCATGGGCATGGCCCACACCCACTTCGCCGATGCCAGCGGCCTGGACAAGGCCACCGTGTCCACCCCAACCGACCTGCTCGCCCTGGCCCGGGCGGCCATGGCCATCCCGGCGTTCGCAGCCATCGTGGCCGAGCCGTCCGCCACCGTGGCCGGGCTGGGCCAGCTGAAGAACTACAACACCCTGGTCGGCACCGACGGGTTCACGGGCGTCAAGACCGGCTCGACCCTCGCCGCCGGCCAGGCCCTGATGTTCTCGGTGTCGCGACCGGTGGCGGGCCGGTCGGTCGACATGGTCGGAGTGGTCCTCGAGCAGCACGGTCCCGGCGTGGTGGGCGGGGCCACCCAGGCGGCCAGGAGCCTGGCCGACAGCTTCTACGGCCAGTTGAAGCTGCGCACCGTGCTGCCGGCCGGCACCACGGTCGCCACCGTGAGCCGCCTGGGTCGGTCGGCCACGCTGGACACCGCCCGCCCCCTGCAGCTGGTCACCCTGCCCGGGGTCACCCTGCGGCTGGCCGTCACGGTCGACCCGTCGCCGCGCTACCGGTCGGCCCGGGTGCGTACGGCCTCGGCGTTCGGGACCGACCAGACCGGCACCAACACCTGGGTCGTTCCCCGGGCCGGCCTGGACTGGCGTCTCAGCCACCTGCTCTAGACCCCGGGGTTCACTCCCGGCCCCGCAGCGACTCCGCCTCGAAGGCCACCACCTGGTCGTCGAGGCTCACCACCACCTGAGGTCTCTCCAGGCGCGCCGGCCGGTCACCGGGGCGCAGCGCCGTGCCCCAGGCGGTGAACCGCACGGCATGGGAGGCGAACGGCATCGGCCCTTCGGCCACCTGGACCCCCACCACGCCGGTGCCGCCCAGCGCCCGGACCGAGGACTGCATCCGTTCCATGGCCGACTCCCGGGCGGCGTAGAGGGCCCGGGTGAGGTTGACCAGCTCCACGTTCTGGGTGGACTGGCGCAGGGCTGCGCCGGCACCGCGTCTGGGCGCGTACACGAACGACGCCCCGAACGCCAGGCCGACCGGGTCCCAGCCGGAGGCGTGCAGGAGGGCGAAGTCCCGGCCGGACAGGTCCGACAGGAAAGCCCGGGCCGGGGGCCGGCCGGTCCCCACCGGGGCCACCGCCGTTCCCACCAGCACGGCGTTGACCAGGTGACGCTCGACCTCCACCTCGACGCGCACCCCGACCACCCCGTGGCCTCCCACCGCCCGGCATTCCGCCTCCATCTGGCGGGCGGCGCCGGACACGGCGTTGTTGTGGGCGGCCGACGCCGGGGCGATCTCCCCGACGCCCCACCGCCAGTAGCCCAGCGGGACCGACCAGGTCGCCGCCCCGCACACCAGATCGACCGGTTCCCAACCGATGGAGTGCAGCACCAGCGACTCGTCGATGCTGAGATCGGACGTGACCGGGCCGCGGGCGGACCCCGGGTCGGTGAAGCCACCGGCCGCCAGCCGGCGCACGGCCTCCCTGATCTCCTCCCGGCGGTCCCGGCCTGCGTCGGTCACGTCAGCGGCACCGTGAGCCGGGGCGGGGGGAGCGGGTCGGCGGGGCGGAACCGCCTGACCCGGGTGCCGCGCAGGATGCAGTCCACCTCGAGATCGCCGGGCCCTACCTCCCACTGGCCCACGTCCAGGCTGGCGCCGTGGAGCGTGTCGCGGCCCAGGTCGTACCGGGCGTGGTCCCGGGCCACCCGGCGGGCCTGCATCTGGGCATCGGCCATCTGACCGATCTCGCCGCCGGACCCGCCGTAAGCGCCGGGCGGGTACCCGGATACGGACCCGTAGCCGTAGCTCTGGCCCTTCATCAGGTACTCGGTCACGCACACCGCCCACATGCGCACCGATGCCATGGACGCCACCACCGCCACCGGCATGAACCCGGATTCGATCAGCTTGGCCAGCCGGGAGCCGGCCAGGTACGACGTCCACACCGGCCCGGCCGGCGATCCGTCCACCACCACCGCCGTCCCGTAGATGTGGAACTCCCGGATGGACCGGTCGACGAGCGACCTGCTGGTGTCCACCACGCCGATGACGCCGTGGGCCCCGGCCGCCCGGGCCTCCTCGACCATCCGCTGGTAGGCGGTGTCGAAACCCTGGTGCCAGGCCTGGCGGATCCAGCGCTGCTCGAAGTTCTCCCCCCACACGCGGTGCTCCGCCCCGACATAGCCGTGCGGGCAGCGGTAGCTGCTGAGGGTGGTACCCCAACTGCTGCGCCCGCCGTAGCCGGACATCGTGTACATCGATCCCGGCCCGTACCAGGACCAGCGCATGGCGCAGAACCCCTGCACCAGGGCCACCGGGCGCATCCCCATCTGCAGGCACGCCGCGAAGTCGGCCACGCTGAGCCCGGAGGAGAAGGCCCGGCTGGCCAGCCGGCCCGGCGCTTCGGGAGGCAGGTCGGTCACGGCCCGGTCAGCGGTCCAGCGAGATGATCGTCTGGGGGTTGGGCAGCTTGAACTCGCCGTCGGTCCTGGCCACGGCCGTCCCGAGGGACAGGAACTCGATGGTGTGGCTGCCCCACTGGTGACTTTTTTCCTCCAGACGGACCCCGACGATGCCGGACGCGTCCAGGCGCTCGGCCTCGTCCTGCATGCGGGTCATGGCCAGCTCCCGGGCCTCGTAGAGGGCCTGGGTGAAGTTGGGCAGCTCCACGTTCTGGCCCACCGATCCGAGTGTCTGCACCAGGCCCCGGTGGGCGATGTGGTACACGCAGGTGCCCATCACCAGCCCCAGCGGCACGTACCCGGTCTGCATGAGCGTCCAGAAGTCCTGGCCGGACAGGTCCGAGGTGAAGGGCAGGCCCAGCTTGTTGCGGTAGTCCCGGCCGTTCTCCGCCTTGACCGCGGTGCCCATGGCTATGAACTCGGCCGAGTCGTTGCCCCACTCGTAGTAGTTGACGTCCAGGCGGACCCCCACCACCCCGTCCGCCTGCAACTGCTGGGCCTCCTCCTCCATCCGGGTCATGGCCAGCTCCCGGGCGTTGTACATGGCCTCGGTGAGCTTGTCGAGCTCCTGGGACTGGCCCCACCGGCGGGTCTGCAGACCGATGTGGTAGATCGACGAGCCCATCACGAACCCGAGCGGGTGGAAGCCGGCCTCCTTGATGAGGAGGAACTCGTTGACCGACAGGTCGGATGTGAAGAGCCCCTTCTCGAGCTCCTCGAGGCGCCGGCCGGCGTCCCGGGGGAGGTCGGCGGGGAGCGGCGGCGGGTCCTCCTCGGGGCCGTCGGTCGTCATGGCGGTCCTCCTCTCAACAGCAGGTTCTCCAGCGCCATCCGGGCCGCCTGGTTGTGCGTGGCCTCTTCCTGCAGGGCCCGCAGCAGGCGGCTCAGCCATTCGTCCATGGACACCTTCTCGGTGCGGATACGGATGCCGCCCGAGTCGTGACCGACCGAGCAGACCTGCTCGGTGGCCAGGTACTCGTCGTCTCCGACCGTCACCCGCAGCGAGCGGACCGCGGTGGTCCGTCGCCGGAACAGGCCGCCATCCCGCTCGACCGTGACCCGGTCGCCCAGAGCCCCGGTCAGCTGCCTCGCCAACAGCTGGAGCAGGAACTGCACATCGTGGCTGTCGGACAGCAGGGCGGCGGTGGCCAGCTCCAGGTCGAAAGGGTCGCCGCTCATGGAGCCGATCTTCCCATACGAGGTACCAGGGGGGTCACCGGCCGGCTCCGCGGCCGCCGACTGGTAGGCGGGCACCCGGGACGGGTATTCATCCTGACTGTGATAGAGCCGGCACTGCTCTGCGGCGGCCGCTACGAGCTGGGCCCGGTCATCGGCCGGGGCGGGATGGCCGAGGTCCGCAGCGGCCGGGACACCAGGTTGGACCGCCCGGTGGCGGTCAAGTTCCTGCGCCCGGAGATGGCCCACCAGCCCGGGGTCCGCTCCCGGTTCGAGACCGAGGCCCGCCTGGCCGCCCGCCTGAGCCACCCCCATGTGGTGGCCGTGTACGACAGCGGCGAAACCGACGGGGTGCCGTTCATCGTGATGGAACGCCTGCCGGGCCAGACCCTGCACGACCGGCTGCGGAGCGGTCCCCTCCCCGTCGCCGAGGTCCGGACCATGGCGATCCAGGTCCTGGGCGCCCTGCAGGCGGCCCACGACGCCGGCATCCTGCACCGCGACATCAAGCCGGGCAACGTGATGGTCGCCGCCGGGGGCGGTTGGAAGGTCGGGGATTTCGGCATCGCCAAAGCCCTGGAGGTCGACCAGCAGGATCTGACGGCCACCGGGCTGCTGATCGGCACCCCCGCCTACCTGGCCCCCGAGCGGTTCTTCGGCTCCCCGGCGACCGTGGCCTCGGACCTGTACGCGGCGGCCGTCGTCCTGTACGAGGTGCTGGCCGGCCGCAAACCGTTCCACACCGACCGGGCCGATGCGTGGGCCGCGGCGGTGGCCGGGGCGGCCGCCGAGCCGCTCGAGACGCTCAGACCGGAGGTGGACCCGGCCCTGGCCGCCGCCATCAGGCGGGCCATGGCCAAGGATCCGGCCGACCGGTTCGCCTCGGCGGCCCAGATGGCGGCGGTCATCGACGGACAGGTCGAGGCGGGTCGGGCCGCCGCTCCCGCCGGCGGGACGGTCGGGGGGGCGGTGGGCGGATGGGGGCCTCCGGCGGCGCCGGGAGGCGGGGGCCCGGCCTGGACGCCCGACGGCCGCACCACCCGGGTGCTGGACCAGCGCCGGGCGGCCGGCCCGGCGACCGAGGTCCTGCCACCGGCCGGGCGGGCGGGCCGGCCGGCCGGGCTCCCCCTGGGCCGGTTGCGCTCCAGCCGTCCGGGCAGGCGCCTGGCTGCGGCCGGCGTGGCTGCGCTGGTGGTGATCGTGATCGCCGTGGTGGCCCTCTCCGGCCGCCACGCCGGCACCAACAGCCCGCCGCCGACCACGTCGGCGACGCCGGCGACATCGGCGCCGGCGGCCACCCCGACCACCTCGGCCCCCTCGGGCGGGGCCGGCCTGCCCGGGCCCCTGGACCGGGCCCTCCAGAACCTCGAGCACCAGGTGACCAGGGGCAGATGAA
>DASSZD010000099.1:0-4368 GCA_035702985.1 Acidimicrobiales bacterium
GGGCCAGGATCTGCAGGAACGTGGGGCGGGGGTAGTAGGTCCCGCCGTGGAACGGGCGGCCGTCGGGCATCAGGAAGACCGTCATCGGCCAGCCCCCCCCGCCGGTGATCGCCTGGACCGCCTCCATGTACACGCTGTCGACGTCGGGGCGCTCCTCGCGGTCCACCTTGATGCTCACGAACCCGTCGTTGAGCACGGCGGCCACCCCGTCGTCCTCGAATGACTCGTGGGCCATCACGTGGCACCAGTGGCAGGCGCTGTAGCCCACCGACAGGAGGATGGGCACGTCCCGCGCCTTGGCGGCGGCGAACGCCTCGTCGCCCCACGGGTACCAGTCGACCGGGTTGTCGGCGTGCTGGCGCAGGTAGGGGCTGGTCTCGCCGGCCAGGCGGTTGGTCGTCACCGGTCCACGCTACCGGCCGCCCCGGCCGGAAATGGCTTGTCCCGCTCCGGCCCGGCGGGCAGACTCGACCTCCCGGCGGAGGGAGGAGGTCAACGGATGGAGCACGGTGAGGGCGATGCCGCATCGACGCGCCAGACGCTGGCCTACTGCGCCGGCCTGGCCCGCCCGTACCGGCGCCTGCTCCTCGGCGCCGCCGGGTTCCTGTGCCTGGCCGTCGTGGTCCAGGACGTGGCATCGCCGCTCGTCTTCGCCGCCGTGCTGGACCGGATGGCCACCCTGCGGCCGGGTCAGACCCTGTGGTCTCGCTTCGGGACGCTGCTGATCGCCTACGCCGGCCTGCTGATCCTCGGCCAGGCCCTGATCCGCGTGGCCGGCTGGCTCGAGTGGGAGGGGTCGCTCAAGGCCTTCGTCAACGGGATCCACCGCAGCTTCGAGCGCCTGGTCCGCCTCGGCTACCGGTGGCACGTCGACCACCCAGCCGGGGAGGTGGCCAGCTCCCTCAGCGCCTTCGCCTGGGCACTGGTGGACGGGATCGACACCTTGGAGTGGAGCATCCTGCGCATCGCTGTCATCGTGGCCTCGGCGGTGGTCGTCCTCGCCGTGGTGGCGTGGCCGGTGGCCGTGGTGCTGGCGGTGCTGACGGGCGCATTCGCCTGGGTGATCGTCCATCGCTCCGGGCCGGTGACGGCGGCGTCGCGGGACTTCTCCCGGGCCCACAGCCGGGCCGAGGGCACCGCCGCTGACGTGATCCGCAACCTGTCGACCGTCCTGGTCGCCGCCGGGGAGGAGGCTGAGTCGGCGCAGGTGAGGAGCCTCCTCGACGACGTGGTAGCCGCCGATCTGCGGGCCCGGCGGCAGTTCACCATCACCCGGGTGTGGATGGCCGGCACCATCTCGGCGATGACCTGGGGGGCGCTGCTGGTCGGCGTGCTGCTCGCCCTACGGGGCGACATCCGCTCCGGCGTGGTCTACCTGGTGCTCTTCTACGCCTCGACGGTCTCGCAGGAGCTGATCTCGTCCTTCCAGGAGATCCGCAACCTGGTGCGGGGAGTCGGGCGGGCGGCCAAGCTGGTCCACCTCGTGTCGAGCCCCCGGGAGGTGGTCGACCGGCCCGGCGCCCCGGATCTGGCGGTCGGGGAGGGCGAGCTGCGCTTCGACGGGGTCAGCTTCTCCTACCGCCCGGACCGGCCCCTGCTGCGCGACTTCGACCTCGAGGTCCGCCCCGGTGAGCACGTCGGCGTGGTGGGACCGTCCGGGGGTGGCAAGTCCACGATCACCAGGCTGGTGCTGCGGCTCATGGACGTCGACGGCGGCCGCATCCTCATCGACGGTCAGGACGTCGCCGGCTGCACCCAGACCAGCCTGCGCCGGTCGATCTCCTACGTGCCCCAGGACCCGCAGATGCTCCACCGCAGCATCGCCGACAACATCTGGTACGGCCAGCCCGGCGAGCCCGACCTGGCCCGGGTGCGGGAGGTGGCCCGAGCCGCCTTCGTGGACGAGTTCGTCGACGATCTGCCCGAGGGCTACGACACCGTTGTCGGCGAGCGGGGTCTCAAGCTCTCGGGCGGCCAGCGCCAGCGGGTGGCCATCGCCCAGGCCATGCTCAAGGGTGCCCCCCTGCTCATCCTCGACGAGGCCACCAGCTCGCTCGACTCGGAGTCGGAGCGCTACGTGCAGGAGGCCCTGTGGAGGCTGATGGCCGGCAGCACCGCCCTGGTGGTCGCCCACCGCCTGTCCACCATCGCCCACCTGGACCGCATCATCGTCGTCCAGGACGGCCGCATCGTCGAGACCGGCACCCATCGCGAGCTGCTCCTGGCCAGCCCGGTCGGCTCCTACCGGGAGCTGTGGGAGCACCAGTCGGGCGGGTTCCTCTCCGCCCACTGAATCTCAGAGGCGCCGCGGCCTACCAGGTCACTCGGCGGCGACCATCGCGGTGCGCAGCTTGCCGAGGGTCCTGGACATCATGCGGCTGACCTGCATCTGGCTGACGCCGATCCCCGAGGCGACCTGGCGCTGCGACCAGTTGTCGAAGTAGATGCGCTTGAGCAGGAGCTTCTCGCTGTCGTCGAGCGCGGAGATGCACTCCCGCATCTCCCGCAGGGACACGTTGAGCTCGATCCGCTCGTCCTCCCCACCGACTTCAATCGGTCCGCCGCCCTCCTCGGGGCGGGGGGCGTCGAGGGAGAGCGGGAAGTAGTCCTGGGCCGCCTCCTGGGCCCCCAGGACGTCCTCGTCGCTGACCTGCAGGTACGCCGCCAGCTGGGACACGGTGGGGGAGGCCCCCAGCCGCTGGCTCAGCTCGTCGTTGGCGCCCTTGAGGGCCAGGTAGCGCTCCTGGACCGACCGGGGGACCCGCATCATCCAGGTCTTGTCCCGGAAGTGGCGCTTGAGCTCGCCCAGGATGCTGGCCGTCGCGTACCCGGCGAAGGTGTCGTCCCGCTCCGGGTCGTGGCGGCGGGCCGCCTTGACGAGGGCCAGCATGGCCACCTGCTCCAGGTCGTCCAGGGGCTCGCCGCGGTGGGCGAACCGCCGGGCCAGGGCCCTCGCCAGGCCCTGGTACTTCAACACGAGATCGTCCCGTGTACCACCGCCGTGTGTTGCCATGTGGCAAAACTACCCAGCGGTCGCGACCTGACTCAGCGAAGGTTCGGACAAAGGCGCCCGTGGTCGCCGGTCAGGCGGACTCCGACCGACCGGGCCGGTCGCCGGTACGGCACGCCACCTCGAACGCCAGCAGGCCCGTCAACAGGGCCTCCCGCTCGTCGGCCGACATGGCGGCCAGCGGCCCGCTCAGGGCCTGCCGGCGCCGCTCCGCCAGCTCCCGCAGCACGGCCCGCCCCGGCGGTCGCATCCGCACCGCGACCCGCCTCCGGCCCGACTCCACCGAGCGGCGCTCCACGTAGCCGTCCGCCTCCAGGCGGTCGCAGAGGCGGCTGGCCCACGACGGTATGGTGCCGAGCTGCTCGGCCAGCTCGGTCATGGTCAGGGTGCCGCACCGCTCGAGCGCCCGCAGGGCGGCCAGCTGGGCCCCGGTGACCAGGGCCGGGGGGACCTCGGAGGCCCGGAGCATGGTCAGGACCAGGCACCGGGTGGCCTCCTCGAAGGCGCCGGTATCGAATGGGGGATTGGTGCTCTCGTCGGAGGGAACCATAGGAAAGCGTGCTACCTCCGATCGATGCCAGCGCCGCCGCGGCGTTGCTCGCCCTGGAGTCGGCCCCAGCGGCTGAAGTGGTGAGTACCCTGCGCGACGTCCTTCGCAACCGGTACGGGGCCCGGTCGACCCGGGTGATGCTCGTCGATTACCGACTGACGGTACTCCAGAGCGTGCCGGGCTCCGATCCGGCCACGCCCGAGCGCCGGCCGGTGGAGGGCAGCCGCGAGGGGCGGGCTTTCACCACCGGGGCGGCGTCGGTGACCGAGCGGGGGGACCGGTTCGAGGTCCTGCTGCCCGTCAGCGTCCGCAACGACCGCCTCGGCGTGCTGGCCGTCGAGCTCGACGAGCGGCCGGCCGGCGAAGTCGTCGACGGCCTGGCCGCCGTGGCCCGGGCCCTGGGCCACGCCATCGCGGTGGCTGCCCGCCACACCGACGTGTTCGAGCAGGCGGCCCGGGTGCAGCGGCTGAGCCTGGCGGCCGAGCTGCAGTGGCAGAACCTCCCGGGCCGGGGCACGGCCGGCCCCGACTTCGACCTGGCCGGCCAGCTCGAGCCCGCCTACCACGTGGCCGGAGACGCCTTCGACTGGTCGGTGGCGCCCGACCACGTCAGCCTCAGCGTGCACGAGGGCACGGGCGACGGGACGGTGTCGGCCCAGGTGACCAACCTGGCGCTCACCGCCCTGCGCAACGCCCGCCGGGCCGGCATGGGGCCGGCCGGGCAGGCCGACATGGCCGGCGACGCCGTGCACCGCTTCTACGGCGGGGACCGCCACGTCGAGACCGTGCTGCTCCGCATCGACCGGCG
>DASSZD010000152.1:0-4030 GCA_035702985.1 Acidimicrobiales bacterium
GACCGCCCCCCACACCCCGATGGCCTGGGCCCGCTCCCGCCGATCGGTGAAGGTGTTGGTGATGATCGACATGGCGACCGGGTTGAGCATCGACCCGCCGACCGCCTGCAGGGCCCGGAAGGCCACCAGCAGCGCCACCGAGGGTGCCACGCTGCACAGCAGCGAGCCGGCGCTGAAGACGGCCAGGCCGGTCTGGAAGGTGCGCTTGCGTCCGACCCGGTCGGCGGTGGAGCCCGACAGCATCAAGAGGGCGGCCAGCACGAGGGAGTAGGCGTCGACGGTCCACTGCAGGCCCGAGACCGCGGTGTGCAGGTCGCGGCCGATGGACGGGAGTGCCACGTTGACGATGGTGTTGTCCAGGCCGACGATCAGAAGGCTCGTGCAGCAGATGGCCAGGATCAGGTAGCGGCGGTCGCTGGCTTCCGGGCGCGCGCGGGTCTCGGTGCGGGGGGCAGGCATCGGCGCCCTCAGGGTACCGGCGGCCCGGACCCTGCGAGCAGTCGCCGCCGGCGCCTAGTGGCTCAGGACCGGCGCGATGTCCAGGACCCGGTTGTAGTACACCCGGCCCGGGTGCCACTGCGACGGCACCGCGACCAGAGCCGTGAACGCCGCCCACATCCGGCCGTCGAGCGCGGTGAAGGTGTCGAGGCCGCCGGGCGAGACCATCCCGCCCGACGTGTAGAGGAACGGCCGGTCCGACGTATCCACGCACGGGCCGGTCACGGTCCGGCACCGGGCCAGACCGGTCCCGTACTGCTGCGAGTCCCACCGCCCGGCCGAGTAGAAGAGCCAGTAGCCCCCGGACGTGGCCGGGATCATCGCCGGCGCCTCGACCACCCCGGCGTCCCACGGCTCGTCGGTGCCCATCAGCGGGTGGGCGGGGCCGGCCAGGCCCAGACCCTCGGGGGCCAGCCGGGCCGACCAGAGGCGGTCGGGGTGGTGCGACGAGTTGCCGTCGTTCTTCCACAGCAGGTACTCGCGCCCGGCGGGGCCGGCCACCACGCTCGGGTCGATGGAGCCGCCCAGGTCCCGCTGGCACAGCAGCGGGGCCGCCGACCGGTCCGTGTAGGGGCCGGCCGGGGAGGTGGCCACGGCGGCGCCTATGCATTCACGCTTCGACGACGCCTCCTCGGTGCTGTAGTACAGCACCCAGCCGGTGGCCGTCCGCAGCGCCGCCGGCGCCCATGTCATGGAGATGCTCGGCTGGGCCCAGCGGGGCAGCACCGGCAGGGCATCAGGGGCCTGGGTCCAGTTGACCAGGTCGGTAGAGACCGCGGTGGGCACGTTGGCCTGCCAGTCGGTCGTGCCGAACAGCACGTACCACCCGTGGGCATACGCCTCCCGGGCGGTCGCCGCGCTCCATGGTGCCGACTGGTAGCCGTCGGGCCCGGGACCCGCCCACGGCAACCCGGAGGGCGGGGCCACGCCGGGGGGCACCCGCAGGATGTAGGGGTCGCCCACGTCGTTGCTGTCCACCGTCTGGACGGCACCGAGGCGGGGCAGGGCCGGAGCCGCCTGCGCGGCCGTGGCGGTGGCCCGGCGGACCGAGACCGGCCAGCCCGACCCGAGGGTCACCAGGACCGACACCACGGCCACGGCGACGGCCAGGGTGGCCCTGGCACTGACCGAACCGGACCCCACCGACCCATCCTGGCCACACCCCCGCGCTTACGGGGCGCGGGCCTCAGGAGCGCGGGGCGGCCCTTTTCACCTCCCGGTTATCCGCCGGGCCGACCGGGAACAATCACCGCGGCGATGTCCTGGCTGACCGGAGACTGGTGGCACCTGGGCGCGGTCGCGGGCAAGGCGGCGCTCATGTACGTGACGGCCCTGGTCGCTCTGCGCCTGGGGCGAGCGGCGCACCCTGGCCCAGTGGACGATCATCGATTTCGCCACGGCGGTGGCCATGGGCGCCATCATCGGCCGGACCGCGGTGGCCGGGTCGCAGTCCTACGCGACAGGGGCGGTGGCGCTGGTGACGCTGATCGCCGTGCACCGGGCCGCCAGCCTGCTGCGCTTCAACCCGCTCCTCGGCAAGCTGGCCGACCACCGGGTCCGGGTCCTGGTCGAGCACGGCCGCCTGCGGACCCGGGAGCTGCGCCGCTGCGGGCTGACCGACAACGACCTGTTCTCCCACCTGCGCCAGCGGGGGGTGTTCAGCCTGGACGGGATCCGCTACGTCCTCTACGAGGCGAAGGGCTCGATCACGGTCGTACCCGAGGACGACCGCCCCGACGCCGAGAGGCCCGACGCGCCACTGGTCGAAGCCGGGATCGACGGCGCAGCCGGGTACCCCTGACCGGACCGGGGACAAAGGGCGGCCCCATCGCCGGACCGGCCCGCTCAGGTCGGCACCCGTTCCGGCCGATACCGGACGTGATGTGGGATCTCGCCGGAATGCTCGCTCACCTGGTCAACACCAACGGGTCCGACCTGCACGTCGGCTCCGGGACCCCGCCCCGGGTGCGGGTGGACAGTGACCTCAAGCCCATACCTTTCCCTCCCGTCACCCACGAAGACATCGCCGCCATGCTCAAGCAGATCCTCCCGGTGGACCGTCTGGCCGAGTTCGACAAGACCGGGGAGGCCGACTTCTCGGTGTTCATCGAGGGTGTGGGCCGCTTCCGGGGCAACGCCTGCCGCCAGCGGGGGACCGCCGCTGTCGTCCTGCGGCGGGTCCTGCCCAACGCCGCCACCGCCGGCCAGCTCGGACTGCCTCCCGTCGTCACCAAGCTGGCGGAGGAGCACCGGGGCCTGATCCTCGTCACCGGCCCCACCGGCAGCGGCAAGACCACCACCCTGGCCGCCATGATCGACCACATCAACAGCACCCGGGCGTGCAAGGTCGTGACCATGGAGGACCCGATCGAGGTGGTCCACTCCGACAAGCGCTCGATCATCTGGCAGCGCGAGATCGGCACCGACACCGAGAACTACGTCCAGGCCATGCGCCGGGTGCTGCGCCAGGACCCCGACGTGATCCTGATCGGCGAGATGCGCGACGCCGAGACGGTGGAGGCCGCCCTCAGCGCGGCCGAGACCGGCCACCTGGTGCTGTCCACCCTGCACACCACCAACGCCACCGAGACCATCAACCGGGTCATCGACTTCTTCCCGTCCTACCAGCAGCACCAGGTCCGCCTCACCCTGGCCGGCGCCCTCAAGGGCGTCATAAGCCAGCGGCTGGTGCCCCTGGCCGACGGTCGCGGCCGGGTCGCCGCCATCGAGGCCATGGTGGTCACCGGCCGGATCGCCGACCGCATCGTCGACCCCGACAGCCCGGGCGAGACCATCGAGGAGCAGATCGCCAACGGCGACTACCACGGCATGCGGACCTTCGACCAGAGCCTCCTGGAGCTGCTCGCCCAGGGCCGCATCACCCTGCAGACCGCCATGTCGGCGGCCAGCAACCGCCACGACCTGGCCGTGGCCCTCCAGACCGCCGGAGTGCTGCGCCCGGTCCGCCCCGGCGAGGGCACCGAGGTGTCCCCGGTCGGCCGGGGTCCGGTGGCACCCGCCGGCCCGGCGCCGGCCCCGGGCCGGCCGACGGTCGCTGCGGTCGGCGGTCCCGCCGCGGCGGCGGCTCCCGCCGCCGGGCGCCCGGTCGGCCAGGGCTGAGGCGGCGCTCCCCCCCCGCTAGGGCCGAGGGGCGCCGGGCGAGTCCCCGGACCCGGTGTTCGGGGCAGTCGGGGGGATCTCACCCCTGCGGGACGGCGGGGGCGGCGGCCCGAAGCCGTGGGAGGTCACGTCGATCACCCCCCACCGGGAGGAGCGCAACCCGACGAGGCGGCGACCGACCCGGTGGCCGCCGATGCGGATGACCAGGTGACGAACCGGCCCGATCAGCAGGGCCAGGCCCGCTGCGTCGCTGACGAAGCCGGGGACGCACACGAGCAGGCCGCCGGCCAGCCGGACCACACCGTCGATCACGTCCCGGGTCGGGGACTCGCCGGCGTCGATGCGGGCCCGGGCCCGGCCGATGGAGGCCAGCCCGACCCGGCGCACCGTCAACGGACCGAGGAGGCTCACG
>DASSZD010000029.1:0-17936 GCA_035702985.1 Acidimicrobiales bacterium
TCCCTTCGACATCCACCGCTAGGGTGCCGAGCGCCGCTGCAGGGGCGCATCCCCCGAATGGGGTTACGAGACCTGCGGCGACAAAGAGCCGGAAAGCCGCGAGCGTGCCATTCACAGGCGGGCCCAGAACCGCGATGCAGAACGCCGCCGCACAGGTAATCGATCACGCGCCCGATCAGACGGGTCGGGCCGCGAGCGGTCTGGCGGCGGCCGTCACCCTGCGTAACGGCCCCGTCGCCTACGGATGGACTGGCCGGCCTTCGCGGCCTTCACCGCTACCCCCGCAGCAGGACACCCATGACCTCCCGCGGCTCCGTCCTGGTAGGGGTGGCCCGGGATGCCCCCAGCCTGGGGCCGCCTGGTCAGCGTGTGTCGAGCGCGGCCCTATCGCCGGAGGCCAGGATCCCGCCCAGGAACTCGGCGGCGTCGCGGTCTAGCCCCTCGACCATGTGGGAGTACACCCGCAGGGTCGTGGTGGCGTCAGCGTGGCCCAGCCGCCCGGCGATGGTCCGCACGTCGCGTCCGGATGCCACCAGCACCGAGGCACTGAAGTGGCGGAGGGTGTGCAGCGACACCCCGGAAACGCCCTCCCGAGCACAGAGCCGGCCGAAGGCCTGGCCGAGGCTGTCGGGCTTCATCGGCGTCGCCCCGGTCGGGTCGAAGGTGAACACGTAGCCTTCCGGATCGAACGCCACACGGGCATCCGCGGCCCGTCGACGCGAGGCCTCGCGCTGCCGGCGGAACACCTCGACCGAGAACCCGTCCAGCGCGATCCGCCGCTGAGCGTGCGTCTTGATCTCCCCCACCACCCAGCCGGAGCCGTCGGCGTGCTTCACCGCACGCCGGATGTGCAGGACACCTCCGTCGAGATCGACGTCGCTCCATCGCAGCCCCAGCAGCTCACCCCTTCGGGCCCCGGTCGTGGCGGCCACCGCGATAACGGCCGCCAGCACCGGCTGCCCCCGGCCGTCCGCTACTGCGATCAAGCGCTGGATCACCTCGGGGGACGGGATCGCCTTCGGCTTTGTCCGCAACGGCGGCGGACTGGTCTGGCCCGTGACGGCAACCGGGACGATCCCCCATTTCACGGCCTGGTTGAGCGCCGCCGACAACACGCCGTGCAGGTGGTGGACGGTCGTCGGGTGGAGACCCTCGTCGAGCCAGCTCCGGTACGCCCGATCGAGCTGATGGGCGGTCAGCTTCGACAGCCGCACCCCGCCCAGCTTCTCGTCGATCCGCCGGATCTTGTCCCGGTACCCGCGCACCGTCGTCGGGGAACGGGAGCCGGCGATGTGTTCCAGCCACCGGTCCAGGAACTCGGCGAGGGTAGAGCGGTCGGTGCTCACCTCGCCTCTTCCCAGGTCCCGCACGAACTCGGCCAGCGCCGAGTCGGCCTGCTTCTTGGTCCCGCGGAAGGTCCGGGTCGCCTGGCGCGGGTTTCCGGTGACAGGATCGGAACCGATGAACACCCGCAGCCGCCAGACCCCGGGCGACCTCTCCTCCTTGGTCCCTCTCACCGCTGGCGACCTCCCCAACCCAAAGACTAGTCCAAAACTAGTCCAAGCTGCTAGAGTGAGCGCAGTGAGAATGTAAAAGCCCAGGTCAAGGCCCCACGCCCCCGTAGCTCAGAGGATAGAGCGTCGGTTTCCTAAACCGTGCGTCGCAGGTTCGAGTCCTGCCGGGGGCACCATCCAGCCGGATCGTCGCCCAGCCCTGCGGGGCAGACCGGACGGTCGAAGGGTGCCCTGTTGCCCCCTACGGGCAGAAACCCACCCCCCTCGACCAGCGACACCCAACAACGCCGGCACCCACGCACCCACCGACCGCCCCCCAAACCCAGCCCTTGCGGGCAGGACCGGACGGTCGAAGGGTGCCCTGTTGCCCCCTGCGGGCAGAAACCCACCCCCTCGAGCAGCGACACCGGCAAAACCGGCAACACCAGCGACATCGGCGACACCGGCGGGCAATTGAGCGGCCGGCCGGCCCGACGGCTCCTGTTTCGCGGCGGGGCGGGCGGGACGGAGACAACATGGTGGCGCTGTGTCCTGTGCCGCCCGCCTCACCGCCACCGCCTCGGCCCTGTGCCTGTCCGTCGCGTCCCTGACCGGCTGCGGCGGCCCCGGCCGACCGTCGGCGGCCCGGGCCGCACCAGCCCGGGCGGTACGCGCCAACCCAACCCCGACCCCCCAGACGTCGCAGCCCGCCCCCACCACGCCGTCCCCCGCCCCCGGAGGAGCCAGCAGCGCTCCGGCGCCGGCGGCGGCCCCCGAGGCCGTGCCGCCGATCGGCCCATGGACGTTCGTGGGACGCACGGATGTCTTCGGCCCCGGGTCCAACCAGGGCCTGGCCACCGTGACCGGCTCCGACGGCGCGACACGGACGGTCTACACCGGAAGCCTGACCATCAGCGCAGCCCTGCGGGCCGCCGGGTGGGTCCACGTCGGCGACCCCGACTCCTGGCACGGCTGGCTGGTGGAGCCGTTCCAGGGACCTGACGGGGCGACGGCCAAGATGTTCAGGGTGACCAGCCCCCAGGGTCGCATCACCGACGCCGTCCACCCGCTCTCACCGGGGGAGGCGGCCAACAACTCCTTCGCGGCGGTGACCCCGGACGGCCAGTGGACGGTGTCGGGCGAATGGGGTGAGGAGGACCGGCTCCTGGTCTTCCCCACACCCGTGGTCAACACCGCGACCCGGCCCGGCTCCCCCCTCCCTCTGAGCGGGACCATCGCCCTGGACCGGCCGGTCCGCGACGTCCAGGGCTGCGCCTTCGTGTCATCGACCCGCCTGGTGTGCGCCAGCAGCGACCCGGCCACGGACCTGTGGCCGGTGCCGGATCCCCTGCTTCAGATCGACCTGGCCGGCCCTTTGTCCGCCACATCCGCCGGCGGACCGGCCCGGGTGACCCTCCTCGGCCCCATACCCCTCATCAGCCCGTGCCCCGGGACCTACGAGCCGGAGGGCGTCGACATGGACCGGGTCACCGGGATCCTCAGTCTCGAGGTGGCGCCTCCCGGCGTCTGTAGGTTGGTCACCCAGGTGTACCGGTACCGGGCGCCGGCCGGGGCTGGCGCCGCAGCCGGGGCCGCTAGCAGGGCCGGGGCCGGCAGCGGAGCCGCTACCGCCACGCCGACCGGAACCGCCACTGGGGCGCCGACCGGCGCCGCAACCCGGGGCCGCTAGCAGTACCGGGGCCGCTAGCAGGGCCGGAGCCGTTACCGGGACGCCGACCGGAGCCGCTAGCGGACCCGGAACCAGCTAGTGGTGGACCAGCTCGGCCAGCTCGGTCTGGATCTCGGCCTCGTGACGGGCGGCGTCACGCCGGGCGGCCCGGGGATCCCACCGGCCCCGCAGCAGGAAGACGGTCGGCAGGAGGAGAGCCTCGGTCCCGAAGCACACCCACCACCAGCGCTGCCACTCCTGGGGGGCCACCGCAACGGCCTTCTGGACCTGGGTGCCGTACGCGTTGAGGTACGCCAGGTCGGCCCTCGGCACCGTCGTCAGCCCCACCAGACGGCCCAGCGCGACGGCCGGCGTCACCCGCTCGGCCCGGGATATCTCGGTCACAGCCCGGCCGATGGCGGCGACGTTGCCCGGGTTGGCGTTGAGGGCGGCCCGGGTCGCCGGGTCGATGGCGCTCAACGTGGCCACCTGGGTCGGGTAGCGGGCGGCGATGGCCTGGACCTGCGCGCCGTGCTCGACGATGGGGGTCATCGAGGTCACCACGAACGGCAGGATGAAGAGCGAACCGGCCACCACGATCCGCAGTATCCATCCCCAGATGGCCAGGCCGGTGGCCGCCAGGGCCGGGTTCCGGTCCTCGACGGTCTCGGTGTAGGCCGCCAGCCACGGGCTGAAGGCGAAACCCAGCCCCACGGCCAGCAGGCTGAAGATCCAGACGAAGGTGTAGTACCCGGTGTTGGCCTGGGTGGTGTGGACGGCCAGCAGGGCGGTGCCGGCCATGGCGATCAGCGCACCGAGGACCATGTACGGCTTGCGCACCTCGGTCTTGTCGGAGACGATCCCGATCAGCACCAGGGCTCCGGCGTTGAAGGCCCATGCCCAGTTGCCCAGCAGGTTCCCCCGCAGCTGGCTGTAGCCGAATATCAGCACCATGAACGTGACCAGGAAGGCGATCATGGTGTAGTACACGATCAGGAACACGCCGATGCCGGCGGACGGGATGACGGTGTGGATGTCGAGCATCTGCCGCCACGGGTGCTTGAGGCTCTCCTCGATGTCGATGCCGGCGGCCCGGGCCTCCACCAGCACCCGGTCCTTGACGCTCACCATCAGCTGATCCCGTATTCCGGGCGAGAGTTCCCGCAGGCCCACGAAGGCTACGACGAACGCGACCAGGCCGACGATGCCGCAGATGATGAACTGATCCTCCCAGGCGTGCAGATGGTTGAGGGTATGGCTCGACACCAGCGAGACGGTGAGGCTGGCCACCACCGGACCGAGGGTCCAGAAGGCCATGGCCGACGCCCGGCCCAGCTGTGGGGAGAAGTCCCGGATGAGGGCCGGGGTGGCGACCAGGATGATGCCCTCCACGAACCCCAGCAGCGAATAGAACACGGCGTAGGCCCACAGGTTCGGGGCGTAGGGCAGTGCCAACAGCGTGATGAGACCGGTTACCAGCAGGCCGTAGACGACCATGTTGGCCCGCCCCCAGCGGTCGGCCAGCCCGGCCAGCAGCGAGGCGAACGCCCCCACCAGGTTGCCCACCACCAGGACGTAGACGAAGAACGGGAACGTCATGTGGAAGTGCACCAGGATCGACGGCGTCACGGCCGCCTGCACGTAGAACTCGTAGTACAGGACGATGGCCGCCAGCACCACGATGGCCAGGTAGGTGAACCGGGCTGCGGTGTGCGGGTAGTGATCGAGTTTCCTGTCCCACATCCAGCTCACCGGCGACTTCCGCCTTTCAGCCGGCTGGTCTCTCAGATCGACCGCCTTGATCGGCTGGGGGGCTCCTTCAGTGGCCATGTCGATCCCCCTTCGGAGTCGCATCGCATCTCTCGGTTGGGTGCGATGGTTCGCCCGACGGCGGGGTGGTCAACAGAGCATTAGGTCATCACCTGGACGGTGCAGGTAGCCCCCCGGTTTCGATCTAGTCGGAAGTGTGGGCCGGGTCCGGTGCGGTACGCCACAGGTGGGGCCGGGCCGGCTCCGGCAGGTCGGGTGGCTTCAGGAAGGCCGGTGGCCCGTCCAGGTCCAGGCACTCCCACGGGGCCACCGCCTCGGCGTCGCGCCGGGTGAGCGGGGGCAGGTTCCACTTCTCCTCGATGAGCCGCAGCACCGACGTGTGGTCGTAGGCGGTGGACGAGACCAGGTCGGGCCTGGCGTACGGGCTGACGATGACCGCCGGCACCCGGAACCCCAGCCGGTCGTAACGGCCGGCCGCGTCGTCGTCGTGGCGCAGGCCGGACATGATGCCCAGGTGGCGCAGCAGCCAGCCCCGGGCGCCGCTGGCCTCGGCCAGGCTGTGGGGCAGTTGGTCGTCGGGCTCCACCGCCTCGGGAGGCGGGACGTGGTCGTAGTAGCCCCCGTGCTCGTCGTACAGCCAGATGAGCAGGGTCTCGGGCCAGGCCGGCCCGTCCATGACCGCCTGGATCACGTCGGCGGCGAAGCTCTCGCCCCGGCGGATGTCCTGGGGGTTCTCCTCCGAGCAGGTGGCGAAGTCGGGATCCACCAGGCTGACGGCCGGCAGCTTGCCGGAGGCGGCGTCGGAGAAGAAGCGGTCCACGTGCCGGAGATGGCCGAGGGTGCGGAAGAACCCGAGCGGGTACACGTTGGCGGTGCAGCGGATCTCGCCCCGGACCCGGTGGTCGAGCCTGGACCACAGTCCGCCCAGCCCGCTCAGCGCCAGCTTGCCCATGCGGGTCCCCCTGCTCCCGGTCTGGCGGCGCAGGAGCTGCAGGGGCGGCACGTGGTGGTAGTTGACCCAGCTGATGCCGTGCCGGTTGAGCAGGTCGAAGACGGTGCCGGTGGAGGGGTAGTCGACGATGCTGGTTATGGCGTCGTCGATGAGGCCGTTGGCGGTGGCGGCGAGCAGGAAGCGCCGGTTGGGGAAGGTGGGCCCCAGGCAGGAGCAGAACCAGCGGTCGGCCAGCGGGAAGGTCCGGGCCAGCCCGTGGTAGAAGGGCAGGTCGGACTGGTCCCAGTAGCCCATCCCGGCGGTGCGGTCGGCGTCGGGGGAGATGTCCTCGATGCTGGCGACGAACCCGTTGTTGCTGCCCTCGTCGTACTGGATGTGGCTGGCCCGCCAACTCTGCGACGGGATGTCGTCCTTCTGGATGGTGGTGGAAAAATGGTGGGACCGGACCGGCTGACCGTCCATCGAGTAGTTGACCGGGGCCGGCTCGGGCAGGCCCTCCCCCCTGCCCAGCTTCCCCAGGTAATTGTCGAAGGAGTGGTTCTCCATCATGAGCACCACGATGTGGCGGATCTGGGGAACGCGGTCGGTGCCGGCGGGCAGCGACGGGTCGGGCGTCGACCGGTCGTCGGCCCGGCGGTCCCGGTGCCGGAGCCGCCGCTCGGCGGAGAGCCGGTCCAGGCGGCCGGGCAGGGATACCCGTCCTGGGCGGCTGGTCACAACGATGCAGAAGAGTGGGTCGGCACCGGGGTGACTCTAGGTGGCCGGGCCGGACATTCGCAGCGTCGCCAAGGTTTCGACGGCGGTCAACCGGTGGCTCCCCCTGTCAGGTCGCCGGCATGGGCTCAGGGACCGGCACCGGGTCGGGGAAGGGCGTGGGCGGCTGCAGCGGGGGCACCGGAGCGGGAGTGGGGCGGGGATCCACGGGCGGGTCGTCGGGCCTCGGAATGGGCGGCACTGTGGTCATCGTCACCTCCGTCTAGCGGTGTCGCGGACCCCTACCCACCGGCGGCGGGAGGCATGCCCCCGATTCCTCTGGATTACCCTTTTTCCTGTGATCCGCAATGTCGTGATGGTGAAGCTGCGGCCCGACCACGATCCAGCCCTCCTGGCCAGGCTGCAGGACGGGTTCCGGTCCCTGAACTGCCCCGGAACCGTCGCCTACACGGTGGGATCCGATGCCGGGTTGAAGGACGGCAACTGGAGCTTCGCCATCGTGGCCGACTTCGAGGACGAGCAGTCCTACCGGGGCTACGACGCCGACGCCGAGCACAACCGGCTGCGGGCGGAGCTGGCCCCCATGGTCGAGAGCATCGCCCGGGTCCAGTTCCGGCTCTGACCGGGCCGGTTCGCGCCGGGCCGGTTCGGACCAGGCCGCCCCGCCCGGGTCTCAGCCGGCGCTGCCGGGCCCGTTCGGCCGGGACTCAGCCGGCGCTGCCACCGCCCGGCCCGGTCTCCCCGGTGTCCCGACCGTTCTCTCCGGTTTCCCGGCCGGCGTGGCCGGGATCGGGACCGGCGTCGCCGGCGCTGCGGCCCTCGTTGCGGGCGGCGGCGCTGGCGTCCTGGCTGGCCAGGGCCTGCAGGATCTCCCCGGGGCTGACCCCGCCCTGGGTCTCGATGACCGCCAGCAGGTCCCGGGCCACGGCGAGCACCCCGAACAGAACCTCGCGGGGATCGAACTCCGACGCCACCGCGGTGATGTCAGCGGCCCGCCGATCGGGCGGGCCCATGTAGGCGGTCAGCACCGCCAGGCCGAGACGCCACCGCTCCCGGGGATCCATCGATGTCACCGCCCGAGGGTACCCGCCGTCCGGTTACGGCCGGCGAACAACCGCCCGACCCGGAAAACCCGGTTCAGCACCGGTGGCATCGCACCGAGAACATTGGCAGACCCGACGCATATCCGTTCGTAAACGGGTATAGGCAGATCGAGTGACGCCGGGAGGTGTTGATGCAACCTCAGAGCCGTAGGTCCGCCCTCCTGGTGGAGATGCTCGGTTCGCTCGCGGTCTGCAGCGTGGTCTTCGCCACAGACCTGTTGCTGGGCGTCCGGCGCCGGAGAGACGCCATCGCGGACCTGCCCCACCCGTTGGCGCAGCCGCTGATCCAGGTTTAGGTCTAGGCCGCGCCGGGCGTGGCCGGCCGGGAGGCCATCTGCCCCTTGGTGGCGAAGAAGCGGTTCACCCCCGCCAGGAAGGCCGGATGGTCCACGCTGTGTCCGGTTCCGCCGGCGGGCCTCCCCGACGTGGCGGCCTTGGCCGCCCGGATGGCGCTGGGCGGTAGGTCCACGATGCTGGCGACTATCTCCTCGGCGGAAGCCTCCGCCCCGCCCTCCTCGGCGCAGCGCTCGGCCAGCCCGAAGGCGCAGGCCTCGACCCCGGTCAGGAGCCGGCCGGTGTAGAGGAGGTAGCGGGTCAGACCGGCCCCGGCCAGGCGACTCAGACGCTCGGCGAAGGCGGGCGACACGAGCACCCCCAGCCGGGCGATGGGCATGCCTATCCGGGCCTGGTCCTCCACCACCCGCACGTCGCAGGCCAGGGCCAGCTGGCAGCCGGCCCCTGTCGCCACTCCCGAGATGGCGGCCACGACGGGCACGGGCAGCGCTTCGATGGAACGGAAGGCCCGTTCCATCTGGGTGAAGGATTCGTCTGCGAACTCGAGGTCGGCGCCCACCCACTCGCGCATGTCCGAGCCGGCGCTGAAGGTGCTACCCCGCCCCTTGAGCAGGACGCAGCGGAGCTGGTCGTCGCGGGCGAGGGTCTCGAAGATCCGGGCCAGGTCCCTCCAGTCGTCGGTGCGCATCGGATTGTGCTTCTCCCCGGCTCCGACCGTGACCCGCACGACCGGGCCCCGGGCCTCGAGAACGATCCGGTCCGAGTCCGGCGCGATCATCGGACCGCCCCTGCTGCGTGCAACTCGCTCACCTCCTGCTCCGACAACCCCAGTTCGGCCAGGACCTCGTCGGTGTGCTGTCCGAGAAGGGGGGGCGCCATCCGGACGCTCGGCGGGTGCTGCGACAGCTTGATCGGGTTACCGACCATCCGCAGCTCCCCCACAGTCGGGTGCTGGACCGACACCACCATGTCCCGGGCCCGGATCTGGGGGTGCTCCAGGGCCTGGGGCACCGTGTTGATGGGGGCCCCGGGGACGCCGGCCGCCGCCAGCGCTTCGGTCCAATGGGCCGTGGTGTGTTCACACATCGTCTTGGCGATCAGCTCCAGCAGGTCGTCCCGGTTGCGGACCCGATCCGGGTTGGTCGCGTAGCGCTCGTCGTCGGCCAGCTCCGGACGGCCCAGTGCCTGGCTGAACCGGCGGAACAGGCCGTCGTTGCCGGCCGCCACCATCACGTAACCGTCGCTGGAGGGGAAGGCCTGGTACGGGACGATGGTCGGGTGGGCCGACCCGTACCGGGGCGGAACGACATCAGAGGCGAAGTACCCGCCGGCCACATAGGTCAGCCAGGCGACCTGCCCGTCGAGCAGCGACACGTCGACGAGCTGCCCCTTACCGGTGATCTGCCGGTTCCGCAGGGCGGCCAGGATCCCGATCAGGGCCCACATGCCGGCCCCCAGGTCGGCGCTGGACACCCCCACCCGGCACGGCTCCCCGTCGGCCGGTCCGGTCACGCTCATCACCCCCGACAGGGCCTGGGCGATGGCGTCGTAACCCGGCTCCGACGCCAGAGGCCCGGTGGAGCCGTAGCCGCTGATCGACGCGTAGACCAACCCCGGGTTGCGCTCCGACAGCTCCCTGTAGCCGAGGCCCAGGCGCTCGGCGGTGCCGGGACGGAAGTTCTGCACCACCAGGTCGGCCCGGTCTGCCAGCATCCGGGCGATATCCCGGCCCCGGGGCGACTTGAGGTCGAGGCTCACCGATCGCTTGTTCCGGTTGACGGCGAGGAAGTACGCCGACTGGTCGCCCTGGTAGGGGGGCGCCCACTGGCGGGTGTCGTCACCGCTGCGGGTGTCCTCCACCTTGATCACGTCGGCTCCCAGGTCGGCCAGGATCATGGTCGCGAAGGGACCGGAGAGGATCCGGGACAGGTCCAGCACCCGGATGCCCGCGAGCGCCCCGCCCCCCGTCCCGGCTGCGGCCGCCGGCGGGCCGCTCCAGGACGGGATTTCCGCCACTCCGTCACTCACTTCCGCTCTCCTCTCCCCTGCTGGTCGCCCGGTCGATCTGCGGCCGGCGGTCCGCCGGCCGCAGGCATCCAGCTCCGATCAAGGCGTGGCCTTGGCCAGCTGACTGGCGCTCATCACACCCATCTGCTGCTCGTTGCCCTGCGCGTCCACTACGAACGCCCCGTACGGGCCGAAGGTGTTGTTGTACTGGTTGTAATCGAGGGAGCCGCTGGCGCCCTCGTAGTTGATCTTGGTCCCCTTCTTGAGCAGCGCCAGGCAGGAGGCGTAGGTGGCGCAGGCCGTGCCGGGAGGGTTAGTCACCTGCTTCATGTCCTTGGCCACGGTGTGTCCGTTGAAGGTCTTGGCGTAGTCGTCGGCCAGGGCCAGGGAGATGACCGCGTCGTAGGCGTAGTTGGCGTTGGCCAGCGGCTGCTGCCCGGGGTTCTGCTTGGTGAACAGGTTCATGAACTCCGTATTGCCGGCCCCGGTGACGGATGTTCCGTAGACTGAGGTGAGATGGGCGTGCGCCACCGGGAAGGTGACCGCCTTGAGGTAGTCCGATCCGGCGGTCACATCAGTTCCGATGAAGGGGATGGCCAGGTTGTTGGTCTGCTGGAAGTCCCGGAAGATGACCGCCGCCGTGGGCGCGTCGGTCTGGGTGAAGATCACCTGGGGGTTCGAGGCGATGACCTTCTGCACCTCGGGGGCGTACGAAGTCTGGCCGGGGGTCACCGAGACCGTCGTGGTGATGGTCCCCCCGAGCTTTTTGAAGGTGTCCTGGATGGGCTTGATCAGGGTCTGCGCCGCGGCGTCGGTGTAGAAGAGCAGGGCGGCCCGCTGGTAGCCCTTCTGATGGGCCCACAGCGCCATGGCCACGCCGAGCTGCGAGTCCGACGGGCTGTCCCGGAACAGCAGGGGGTCGGTCTGGTGGTCCCGGCTGGTGTCGCCGCCCTGGAACTCGTCCACTATGCCCGCCCCCTTGAGGATGGGCTCCACCGCCGAGATCTCCTGGGTCTCCGGACCGATGACCCCGACCACTCCCTTGGAGAGCATCTGCTGGGTGGTCGGCACCGAGTCGGCCAGGTCGCAGCCGGTGTCGCCCTGGACCAGCGACACCTGCTTTCCGAGGACGCCACCGGCGTCGTTGACCTCCTGCTGCGCGACCTTGGCCCCCTGCATCATCGCCTGCCCCAGGCTGGCCAGGCGGCCGGTGAAGCACGACAGGACCCCGTAGGTGGCCGAGCCTCCGCTCCCCCCTCCGCTACTGCCGGTTGCGGTCGACGACGACTTCGACGATCCGCAGCCGGTCACGGTGGCGGTCACCAGGATCCCGCCCGCGAGGACAGAACCGAGTTTCTTCATTTGATCCCTCCCATTGATTTGCTCCGGTCGGCCGGGCGGCTGCCGGGGTGTGGCTCCTACTTCGTTTGTGGCGCGAGCCGGGTCAGTTCAGACGTCCGACGTAGAGGTTGACCACCTCGTCGTTGTGCAGCAGGTCCCGGGCCGGGCCGTCGAGCCGGTTCTTTCCCAGGACCAGTACGTATCCCCAGTCGGCGTACTGCAGGGTCCGCCTGGTGTTCTGCTCCACGATGCAGATCCCCACGCCCGTGGCGGCGATCTGCTGGATCTGCTCCCAGAGCATCGACTGGAATATCGGTGACAGGCCGGCGCTGGGCTCGTCCAGGAGCATGACCACCGGCTCGCTCATCAGGCCGCGGGCCATGGCGAGCATGCTGCGCTGGCCACCGCTCAGGTTGGCGGCCTTGCGCTTGAGCGCCGGGCGCAGATCGGAGAACAGGTCGCACAGCTCGTCTATGCGCTGCGCCACCCCGCCCCGCCGCCGGTAGCCACCCACCTCCAGATTCTCCCGGACGGTCATCCCGGGGAAGGTGTTGGCGACCTGGGGCACGTAGCTGAGGCCCAGGCTGGCCAACTGCTCGGTGCGCCGGCCGGTGATCCTCTCACCCCGCACCCGGACCTCGCCGGAGCTCATCCTGGCCAGCCCGACGATGGCCTTGAGGAGGGTGGATTTGCCGGCACCGTTCGGACCCACGATGGCCCCGATCTGGCCGGGGGCCACCGAGATCGACACGTCCTGGATGATGGGCGGTCCACCGTATCCGGCGGTGACCCCGGAGACCTCGAGACCGGGCTCAGACATTGTCCATCTCCCCCAGGTAGGCGCTGACCACCTCAGGGTTGTCCCGGAGGCTGCTGTAGGGGCCCTGGGCGATCACTCGCCCCTGGGCCATGACGACCACCGAGTCGCAAACGGCGTCGATGAAGGCCAGATTGTGTTCGACCACCATCACGGTGCTGCCGTTGGCCACCAGCTCTTTGATGGCCGCCCCGATCCGCTCGCCCAGCACCGGGTTCACCCCGCCCATAGGTTCGTCCAGGATGACGAAGCGGGGGGCGGCGGCTGCGATCCGGGCGAACTCGACCAGCCGCTTCTGGCCCCCGCTGAGCCGGCTGGCGGGCAGGTTCTTGACCGCCGTCAGGTTGAAGCTGTCCAGGAGCTCACGGACCCTGACGCGGTCCCGGTCCTCCTGCTTCTTGACCTTGCCGAGCCCGAACAGGGCCAGGGATGCCCGCTCCCGGTCGAAGGCCTTCAGCCCCAGCATGACGTTGTCCATCACCGTCAGGCTCCCCCACTCCCGGGGCGACTGGAACGTGCGCACCAGTCCCAGCTGGGAGATGACGTGGGGGCTCTTGCCGATCAGCGGCGTCCCGTGGAAGTGGACCTGGCCGGCGTCGGGCGGCTGGAAGCCCGATATGAGGTCGATGGCGGTGCTCTTGCCGGCCCCGTTGGGGCCGATCAGGCCCACGGCGGTGGCGGCGGGAACCTCGAAGCTGCAGCCGTCCACCGCCTTGACCCCGCCGAAGCTGATGTGCAGGTCACGCACGTCGAGGGCGACTTCGCCGCTCATCGATCCCCCTCCGCCACGCTGGCACCGACCAGCTCGGGTTTGATGGTCCGCGGCCCCCGCCGCAGCCGGGTGGCCCAGCCGGGCGAGTCTCCTACGTCCACGCCCAGGCGCTCCGGGAACACCCCCTGGGGCCGGAAGCGCAGGAACAGGATGATCAGGAGGCCGATGAGCACCTGCCTCAGCGCCGGCGCGAACTCCGCGTGGCCCGGCATGTTGGGCAGGTACCTGGTCAGCTCCACGAAGCCGATGTACACCACGAAGGTGCCGGCGATGACCCCCTTGACGTTCCCCCGGCCGCCGACCAGGACACCGGCGTACAGGGTGAGCACCTCGATGGGCTGCCAGGCGGTGGGATTGAACGACCCGAGGAAGGCGGCGAACAGGCCGCCGGCCAGCCCGGAGAACGACACGCCGATCAGGTAGGCCTTGTACTTGGTCCAGAACACGCTGCGCCCGTAGGCGGCCACCGCCGGCTCGTCGTCGCGCACGGCCCGCAACAGGCGGCCGAACGGGCTGCCGGAGATCCGCTGGACCACCCAGGCCACGGCGACCAGGATCACGGCCGAGAGGGCCAGCAGGAAGTAGTGGTAGCCGTTGTAGCCGATGCCGAGGACGGTCCCCATGGGGTTGTACAGCCCAGACACCCCGTTGAACCCGTTGAAGAGGGGGGTGTAGACCCCGACCACGATGTAGAGGGCGCTCACCGCCCCGAGAGTGGTCAGGGCGAAGTAGATCTCCCGTAACCCTCTCAGGGCCACCGCACCGACGACGGCGCCCACTGCCACCACCACCACCGTGGCGATGAGCACCGACAGCGGGTACGGCAGCGACGTGCCGAACACGTACTGGACCGGGGCCTGGGCCGGACCGTCGGAGAGCACGATGGTCAGGTAGGTGGACAGGGCTATGTAGCCGTAGTAGCCCAGGTCGAAATCCCCGGACATGCCCCAGATGAGGTTCAATCCGAGGGCCATGATGGAGAAGATGCAGGCCTCGGTGACGATGGTGACCAGGTAGGTCATACCCGGACCAGCCTCCCCCGCCCGGCCAGCAGCCCGTTGGGTCGCAGCAGCATGAGAGCGACGAGCATGGCGAAGGCGATGGCCAGTTCGTAGCTGGAGTTGGTGTAGCTACCGGCCAGTTCCAGGGCCAGGCCGACCAGCACCGCTCCGATCAGGGTGCCGTAGGGGCGGCCCAGGCCGCCGGCCACGGTGGCGGTGATGGTGATCAGCAGGAAGCTGTTGCCGAAGCTGGGGCTGAAGGCGCCCACGTTCTCGGCCAGCACGAAGCCCGCGAACCCGGCGATCACCCCGGCCAGCAGCCATGTGAGGGTGATGACCCTCGTGGCCGGGACACCGCTCGCCCGGGCCAGATCCCGGTTCTCCGCCACCGCCCGCAGGGCCCGGCCGAACTTGGTCCACTGGAGCAGACCGTAGAGGGCGATGGCCACCACGACCGCAGAAAGCATGACCAGAAGCTCGGCCCGGGTGAACACGAACGGCCCGTAGTGATGCGGTGCTCCCTGATTGATCTTGTACGACTTGGTGGCCGCCCCGAAGATCATCACCAGGACGTTCTGCAGGATCAGCGACAGGCCCAGCGAAGCGATCAGGGTGACCAGCACCGGCTTCCTCGAGAACCGCTCGATGAAGAACACGTTGGTCGCCACGCCGGCCAGGCCCCCGATCACAGCGGCCGACGCGGCGGCCAGGATCACGCTGCCGGTGTCCCTCTGGACCAGCCAGGCGGCGAACGCCCCTATGGTCAGCAGCTCGCCGTGGGCCAGGTTGGCAACCCTGCTCACGGCGTATTCCAGGGTGAAGGCGACGGCCGACAACGCCAGGATGGCTGCCGTAACGAAGCCCACACCGACATCGAGTCCGAACTGGTGCAAGTGAACTTCCCCTCTCCCTGATCCCCCCAGGGATGTCGCCAAAGGTGACGTCTGTCACCGCTGATGATAGATGTGGTTGAGCCACTTGTCCAGTGTTTTGGCTGAGCCACTCAACCACTGATTCCGTTAAGTGCAGAGGAGCTGCCGATAAGATCGCCACGTGGGCAATGTGACGCAGGATTCGGCACCGGGCGCCCTGCGGCCGGTCGTGCGGCTCCGGTTGTACGAGCAGCTCGTGGACCGCATCATCGAGCACATCCGGGCCGAGGAGATGGAGACCGGCAGCCGCCTGCCGAGCGAGCGGGTGCTGGCCCAGGCGCTGGGCGTCAGCCGGAACACCCTCAAGCAGGCCCTCCTGGTTCTCGAGGTCCAGGGGATCATCGAGGTGCGCCACGGGGGCGGGATGTACCTGGCCAGGCCGGTGGACGCGGTCGAGACGCTGGCCGCGCTGGTGGACCGGCGGGGACGGCTGCCAGACGTGCTCGACGCCCGGGAGGCCGTGGAGACCAAACTGGCGGAGCTGGCCGCCCGGCGCCGCACCGAAGCGGACCTGGCCGCTCTGGACTCCGCTCTGAGGACCATGGAGGAGGAGGTCGAGCAGGGGGCGGACGCGTCAGAAGGTGACGAGCTGTTCCATGCCGCCCTGGTGGCGGCGGCCCACAGCCCGATCCTGGCCGGTCTCTACGGCCAGATCGCCGGCATGATCAAAGAGAGCCGGCTCGAATCGCTGCGCCAGCCGGGCCGGCCGGTCAAGTCCCTGGCCCAGCATCAGCGGATCGCCGACGCCGTGCGGGCCGGCAAGTCGGCCGAAGCGGCCCGGGCCGCCCGCCGCCACGTGGAGACGGTCCGCCGGGTGCGCCTGCTGGACTGGGTGCCAGAGGACGACTGACCGGCGCGCCGGGATCTCCGCGTGCCGGGCGGCCGGTTGCAGCCCGCCGGCGGGTCGCCGAGACTGTGGCATGGGCCGCACCTATGACCGCGTTGACGACCGCCTGGCCGCCTGGCTGCAGGAGCAGCCGGTGTTCTTCGTGGCCACCGCACCCGTGGCCGCCGACGGTCACGTCAACTGCTCCCCCAAGGGGAACCGCCACGAGTTCGTGGTGGCGGCCGAGCGGCAGGTCCTGTACCTGGACCAGACCGGCAGCGGCATCGAGACCGTGGCCCACCTCCGGGAGAACGGCCGGGTCGTGCTCATGTTCTGCGCCTTCCAGGGTCCACCGCGCATCGTGCGGCTGCACGGCCGGGGCCGGCCGGTGCTGCCCGGAGACGACGGCTTCGACGCCCTGCGCCGGCGGTTCCCGGCCGGGGACGGGACCGGGGTCCGGTCCGTGGTGGTGGTGGACCTGGAGCGGATCTCCGACTCGTGCGGCTACGGGGTGCCGCTGATGACCTTCGACGGGCACCGGCCGACCATGGACGAGTGGGCGGCCCGCAAGGGCCCCGAGGGCATCGAGCGGTACTGGGAGGAGAAGAACGCGGCCAGCCTGGACGGACTGGCCGGCCTGCGGGGGGCGAGTGTCAACGAGTAGCACAACACGTGCTACGCTGAGGGCATGACCAGGATCGGAGTGCGGGAACTTCGCCAGCACGCCAGCCGGTACATAGATGAGGTCAAGGCCGGCGCGACCGTCGAAGTCACCGAGAGAGGCCAGCTAGTGGCGCTTCTCGTCCCACCAGGTCCGTTAGAAGCCCTGCGCGACCGCTTGGTGGCAGGAGGGCAACTCCTTCCGGCCAAAGCAGCATTCCGCATGCCCGCCCGAAGGCGCCGATCCAGGGGAGAGCGCTCTGCGTCGCACCACCTCGAGGAGTTGCGCGCCGAGCGGTGATCTACATGGATACCTCCGCTCTCGTGAAGCTGATCTTCGACGAGCCGGAGAGCGACGCGCTGGCGGCCTGGCTGAGCAAGCATATGGAAACACCGAAGGTGACCAGTGAGATCTCCGCCATCGAGCTGATCCGCGTGTGCCGCCGTCTCGACGCCGATGCCGTCGCCGAAGCTCGTCAACTTCTGGCCGGGTTGGACCTGGTTCCCCTGGGGCAAGAAGTCTTGGACCGCGCCGGCTGGGCGGACCCCGTCGGCCTCCGGACCCTCGACGCCATCCATCTGGCCAGTGCCTTCACGCTGTCCGATGGGATTACGGGCTTCGTCGTCTACGACACCAAGCTGGCTGACGCTGCGGATGCGGCTGGCTTCGAAATCGTCGCTCCGAGCTGACGACTCTCCCGGGGCATGCCCCGGCCAACGCTGAGCACCTCACGAAACGAGAAGCATCTGCAGGCACAGGGGGTTCGTATTCTGTTCCGGAGTGGGCGCTGAGGGACTCGAACCCCCGACCACCGCGTTGTAAGCGCGGTGCTCTAACCAACTGAGCTAAGCGCCCGGGGGGTTACATGGTAGAGCCCTGGGCGCCCGGCCGCTCGCCCCGGGCCGGACCGGCTCCGGTCAGGGGCTCACCCCGAGCCGGGCCAGGGCGGTGGTCCAATCGGAGGCGATGGCCTGCTGGGCGGCGGCCAGGCCGACCTGGCCCCGGCACACGGCGTCGTGGAGGCGGTCCTCCACGCCGTCCTTGGCGTTGATCCCGAAGGGGTCCTGCGGGTCGAACTGGGCGGGCCGGCCCTGGTCGGGCTGGGCCCACAGGTTGCGTGTGTCGCTGGCCCCGCCCAGTCCCAGCGGGACCAGGTGGTCGAGCTCGGTGCCCGACGACGCCCGGGGGTCCCGGTAGGCGGCCTCGGAGAGCCGCTTGAACGGCCCGGACAGCCGCTCCGGCGGCCGCACCGACCGGGAATAGCCGCCCGCCCGGCACACCGTGGAGCGGAGGTCCGCCTGGGTGACGGTGGGGTCGACCGCCCCCGGGGTGCAGGCGGGATCGGGCAGCGGGTAGCCGTCGGCGGCCCGGCCGTAGTGGCAGGTCCCGGCGGCCGGCACCGGGCCGTCCAGCCCGGACGCCGTCCAGCCGGCGCCGGCGGCTGTCACCAGCCCGGCCGCCCCCGACGATCCGGCCGGTGGCGCCGCCGTGACCGGTGCCGCCGTGACCGGGGCCGCCGTGACCGGCGCGACCGTGACCGGCACCGGGGGGGCCGAGGTGCCAGGAGCAACCGTGCCGGCCGGC
>DASSZD010000014.1:0-54863 GCA_035702985.1 Acidimicrobiales bacterium
ACGCCTACGAGGCCGCCGGGCGGCAGGGTTCGGGTACGGCGGTGACCGCCGACGGGCGGTTCATAGACGAGGCGGTGGTCCGCTCCGCCCGGATGGTCCTGCGGCTGGCCGGCCGGTCCCATACCCGCCCCGGGGACCCGAACTAGCGGCCCGCGCCGGCGCCGGGCAGCCCCCGCAGCACCCGGCCCAGGGGGGCGGCCCCGGCCCGCTCGAGGGATTCCACCGCGTCCAGCACGGCCCGGGCCTGGTCCGGGCCCACCGCCGCCGCCAACAGGTTGAACGGCTTGTCCGCCACCCCCGGGTGGTCCAGGGCGTCGGGACCGTCACCGCGGGGGCGGGAGGCGGACGCCTCGGCCACGGTGCCGTCCCTTTTTCCCACCGTGACGACCGCCGGCCGGCCCGCCGGGTAGCCGGGGTCCAGGGCCGGGTCGTGGCGCACCTGGACCCGGGCCGCCAGGGCCCGCACCGCCGGGTCGGCCATCCAGCGGGGCGAGAAGCTGCCGGCGTCCAGGCGGCCCGACACCAGGGCCACGGCCACCGTGTAGGGGATGCTGAACCGGGCGGCCAGGTCGTTGGCGGGTGCCGGGTCGGAGAAGGCGGCGGCCGCCCCGTAGGTGCGCACCACGACGGTGCCGATGCGGTCCGGGTCGACCCGCCCGCCAGCGAGCAGGTCCTCGACCGCGTCGTTGACCCCGTGGAGGTGGGCGCAGGTCGGGTGGCGCTTGATGTACCCGTCCAGGATCCGGTGGCGCCCCCAGCCGGAGCCGGGCAGCCCGGCGGTCAGGCGGGCCGGGTCGGGGTGGGCGCCCACCGCCGGCAGGAAGTGCCGCTCCAGGGTGCCGGCCGGGGCCCGCAGGCCGGCCGCCGCCGACGTCCCGGCCACCAGGGCCGACTGGGCGGCCAGCCCCAGCAGCAGATGCTGCCCGTCCGCCCCCGAGAAGACGGTGGTGGCGTCGGGCCGGCCGGCCAGGGCCGCAGCCAGGTCGACGGCGGCCGCTATGTCCGCCGCCGCGCCGCCACCCGCCAGCCGGGCCACCCCGGCGGCGGCGCCGACCACGCCCCAGGTGCCGATGTCGTGCACGCCGGGGGGAGTGCCGCCCATGGCGTCGCCCACCCGGATGCCCACCTCACAGCCGGTCAGCACGGCTGCCAGTATTTCGGGGCCCGGAGCGCCGACGGCCTCGGCCGCGGCCAGCACGGCCGGCACCACGTGCGACGCCGGGTGCCCCCGGGCCTGGCGGTGGCCGTCCTGCAGCTGCTCGGCGGCCACCGGCAGGGCGTTGACCAGGGCGGCCACCGCCGGCGCCGCCCCGCCCGGGTGGCCGATCACGGTGGACGGCCCGGCCGAACCGGCGAGCAGTCCCCGCCGGGCGGCGGCGATCTCGGGCCGGTCCCGGGCCGATACCGCGGCGGCCAGGATGTCGGCGACGAGGAACACCACCCGGCGGCGCACCCCGGCGGGCACGGCCGACCAGGGCTCCGCCCCGGCCCGGCCCAGATGGTGGCCGGCGGTGGTCACCCCACGTTGCCGGCGGCGTGGTAGCCGAGCTGGGCGGACAGCCGCCCGGTGCACACCAGCAGGTGCCCGGCGCAGTCGTCGATCTCGCCGGCCATGCGCTCGGCCGGGCCGCACACGCTGACCACCGCCACCGGGACGCCCCTGGCGTCGAACACCGGGGCGGCCACCGACCCGGCCCCGGCCTGACGCTCGCCGAGCGACTGGGCCCACCCCCTCTGGCGGATGGTGACCAGTTCCCGGCGCAGCTTGCGGACGTCGGTCACCGTGCGGGATGTGACCTGGTGCAGGGTCCCGGACAGGTAACCGTCGATCTCGTCGGGGGGCAGGAAGGCCAGGAACGCCTTGGAGGAGGCCCCGGCATGGAGCGGGTGGGCCATGCCCAGTTGCACCGACATGAGGACCTCGCGGTCGGGGGTGACCTGGTCGACGTAGACGCGCTGGTCGCCGCTGCGGACCGACAGGGTGGCCGTCTCGTTGGTCATGCGGGACAGGGCGGTCAGCTCGGGGGCGGCCATCCTGCGGATGTCGAGCTGACCCAGGTACTTGGCCCCCAGGCCCAGCAGGGTGGGTCCCAGGGAGTACTTGCGGGAATCCGGGTCGAGCTCCAGGAGGTTCTTGTTGCGGAACGACAGCAGGATCCGGTGCACGGCCGACTTGGACATGCCGAGGGCGGTGGCGATCTCCGTGACGCCCAGCTGGGGGGAAGATGAACTGGCGAACAGCAGCAGGATGTCCGCCGCCCGCTCCACCGTCGATGCCGAGTTGTTTCCGGTCTCCGCGTTCTGACCTGCCATGTTGGGGATTCTCGCCTTTCCGTGCCTCTCGCGGAGGTTGCTACCGGTGGTGGCGGCGCCCGGGCGGGCAGGCGCCACCACCACCGATTCTAAGAGGGCTCCGACCGCGGTCATCCCGCCGTGGCGCCCCGGGGAGGTGCGGACCTGCCCGCTCAGCCTCCCAGCTGGCTGGGGGATACCCCCCAGGTCTGGGCGTAGCCCTGAATGAAGGCGTTGCCGTAGCCCTGGCCGTTCTGGGCCGGCACCCCGGCGTCCTTGACGTTGTCCTTGGTCAGCACCCGGACGTTGATCTTCTCGTCGCCGGGGGGCATCTTGGCCATGACCCGCATGAGCTGATCCAGCCCGGCGGCGGCCACGTCGGCGGTGTTCTCACCGACGTCCATGGTGACCACGTCGCCCGTACGCATCATGTCCAGGATGGCCGGCGTGCCGTTGAAGCTGGCCACGTGGACCTGGCCGGACTTACCGGCCGACACGATGGCCGGGGCTATGAACTGGGCCATGCTGTCGAACACCGGCAGGATGTAGTTGATACCCGGGTCCGACGACAGCTTGCCTTCGACCGTGGTCTGCAGCTTGGTGGCCCAGTCCACCGGGTTGACGTTGACCGAGGAGACCTTGCAGCTGCTGCACGCCTTGCTCATCTCGCTGGTCACGCCGTCCTGCACGGCCTGGGAGCTGACGTCGGCGTTGGAGGTGACCAGCAGCACGTCGGCCTTGCCCTTGGTCTGCTCCACCGACCAGGCCGCCATCAACTGGCCGGCCAGGTTGAACGGGGCGAAGGCGTAGGCCGCCACGTACGGCTGTGTCGGCTGGCTGGCGTCCCGCTCGTTGGTGTCCACCGTGGGGATCCCGGCCGACTTGGCCTGCTGCACCTGGGGGGCCAGCTGCTCGGGCGGGATGCCGGCCAGCAGGTCGATGGCGTTGACCTTGCTGGAGATGGCCTGGTTCATGCCCTGCACCCACTGCGACTGCTGCTGCTGGTTGGGGTAGTCGGTGTAGTTGATCCCCAGGTCCTTGGCGTACTGGCCCATGGCCTTGTCCACCGTGTTGACGAAAGCCACGCTGGAGCTGGCCGGGATGGAGAAGATGGTCTTGCCCTTGAGGGAGGCGGCGTCGACGGCCGGCCCGGGCGAGTCGAACGACGGATTGCCCAGGTACTTGCTGATCAGGGCGGTGGCCTGGGCCACCCCGGCGTCTCCCGAGCCGCTCCCGGAGCCCGCGGCGGTGGTGGCCGAGGACCCGGACGAGGCGGTGGTGGGGCTGGTCGAGCTGCCGGTCTTGCTGCTGCTCGAGCAGGCCCCGGCCACCAGGCCGACGGCCGCCAGAGCGGCGCCGAAACGGATGAACTGCTTCAAGGTGTTTCCTCCATTGTCTTGGTGTCGGTGATTGCGGGATCTCAGCTGGAGCGGGCCGCCGTGGACGGCTCGGTCCCCACCGGGGGGCCGCCGCCGGGTTCGGTGCCGATCTCCGTGGTCGCCGCCGCGGCCCGGGCCTTACGCAGGCTGGGCCGGCCGACCAGGCTGGAGAGGAGCACGGCGATGACCAGGGCACCGCCGTAGAACAGCTGCTGGACGAAGGTGGACACGCCGATCTGGGCCAGACCGTTGATGCCGGTGGTGAGGAAGTAGACCGCCACCATGGTCCCCCACGGGTTGAACCGGCCGGGGGCGATGGTGGTGGCGCCCAGGAACACCGCCGCGAAGGCCGGCAGCAGCAGCGAGGTCCCGGCCGACGGGTCGGCCGATCCGCTGGTACCCACATAGACCACCCCGGCCAGGCCGCTCAGCACGCCGGCCGCCACGAACGACAGGATCCGGATGCGCCTGACCCGCAGCCCGGAGAGACGGGCCACCTCCCGGCCCCGTCCCACGATCAGCACCCGCCGCCCGGGCGGGGTGAAGTCGAAGAAGTACCACACCACCACGGCCAGGATCATCAGGTACCAGAACTCCAGGGACAGGCCCAGGAACCGGTGCACCACCACCAGGTTCACCAGGTTCTGGGACACCCCGCTGACCGGGGCCGACTTGGATATCCAGAGGGTCAGACCGTCCAGGAACGTCCCCACCCCCAGGGTGACGATGAACGGGTCGATGTCGGCCAGCACGCAGATCAGGCCGTTGGCCAGGCCCACCACCCCCCCGAACACCACACCCAGCAGGGCGGCCTCGCCGACGGGCATGCCGTGCTGAGTGTTGAGCACCGCCACCAGCATCGAGGAGAAGTTCAGGACGCTGGCCACGGACAGGTCGTAGTCGCCGGCGCTCAGAGGGATCACCAGGGCCAGAGCCAGGATCCCCAGTGGGGCCTGCGAGGCGAACAGGGTGGAGAAGTTGGAGGTGGTGGGGAAGGTGTGGGGCTTGACCACCGAGAACGCGATCACCACCGCCGCCCACACGATCACCACCCCGAACCGGCGCAGGAAGCTCTCCCCGTAGCGAGCTGTCTTGGCTGTGGCCACAGTCTCTTTCCCTTCTCGCATCTGCTAGTTGGCTCCGGTCCACATGTCGGACGCCCGGGCCATGTCGGCGCTGCGGCGGGTGCCGCGATAGGCGGAGGAGGCGATCCGGTCCACGGTGACGTCGTCGCCGGCCAGCGTCTCGGCCACCCGGCCGTCGGCGATGACGACCACCCGGTCGGCCAGGCGGGACACCTCGTCCCAGTCGCCGGAGGCGTAGAGCACCACCGCCCCCTGGCGGGCCGCCTCCCGGATGATCCGGAAGATCAGCTGCCGGGCGCCCACGTCCACCCCCTGGGTCGGCTCGTTGAGCAGCACCACCCGCGGTCGCAGCTGCAGCCACTTGCCGAGCACGGCCTTCTGCTGGTTGCCCCCGCTCAGGGTGCCGATGGGCCGGCGGGGCTGGGCCGGGGTGACGGCGTGGCCGCGCAGCACGTCCTCGCAGCGCAGGCGCAGCTCCTTCAGCTGCAGGCGGCCGCGGCTGAAGGAGCGGTCCAGCACCGGGAGCATGACGTTCTCCTCCAGGGTCAGCTCGGAGATGATCCCCTGGCGCAGGCGGTCGGACGGGACGAACACCATGCCCAGTTCCAGGGCCTGCCCCGGGGTGAGGCGGTCGAGGTCCAGGCTGGTGGCGTCCATCTGCAACCGCCCGCCCCATGCGGGGGAGGCGCCGTAGACGTGCTCGAGGACGAACTCCCAGCCGGATCCCACGATCCCGGTGATCCCGACGATCTCGCCCCGCGCCGCCTCGAAGCTCAGCTGGTGGACGTGCGGGCCGTCGAGGCCGCTGACCGCCAGCCTGGTCACCGGGGCCCGGGGCCGGTCGCGGTCGATGACCGGGGCGTCCCCGACGGAGACGGGCGGTTCGGTCTCCTCGCCGGCCAGGTGCTCCAGGCGCACCGACCGGTCGCCACCCACGATCAGGCCGACCACATCGTCGGCGGTGAGGTCGGTGCTCTCGGCGGTCTCCACCACCCGGCCGTCGCGCAGCACCGTGACCCGGTCGGCCAGGCCCAGCACCTCGCCGATGTCGTGGGACACGAACAGCACCGCCGATCCGCCGGCGGCGATGGAGCGCAGCAGGGAGTGCAGGCTCTCCTTGCCGGTCCGGTCCAGGAAGGTGGTGGCCTCGTCGAGTACCAGCACGCCCCGGCCGGGACCGTCACCGCCCGACCGGTCCCGGAGCTGCATCAGGGACCGGATGATGGCCACCTGAGCCTGCTCCACCGGGCGCAGCGACCCCAGCTTGGCCCGCGGGTCGAGGTCCAGGTCGAACGATCCGAGCAGCTGGCGGGCCTGACGCTGCTCCCGCCGCCAGGCTATGTAGGGGCGGCGGTCCTGGCCCAGCCGGTGGAATAGGAGGTTCTCCAGCACGGTCATGTCGCCGATGACGCCCAGATCCTGGTGCACGAAGCTGATGCCCAGCCGGGCCGGCTCCCCCGGGTGCAGCCCCCGGGTGAGGGTGGTCCCGTCCACTTCCAGCTCCCAGTGGGGGTCCGGGGTGTGGTAGCCGGACAGGCACTTGATCAGGGTGGACTTGCCCGAGCCGTTCTGGCCCACCAGACCGTGGATCTCCCCGGCCCGCAGGTCGAGGGCCACGTCGGAGAGGACCTTCACCCCGTTGAACGACTTGGTGAGGCCCCGCAGCCGGAGCAGCACGTCGGTCATCTCAGGCGGACCCGGCCCCGACCAGTCCGGCCGCCGGGGCCAGGCTCAGCAGCTGCAGGGCCAGGGCGGTGGGATCGACCACCGCCACCGAACCCAGATGGTCGGTGTCGATGTCGACCGCCGAGCACCCGTTGAACAAGGTGCGCACCCCGGCCGACTCGAGCCCGGACCGGAGCGGGGCCATGGCGTCGGCCCATCCCCGGTGGTCGGACACCAGGCAGAAGTCCACGTCGAGCACGTGCACCCCGGTGAGCCACCGGCCCAGGCCGTAGTGCTCCACCTTCCGGGCCAGTTCGTCGCCGATGACCCGGTTGCGGGTCACCGCCGCGAAGGGCCGGCCCAGCGACGCCAGGTACCCGGCCACCAGGTGCAGGATGCCGGCGACCGGGACGGGCGGGTCGGCGACCTCGCCCACGGCCGGGTCCAGCACGCAGTCGGGCAGGACCACGTCGAAGCGGGCCGGGTCGGTGCGGCCTATCTCCTCGGCGGTGAGCCGCTCGGACGCCGCAATCTGGGCCGGCGTGTCGAAGCGGTCCGGCGCCCCCTCCCCGGTCAGGTTGACCAGGGTCACGGCCAGCCGGTCACCACCCAGTCGGTCGTAGCGGTCCTGGCGGCGGGCCACCTCCTCGTCGGTGAGGAGAAGGGGGGCGATGGCTTTCACGCGGAGCACGGGGCCTCCTTCGTTGCGGGCCGAGCGGCCAGGCGGCGCAGATCTGTCAGGGGCCCGGTCACGTCGGTGGCGGACACCAGCTCGGCGGCGAGGGCGGCCACCCGGTCGGCGTCCCCGTCGCTGCCGAGAAGGGTCGCCGCCTTGGTGCGCAGGTCGGCCCCGGTGAGGGGCTGGAAGTCGGAGTCGCCGACCGGGTTGGGCATCTCCACCGTCCGTTCCCAACCGTCTGTGCCCCGCACGGTCAGCCGGGCCACCCGCTCGGCCGGCAGCCGGCGGTCCAGCTCCGGGTCGTGCAGGACCCGCACCCGGGCGGCCAGGTCCCGGCGGACCGGGTCGGCCCGGTGCGCCTCGTCGAACTGCTCCGGGGGGCAACCGCCGGCCGCGAGGGCGGTGGCCACCACGTAGGGCACGGAGAACATGGCGGCCAGGCGCGACGGCCACTCGGTGCGGTCCAGGCCGGCGGCCAGATGGTGGGTCTCCACCACGATCTCGGCGATACCGGAGCCGTCGCCGAGATCGATCTGGTCGCGCAGGGCCAGCACCGCGTCGGCGGGGGGATGGGTGTACGAGCAGGAGGCGTGACGCTTCATGTATCCGCCGGTGACAGCCGGGTCGCCTCCCAACCCGGCGGTCAGGGCGTCGGGGTCGATCCGGCCCAGCAGCCGGCCCAGGCTGACGGCGGCCACCCCGGTGGCCGACCGGGTGGCGTCGGCGGCCGCCCACGCCCTGATACCGGACACGTTGGCCTGCCCGATCCAGGCGTCGCGGACCGGCAGCCCCTGCAGCGCCACGTCGAACGGGGTGGCCAGGGCCAGCGCCCCGGCCGCGTCGATGGCGGCGGCCATGGCCCGGGCGTCCGCCCCGGCCAGGCGGGCGGCCACCGCCGCCGCGCCGGTCACCCCCCAGTTGCCGTGTGGATGCACCCCGGGGTGCAGCACCGTGGCCTGACCGAAGCGGCTGGCTACCTCGTGACCGGCCAGGAACGCCGCCGCGAAGGCCGCCCCGCTGACCCGGCCGGACTCGGCCAGGGCCAGGGCGGCCGGCAGCACGTGGGCGGTGGCGTGGCCCCGGATGCGCTTGTTGCCCTCGTCCATCTCCAGGGCCACCAGGGAGCAGCCGTTGAGCCACGCCGCATCGCAGACAGCGACGGTGTCAGCTTCGCCGAAGGCGGTGGCCGGCCCGGTGGAGGGCGGCAGGGCGTTGCGCCGGCGGCGGGCCTCGGGTAGCCGCCCGCCGGCGATCACGACCGCCAGGCTGTCGGCCAGCACCCGCTGCAGCGCCGCCCGTACGTCCGGACCCTGGTCCTCCCAGGACAGGGAGACGGCGAAGCGGCTCAGCTCGTCGACGGCGGCACCCACCCGGGCGGCATCGGAGGTCATCAGCCGGCGGCGTCCTCGAGGAACGACGGGGGCAGGTCGGCGCCCTGCTCCACCTCGGTCACCTCGGTGACCACGTAGAACTTGAACCGGGTACGGCCCTGGGGGCTGCGGTCATCGGGGATGGGATGCTCGGCGAACCACTGCCGGTAGGCCTGGTAGGCCGCCTCGTCCCGGAAATGCATCTCGGCGATCCGGTAGAAGGTCAGGTCGTCGGGGATGGCCAGGGAGCCCCCGCTGATGGTCGGCACCGGCCGCAGGACCTTGTTGAAGGCCAGCCGGTCGACGTGGGGGTTGGCCAGGATGTCCGGTACGTGCACGTCGAACAGCCACCGCTCGTACTCCTCCTCGGTGACGCCCGGCTCGATGTCGTAGCCGAGGATGGTCTTGATCACTCTGCTCCTCCGTCGCTGATCTTCCAGGTGAACGACGTGGCACCGGCTCCGAAGCCCTCGGCCCGCACCTGTACCGGCCACACCCGCACGCCCACCAGTTCGTCCCTCACCTGGTCCGGGGTGCGCAACGGGGCCTTGGTCAAGCCCTTGCCCCGCTGCACGGCCGTCTGGCGCTCGTAGGTGGCGACCAGCTCCTCCTCGGTCATCATCTGGGCCAGCCCCCGGAGGAACACCACCTGCGGGATGGCCAGCCCGAAGTCGTAGACGTGGGGCCGGTCGTTGACCGACCCGGGGTCCGGCGGGCCAACCCAGACGACCTCCATGCGGGGATTGCGCCGGATCTGCATCAAACGGCGGTGCACGCTGCGCTGGACCAGGTCGACGGTCCAGTCGTCGTTGAGGACCGCCACCATGGTGCGCCCGACGGGGAAGCCGTCCCGGTTGATGGTGTACACCTGAGCGAAGCCGGCCTGCTCCTGGACGAACCGGCGGGCCGTGTCCTGGACCGCGGCCAGGTCGGGGACGTCCACACCAGGGCGGTGCCGCTCATTCGAATCGACCTTCATGGTTGGCGGATGCACCCCCACACTCTTACTTGTCCCGTTAATAGGAACAGTGTTCCGTAAGAGACTTTTACCATGCGACACCGCGTCAGACAAGCCCGAACACCGCCGGGCCCGGTGTTGAAGCCACCCGTTCGCGCCGTTTAGCATGCTCGGAACATGGTTCCGCTTATTGAAACAGCGGGTGGGGGTCCGGACCTGGTGGTGGCCGGGGCGGGCGGGGGACTGGCCGGCGCGCTCAGAGCGGCCGAGCTGGGGCTCCGGGTGCTCGTGGTGGAGTGCAGCCCCCAGTTCCGCCAGGGAAACAACACGTCCATGTCCACCGCCATGGTCCCCGGCGCCGGTACCCGGTGGCAGGCCGGAGCCGGCGTGGACGACTCACCGGCCCAGTTCGTGGCCGACATCATGGCCAAGACCAAGGGTCAGGCCGACCCGGATCTGGCACGGGCGCTGGCCGATGTCAGCGGGCGGCTGGTGACCTGGCTGGCCGATCACGCCGGGGCGCCCATCGAACTGGCGACGGACTTCTCCTACCCCGGTCACAGCCGGCTGCGCTGCCACACCATCCCGCACCGCCGGGGCGCCCTGCTCCTGCAAACCCTGCTGGCCGGGGTGGACCGCTCCCCGGCGGTGGACCTGCTGACCCCGGCCCGGCTGCAGGACGTCCGGGTGGAGGACGGCCGGGTCCGGGCGGCGGTGGTCGCCTACCCGGACGGCAGCACCGAGGACGTGCCGACCGCAGCAGTGCTGCTGGCCACCAACGGCTTCGGCGCCGACCCGGAGATGGTGCGCACCCACATCCCGGAGATGGCCGGGGCCGCCTACCACGGAAGCGCCGAGTCGCGGGGCGACGCCATCCGCATCGGCACCGGCCTGGGAGCCGACACCGCCTTCCTCGACGCCTACCAGGGGCACGGCGCCCTCTCCACCCCCCACGCCACCCTGACCGGATGGGCCACGATCATGCACGGCGGGGTGCTGGTCAACCGGGACGGGCACCGCTTCGGGGACGAGACCTGCGGCTACTCCGAGTTCGGCCACGAGGTGGTGGCCCAGCCGGGCGGCACCGCGGTGCTGGTCTTCGACCGGCGGATCCACGACGCCTGCCTGCTCTTCGACGACTTCCGGGCCACGGTCGAGGCGGGAGCGGTCCGCTGGGCCGACGACCCGGCCGGCCTGGCCGCCGCCTTCGGCCTCGACCCGGCGGCCGTGGACCGGACCATCGAGGAGACCCGGGCCCTGGCCGGCACGGCCGGCACCGACCGGTTCGGCCGGTCCTACTGGGAGCAGCCGCTCGGCACCCCTCTGGCCGGGGTGCGGGTCACCGGGGCCCTGTTCCACACCCAGGGCGGCCTGCGGGTGGACGGCCGGGCCCGGGTGCTGCGCCCCGACCGGTCGGCCATCGACGGGCTGTACGCCTCGGGCGGGGCGGCCATGGGCATCTCCGGCCACGGCGCCGCCGGCTACCTGGCCGGCAACGGCCTGCTGCCGGCCCTGGGGCTGGCCTTCCTGGCCGCCGAGCATGCCGCCGAGCGGGCCGGGACGGCCGGCCGGCCCGGGCCGGCCGACGGCGATTCGGAGCGCCCGGGCGGGACCGGTCGGCCGTGACCGGGGCGCCGCCGCCGGCGGTCATGCTCTACGCCCCCGCCGGGGAGCCGGCCAAGGCCGAGAAGGCCGTCCGGCTGCCTACTGACGCGGTGATACTCGACCTGGAGGACGCGGTGGCCCCGGCGGCCAAGCCGGCGGCCCGGGCCTGGTGCGCCCGGTTCCTGGCCGAGCCGGCCGGGGGGCCGGAGCGGTGGGTGCGGGTCAACGACCCGGCCGGTCCCGACTGGATCGACGACGTCGTGGCCGTCACCCGGCCCGGCCTGGCCGGCCTGGTGGTGCCCAAAGTGGAGTCCGCCGGCCAGCTGGCCCGGGTGGACGGCGCCCTGGCCGGGCTGGAGCGCGACCGGGGGATGACGCCCGGGGCGGTGCGGCTGATCGCCACCATCGAGACCCCGCTCGGCCTGAGGCGGGCGGAGGCCGTCGCATCCGGCTCGTGCCGCCTGGCCACCCTCGGTTTCGGCGCCGGCGATCTGTCCCGGCTGGCCGGCCTGGACTACCCGGCGGTGGAGGGAGGGGCGGTGGTGGTGCTGGACCGGGCCCGGGCCGACCTGGTCCTGGCCTGCGCCCGGGCCGGGGTGCACCCGCCCCACGACAGCGTTTACGGCCGCTACAGCGACATTGACGGCCTGCGCCGGGAGGCCGTCCGGGCCCGGCAGATGGGCTTCGGGGGCAAGCACGCCATCCATCCCGCCCAGCTGGCCCCTTTGTCCGAGTGCTTCGCCGTCACCGCCGCCGAGCAGGAGCAGGCGGCCCGCATGGTGGCCGCCTACGACGCCGCCGTGGCCGACGGGCTCGGAGCGGTCGGGGTGGACGGGATCCTGGTCGACGAGCCCATCGCCCAGCGGGCGCGCCGCACCCTCGCCGCGGCCAGGAGCGACCGTGCGCGTCCGTGACGGGGTGCGCCCCTTCCTGACCGAAGCCGAGCTGCGCCAGCTGGAGTCGGCCGGGTTCGGCCAGCCGGTGGGCCTGGGGGCCACCCCGGCCCTGGTGGTCATCGACGCCCAGCGGTACATGGTGGCCCCCGGGCCCGGCTCCGACCACCTGTACCCGTCGTCGTGCGGCGACCGGGGCCGGGCCGCCCTCGACCGCCTGGCCTGGCTGTTGGGCGAGCTGCGGTCCAGGCGGGTCCCGGTGTTCTACACCCGGTTCGAGCTGGCCGCCGACGGTCGGGACATCGGGGTGTACGGCCGCAAGCGCCGGCTGCTCCAGACCGACAACTGGTGCCTGGAGGGTTCCACCGGGGCTGAGATCCATCCGTCGGTGGCTCCGGAGCCCTCCGATCAGGTGCTGGTCAAGAAGCGGCCCAGCGCTTTCTTCGGCACCCCGCTGGCGTCGCTGCTGATCGACCGGGGGGTGGACACCGTGCTCCTGGCCGGCGGGTCCACCAGCAACTGCGTGCGGGCCAGCGCGGTGGAGTCGATGTCGCTCAACTTCCGCACGGTGGTGGTCGAGGACTGCGTGTTCGACCGGCAGGCCATCTCCCACGAGGTGGCCCTGTTCGACCTGGAGCGCCAGGCCGCCGACGTGCTCACCGCCGAGCAGGTCGTCTTCGCCCTGCCGTCGTGAACCGCGACCTGATCGGGTACGGCCGGGACCGGCCCCGGCTGACGTGGCCGGGCGGGGCCCGGCTGGCGGTGAACTTCGTGGTCAACCTGGAGGAGGGCGCCGAGCGGACCTTCGACTCCGACGGTGTCAACGAAGGGCTGGTGGAGGTGCCCCGCCGGGCCGGTGCCGGGGTCAGGGACTTCGCCGTCGAGTCCATGTACGAGTACGGGGCCCGGGTCGGGGCGGTGCGGCTGCTGAGGCTGCTGCGCGAGCGGGGGATCGCCGCCACCGCCTTCGCCGCGGCGGCCGCTCTGGAGGCCAACCCGGCGGTGGTGGCCGAACTGGCCGACGGCGGCCACGAGGTGTGCGCCCACGGCTACCGCTGGGCCGAGTCGTGGACCATGTCCGACGCGGAGGAGGCGGAAGCCATCGCGGCGGCGGTGGCCTCCATCGCCCGGGTCACCGGGCGGCGGCCGGAGGGTTGGTACAGCCGGTGGATGCCCAGTCACCGGACCCGGGAGTTGCTGGTGGCCCACGGGGGCTTCGTCTACGACGCCGACGCCTACAACGACGACCTCCCTTACTACGTCGAGGTCTCCGGCCGTTCCCACCTGGTGGTGCCGTACACGCTGACCTACAACGACGCCCACTACAGCTACGGCACCTTCTCCGCCCCGGGCGACTTCGTGGAGTACTGCCGGCGGGCGGTGCAGTTCCTGGTCTCGGAGGGAGGCGGGGCGCCCAGCCTGCTCAGCATCGGGCTCCACCCCCGCATCAGCGGTCAGGCCGCCCGGGCCCACGCCGTCGGGGAGATCGCAGCGCTGGTGACCGGGCATCCGGACGTGTGGGTGGCCACCCGGCTGGAGATCGCCCGTTATTGGATGGAGCAGGTACCGCCCGGCCGTTAGGGTCGCCGGGGTGGAGCGGCGACCGGCCCCGTCCGACGCCTACCTGGAGGCCTGGAGCCGGGTCGTCGGCGCCTATCTGGCGGGAGACCCGGCCAGCGCCCTCCGGCTGACCGCCGACATGGTCGGGCGGTTCCCGGCGCGGCGGGCCGGGCTGGGCCACGCCCGGGCCTGCCTGCTGTGCGCCACCGGGCGACCAGGGGATGCGCTGGCCGAGGCCCGGGAGGTGGTGGCGGCCGGGTCGTGGTGGACGGACCGGAAGCTGGCCGACCCGGACCTGGCCGGGCTCGGGGCCTTCGAGGAGTGGGCGGCCCTGGTCCGGACCATGCGGGAACGTTCACGGGCCGCCCTCGGGGCGGCCCGCCGGCGGGAGGCCGGGATGGAGGTGATGGTTCCCGCCGGGCGCCGCCCCCGGGCGGTGGTGGTGGCTCTGCACATGTACGGGGTGACCGCCTCGGAGACGGCCGGCATCTGGGCCGACCCGGCCGCCGCCGACCTGGCCGTGGTGGTGCCGGAGGCCCGGTTGGCCGACGGTGACGGGCGGCCGTGCTGGGACGATGAGCAGCTGGCGGTGGCGGATGTGCACGAGGCGGTCCGCCGCGCCGGCCAACTGGCACCGGGGGTGCCGCTCATCCTGGCCGGCGGTTCCCAGGGCGCCCGCCTGGCCGGGCTCATGGCGCTGGGCGGGGCTGGGCCGGTTGCGGGGGGCTCCGCCCTGCCTGGCTGCCGGGGGTTCATAGCGGTGGCGGGCGGCCCGGCGCCCCCGGAGGTGGCCGCCATGGTGGGCGGCGCCGCCCGGGCCGGCACGGCCGCCTGCCTGGTGGTGGGCTCCGAGGACTTCGCCCGGGCGCCGGTGGAGGCGCTGCACCAGAGCCTCACCCGTGCCGGGATCCGATGCCGCCTCATGATGGTCCCGGGTCTGGCCCACCTCTACCCGCCGGCCTGGCCGCAGATGGCCCTGGAGGCGGTCGAAGCCGTGCTCGGCTCCGGTTGAGGCATTGACCTGCCGCTGCTCGAGCCGGGGGCCGAATAGCCTGCCGGTAGGAGGTGGGTCATGAGCGGACCGGTCACCGCGGAGGACGCCCCCGACCGGGGGTCGGCCGACGTCCGGGAGCACGGCGACCTGGAGATCCTGCCCGGGCGGGAGGCCACCGTCGGGGCCTTCGGGGTCCGGCGGGTCCTGCCCCGCCGGGAGCGCCGGACCGTGGGGGCGTGGTGCTTCGTGGACCACATGGGCCCGGCCCAGGTAAGCGAGGACCGCGGCCTGGACATCGGCCCCCACCCGCACATCGGCCTGCAGACGGTGACCTGGCTGGTCAGCGGCGAGGTGCTGCACCGCGACAGCCTGGGGTCGGAGCAGGTGATCCGGCCCGGGCAGCTCAACCTGATGTCCGCCGGCCACGGCGTCTCCCACTCGGAGGAGGCCACCGGCTCGTACCGGGGGGAGCTGCACGGGGTGCAACTGTGGGTCGCCCAACCGGCCGGCACCCGGGACAGTCCGGCCGCTTTCGAGCATCATGGCGAACTGCCCCGGGTCGAGATGGGCACGGTCACGGTCACCGTCATGGTCGGCCGGTTCGCCGGCCAGGAGTCGCCGGCCCGGCGCGACACCGCCCACGTGGCAGCCGAACTGGACCTGCGGCCAGGACCGGCGGTGCTGCCGCTGGACCCGTCTCACGAGTACGGGCTGGTGGCGCTGGACCGGCCCGTTGAGGTGGGCCGCCGGCAACTGGAACCCGGCCATCTGGGCTACCTGGGCATCGGCCGGGACGAGATGGCATTGACCTCGACCGGCCGGTCCCGGGCGCTGCTCATCGGTGGGGAGCCTTTTCCGGAGCCGGTGCTCATGTGGTGGAACTACGTGGCCCGGGACCGCTCCGAGATCGTCGCCGCCCACCGGGAGTGGACGGCCGGGGGGGAGCGGTTCGGCAGGTTCCGGTCGCCGCTGCCCCGGATCGTCGCCGGGCCCCCGCCCTGGAGTGGAAAACCGGGGCCGCCCGACCCGGCGGCGACCTAGATTTCCGCTCATGTCCGAGCACGGCCGCCGCTCGCCGGTTCCGGCCCGGGCCCCGGCCCCGGGCCGATGGCCCTACGGCCGGGACCTGCCGGACCGGGGCTCCTACACCAGCCCGGAGTACGGGGGCACCACGGACCGGCTGGTGGACAAGTCCCTGGACCCCGACGCCCACAATCTGCACGCCGGGGTGGGGGAGAGGTGCATGATCTGCGACCAGGTGATCAAGAAGGGACGCTGGGTTCGCCGCACCATCTCCGGCGGCTACGTTCACGACGTCTGCTGACCCTCCTCGGGCCCGGGCAGGAACACCGATGCCATGATGCGCCGCCTGCGGCCCGGCCCCGGCCCCTGGGCCAGGCGGGGCTGGAGGATGCGGTAGAGGTCCAGGGCCAGCTCCCGCATCTCCTGGTCGTCCAACCACATCGCCAGCATCCGGTACCCCACCCCGTCGCGCACCAGGTCGATCCGGTCCCGGGCCAGGTAGCGGTCGAAATCGCCGATGAGCCCGGCGACGAAGGCCAGGAACGCCTGCCGGTGGTCCTCGGCGGTCATGGTGGACAGCTCGTCCAGACCCACGTTGGCGGCGGAGCTGCGCAGCACGTAGGTGCGCTCCCGGGCACCGCGCACCCGCCGCTCGGCCACCACCGACAGGATCTGGCCGCCCACCAGACGGGCCACCTGGCGGTAGAGGCTGGCCGGGGGCACGTCGGGCAGCTCGGCGCGCAGCTGGCTGGTGGTGAGGGCCCGGTCCCCGAGGAACGCCTCCACGATGCGCAGCCGCACCGGGTGCAGCAATAGGTCGGCGCTGGTCATGGATAGACCCTACCTTTTTCAGTATCGATACTGATAACATCGGGGATGTGAGCCACGCCTACGACGACGGCCGGATCGCCCTGGACCACGACGGTGTGCTGATCCGGTGGTACTACCTCTGGGGTTCCAAGCGCATCCCCTACTCATCGATCCGGGAGGTCGCGCGCCGTCCCCTGACCGGCGTGAGCGGGCGGTGGCGGATCTGGGGGTCCGGCGACTTCGTGCACTGGTGGAACCTGGACCCCAAACGCCCCGGCAAGAGCACCGCCCTGGTGCTGGACGTGGGCGGCCGGGTGCGGCCCACCATCACCCCCGACGACCCCGACGCCGTGGAGCGCATCATCGACGAGCACCGCAGCTGATCCCGGCGTCGCCCCGGGCGGCAGGCTCGTCAGGGGGATCTCATCGCCGACCTCCCCTGGGGGCGCGGTCGGGAGTTACCGGTCAGAGGCCCCGCCCCGGGCCGGGAAGGTCGATCAGGGTCCGGTCCAGGCCGGCCACGTCGGCCGCCCCGAGCAGGCTCATGGTGCGCACCATGTCGGCCCGGAACCAGCCCAGCACCCGGTCGACGCCGGCTTCGCCGGCCGCTCCCAGCGCGTACAGGTAGGCCCGGCCGGCCATGGCGGCGGTGGCCCCGGCGGCCACCGCCTTCACGATGTCGCTGCCCCGGCGCACCCCGCCGTCGCAGATGATCTCCACCCGGTCGCCCACCGCGTCGGCCACCGGAGCCACCAGATCGAACGTGGCCGGGGCGCCGTCCAGCTGGCGGCCCCCGTGGTTGGACAGGGCCACGGCGTCCACCCCGGCGCCGGCGGCCAGCACGGCGTCGTCGACGGTCTGCACCCCTTTGACCACGATGGGGCCGTTCCACACGCTGCGCAGCCACTCCACGTCGGTCCATGACAGGCCGGGGTCGAACTGGGTGTTGATGTAATCCGACAGGTTGACCGGTGACGCCCCGTCGCCGACGTCGCGGCCGACCACGTTGGCGAAGCGGATGGGTTCGGACCGAACGAAGCGCACCGTCCACCCCGGGTGGCGGGCCCCGTCGATCAGGGTGGCCGGCCCGATGGTGGGGGGCAGGGAGAACCCCCGGCGCACGTCCCGTTCACGGCGGCCCAGCACCGCCGTGTCCACGGTGAGCACCAGGGCTTCGTAACCGGCCGCCCCGGCCCGCTCGACCATCTCGGCGACCAGGCCCCGGTCCCGCCAGGCGTACACCTGGAACCACAGCCGGCCGGCGCTCACGGCGCGCACCTCCTCGATGGAACGGGTGCTCAGCGTGGACAGGGTGTAGGGCAGCCCGGCCCGTGCCGCGGCGCGGGCCACGGCCAGTTCCCCTTCGGGGTCGGCGATCCGGGTGAACCCGGTCGGGGCCAGCACCAGGGGATAGGACAAGGGGCGGCCCAGCAGGCTGGCCCCGGTCTCCACCCGGCCCACGCCGCGCAGCACCCGGGGCCGGAAGGCCACCCGGGCGAAGGCCGCCTGGTTGGCCGCCAGGGTCCGCTCGTCCTCGGCCGCCCCGTCGATGTAGTCGAACACGCCGCCGGGGAGCCGCCGGCGGGCCAGCCGGCGCAGGTCCTCCACCGATGCGGCCCGGGCCAGCCGCCGCTCGGTGGGATCGGTCTCGATGCGTCCGAAGCGCACCACCGACCGCAGCGTGTCGTAGGCTCTCACGGCCGGTCCAACCGGCGCTCGGTGTGGGCGGCGGCGGCCAGGTCGCCCGGGCCGCGGCGGCCCCGCAGGCGGTCGATGACCGCCCGGCGGTGGGCGGTATCGACGTTGCCGCCGTATTTGAACTTGGCGGCCACATCCTCGACGGTGAGCACCACCCCCCGGATGCCTCTGAGCTTCCCGGGATGGGCTTCCAGCGGATCGGCGACCGGGACCGATGGCTGGATGACTGCCAGTTGGCGCCGCAGGAGCCGGGCGATGTCCGCCGGCTGGTCGACCACCTGGGCGGTTCCCCGGAACTGGACGGCGGCGTAATAGGTGGTCGGGATGCCCAGGAGCGGGTCCTCGTCTCCGATGGCCTTCCATTCCGACGGTATGAACGCCCAGTCGCCGGCCACCGACAGCACGGCCCGGCGATCGGCTCGCAGGGCGTCGAGCACCGGATTGGGGGCGGCGAAGTGCGCCAGCACCTCGGAGCCGTCCAGCACGAACTGGGTGGGCACCACGACCGGGTAATCAGAACCGTCACCGGGGGCGACGAAATGACCGAACCCCTGGGTCTCGACGAACGGGCGCCACTCGTCCTCACCCAGGGTCCGGTCCGTCGGTGCGATGTACATACCCCGAAGCTACGCCCGACGGGGGCGACCCGCTCAAGCTCACCGTCCTACTCCGGGCCCACCGGCCGTCGGTGGCCCCGGCCGTCTGCAACCGCCGATCGGCATCCTCCCGGGACGGCGTGTATCAGGAGTTTCAGCCCACTCCGGCTCCGTTCGAAGTGCTACCGTGCGCCGGGCAGAATTTTGGAGGGCAGCGGAGTTGGGGCGTGAATGGCGGACCGGGGGCACCGTGGAACTCGTAGTCCCTGCGGAACCTGATGCTGTGTACCGGGTGGTCACCGACATCGCCTCCACCGGGCAGCGCAGCGATGAGTGCCACAGCGCCGAGTGGCTGCCGGGTGGGCCGGCGGAGCCGGTCATCGGCGCCCGGTTCCGGGGCCGCAACCGCCACGGTCTGGCCCGCTGGTCCCGGGTGTGCGAGGTGATCGAGGCCACGCCCGGCCGCTCGTTCGCCTTTCGCACGGTGCCGGAGCGGTGGGACCCGTCCCGGGCCGACTCCACCACGTGGCGCTACGAGCTCACCCGGGCCCCGGGCGGGACGCTGGTCCGCCATTCGTACGAGATCACCAAGCCCCCGCTGGCGGCGTTCAAGGCCATCTACGGCGTGCTGCTGTCCCACCACCGGGACATGCGCCCGGCCATGAACGACACCCTCCAGCGCCTGGCCACCAGCCTGGCCTCCTGAGCCGGCACCGACCGGCTGTCACTCCGGGGCGAACGGCCGGGGACCGCCGGCCTGCCCCAGCCCGCCCCGCCTGATCACCGTGGGGCCGCCCATGGATACGCCCGGCATCGGCTGGTACGCCGGACCCGCCGGTACGGGACCGTCCCGGCCGTGGCCGGCCGGAATGGCCCCGCCCAGCAGGGCCCGTGTCAGGGCGTCGGCGTCGCCCAGCAACTCGGCTGCGGCCCGGCCCAGCAGGGCGCCGTCCACCCTCAGGGGGCCCTCGGGTTGCTCGTCGGCGGCCAGCAGGGCGGCCCGCCTGACCACCTCGCGCAGATAGGTGGCGGTGCGGCCGTCGGTGGCGGCCACCGCGTCCTGCAGCTCCTCGTCGGTCAGCCCTTCCACCCCGAGCGCCGCCCCGTAGAGGCGCAGCAGCCTTCGTCGGCCGTCATGGTCGGGCGGGGTCACCTCTACGGCGGCATCCACCCGGCCGGGCCGTTCGGCCAGGGCCCGCTCCAGGATGTCGACCCGGTTGGTGGTGAGCAGGAAGGTGACATCGACGTCGTCGCCCAGGCCGTCGATCTGGTTGAGCACCTCGAACAGCAGCGGGTTGGAGCCGACCGGCCCGAACGACCGGTCCCCGGCGATCAGGTCGATGTCCTCGAGCACCACCAGCGAAGGCTGCAGGACCCGGGCCAGCCCGCAGGCCTGGCCGACGAGGCCGAGCGCCTGGCCGGACAGGATGAAGGCCGTCATGCCCGCCATCCGCGACAGCAGATAACGGACGGTGTGGGTCTTGCCGGTGCCGGGCGGCCCGTACAGCAGGACCCCCCGCTTGAGGTGCTGACCGGCTGCCTCCAGCCGCCGACCGTGGGCGGCGATGCCGATCACGTGGCGTTCTATCCGGGTCAAAGTGGAGTCGGGCAGCACCAGACTGTCCCGGTCCATATCCGGGCGGTGCATGAACCGCAGACTGCCGTACTGGTGGCCCTCGCCCGGACCGAGGGCCAGGACCTGGCCCCGCAGGACGCTGCGGTCGACCGCCAGTCGCCGGAGCTCCGCCATGATCCGCCGGCCGGCGTCGGGATCGGCGGAGATGATCTCGAGCATGGCGTTGCGCATGGGACCGTGCGGGTCGGCCCCTCGCAGCAGGGCAACGGCCCGCTGGCCGCCGTCGTCGAGCAGGAAGATCCCGAAGCGGACGCAACTGCGGGTCGAGTCCGGGGAATCGGCCACGTCCAGGTACTCCACCGGTCCGATACCCACGCCGAAGTGGTGCCCTGCCAGGAGCTCGCTCAAGGGATGGAACCGACGCTGGTCCCCGGCGACTCCGACCAGGCTCGACGACCGGTCCGGGGCTTCGTCGACCCACGCATCCAGCGCCACCTGTACATCGACCAGCTGATAGGGCGGGAACTCGTGGCTCAGTACCGGCAGGCCGCGGGGATCAGCCCCCAGATGGCCCGCCAGCCGGTCGGCCAACGTCTCTTCGGTGGGCTCCTGGGCCAGCCCGTTCAGATTCCGCAGCACAGCAGAGAGCGCACGCGCCAGCTCGCGCAGATCCGCTTCCGCCGGCGCCGGGCCCCTCCCCGCCTCGTCAGCCACGGATGCCAGCTTACGCCCCGGTGGTTGGGCAAGATGGGGCATGCTCGCAGTGGTGGTGACCAGAATTGGCGGTCCAGAGGTACTCGAGGTGGAGGAGCGGCCCGAACCGTCGCCCGAACCCGGGCAGGTGATCGTCGACGTGGCTGCCAACGGGATCAACTACATGGACATCTACACCCGGGAGGGTCGGCCTCCCTACACGCGGCCGACCCCGTTCATCCTGGGGGCCGAGGGCGCCGGCACGGTCAGCGCCGTCGGAGAAGGGGTGGTTGATGTCTCGGTGGGCGACCGGGTGGCGTGGACCGGGGTGCCAGCCAGTTACGCCGAGCGGGTGGCCGTCCCGGCCAGCCGGGCGGTACCCGTCCCCGACGGCGTGGATCTGGCCACGGCCGCCGCGGTCATGCTGCAGGGTTGTACGGCCCACTACCTGGCCACCAGCACCTTCCCCGTAGGTGACGGCACCATTGCGGTGGTGCACGCCGCGGCCGGAGGGGTGGGCCAGCTGCTGACCCAGATCGTGCGCATGCGGGGCGGGGTGGTGGTGGCCACCACGTCGGGCGGACCGAAGGCGGGCATCGCCCGTGAGGCCGGGGCCCAGCACGTGGCCGGCTACGACGACTATCTGGACGTGGTGCGGGAGGTGAGCGGCGGGGAGGGAGCGCACGTGGTCTACGACGGTGTGGGCCGGGCCACCTTCGATCGCAGCCTCGAGGCGCTGCGCCGGCGGGGCCTGATGGTGCTCTACGGGGCGGCCAGCGGGCCCGTGCCCCCCTTCGACCTGGCTCGCCTGCAGACCGGGGGGTCGCTGTTCGTGACCCGTCCCACCCTGGTCGACCACATCGCCACCCGCGACGAACTGGTGGCCCGCACCGACGACCTGTTCGGGTGGATCGCCGCCGGGACGCTGAGGGTGAGCATCGGGGGGACCTACGACCTGGCCGACGCCTCCCGGGCCCTGGAGGACCTGGCCGCCCGGCGCACCACCGGCAAGTTGCTGCTGGTCCCCCCGGCCGGCAGTCAGGGCGAGGCGCGCAACTCCGGGTAACCCTCGTAGCGGTACTCGGGGTAGACCGTGTCGCCGGCCCCGGCGCCGGCGGATTCCGCTGGCGCCGGTCCACCCGGCGGAGACCTTGTGAGTCGGACAAGGCGGAGACCCAGTCCATGGCGGCCAGGTGACCCACCGTCCGGTCATGGCGGCGCAGCGGTGGCCGGCGGTCTGCGCCCGGGGTGTCGAGGGTCGGTGGGCGGGACGAATGGCCGCTTACCACTCCCCTCCACCAGGGCCCAGTTGCTGCGGGTCTTCAGACCGTGATGGTGGGGACACAGCCGGTCGAGGTAGTCCAATACGGTGTAGTGGGTCCGGGTCCAGTCGATCCGGTGGTCGGCCTGCAGCCCGATGCGGGCGCTGCAACCGGAGGCGGCGCACGTCGGGTACAGCAACTCCAGAGCGGTCTTCTGGTGGGCGCTGGGATGGCGGCGGTGGTGGTACACGCCCTGCACCCGGCGGCCACGGGTGAGAGCGATCGCCAGAATGGTGGCGTCGTGGGCCAGGAGCTGCCTGATCACCGACACCGGAACCGGACCCGCCCCGTCCAACTCGCACATCTCGCCGTCGAGGGGGAAGCCTCGGAGCAGGGCGTCCAGATCCACCCTCACGATTACCTTGGCCGGGCTGCCGGCCAGCCTCCTGGGTCGTCGGCTGCGGGCCGGGGACGGGGTGGTGGACTCCGCTGGTCGTGGTGATGTCAGCTGCGGGAACAGACCGAGCTCGATCAGGTCATCCAGGGACAGCTCGCTGTCGTGGCCCGCGGCGGCGGCAGCCAGGGCGAGCAGGGCGTCGTAGTCCACCGACTCGAGGGAATCGATGGAACGGGCTCCCTCACCGACTTCGCGCCGGGCCATGATCAGCCGGCGGCGGATGGGATCGATGGCCCGCCACAGCAGTCCGCCGTCCTCCGGATGGCCGTAGAGATGGGCCTGGAGCGCTCCGTCGCGATCGGTCCACCGACGGAAAGACCGCTTGGAGTGGATGGCCCGGTGGCGGGCCTCCTGGTCGGTCACGGCGGCCTTGGCCCGGCTCACTTCCTGCTCGAGCTCGGGCATGGAGGTCCGACGCGCCACTTCGATCAGATCCCGGGTGCGGGCCGGGTTGACAGCCGCACCGTCGGCTACGGCAGCGGCCTGCTCGACGGACAACTCGCCGAGGAGGGCGGCGAGGGCCACCTCGGGTTGCTCCGTCATGCGCTGGCCGGCTTCGAGGGCCCGCTTGGCATTGGCGGGGCTCATCCCGGTCCGGCGGGCCAGCTGATCGGCGGGGGAGCGGAAACCTTCCTGCTTCCAAGCGCTGCCCCGGGCGTAGCGGGCGGCGGCCAGCCGCTTGATCGACCCGAGGGATGCTTCCATGCGGGAGCACAGGAGCATGACCTCGCCCGCCTGGGTGGGGGTGAGGACCGAGGCGTCGAAGCCGCCGGCATACCCGGTGATCGATTTTCCCAGCTCGGACAGCTCGCGGCACATGGCGCCAACCCCAGGAACAAGGTGGTGGACAATTCCGGGCCGGCAGTCGCCGAGCGATCTGCGTCCGCCCTGTAAACGAGCGAACGTATGTTCGAGTATAGGCGGGGGTGTCACGGCGGTCAAGGTGTTCGAGCCGCAAATCACGCGAGGTTGCCCGACCGACGACGTGGCCCCGGCCCGACGACCTGCCCCGGGCCCAGGTTTCCTGTCGCTGTCGCTCCCGAGCTGGCGGACCTGCCGCTACCGGCCGGGGGCGCCGACAGGGATCCGGTCGGCGCCGATCGCCAGGCCGTAACATCTGGAGCGGCGGACCGGGCGCCCAGAGCGAGGGAGGGCGGGGTGCAGACGCCAGGCTGGTGGATCACCCCGCGGATCGGGCGCACTCCCGGACAGCACTACGATCCGGCTCTGGCCCGGTGCCGGCGCTGCGACCGTCCCGGGACCGCCCATCAGCATCCGGGGCCGCTGCTCTCAGCGGGCGAGTTGGCGCCGCCTCTGGAGGCGGTGCGACTGCGAGGGATACGCCCCGGAGGGGAGCTAGGAGCTAGAAGGGGGCGACCCGGGTCGTCCCTGTGGTCAGGAGACGGCGTGGACGATGTCGATGACGAGTAGTGCGCCGACCATCACCATCAGGACGGCGTAGACGGCCGTCATGCGCCACCGCCAGGGGTGGTTGGCCAGCCAGAACCGCCGTACGGCCCGTACGTCGAACACCAGAGCCAGCAGGCTGAGGGGGATGCCGATGGCCGGGCTGTCGCCGACGGCCGGGCCGACCAGGGGCACGAGGACCGGCACCACGATGTAGGTGAACAGGCAGCGCAGCGCCGACAGGGCGATCGATGCGCTGAAGAGCCGGTTTGCGGCGTCGTCGCTGGCCTTCGGGGGGCCGACGGGCACCCGCAGCACCTTGCGGATGGCGGTCTCGGCCCGGCCGGGGGCGGGAGGGGCGTCGCCGGCGCCGCGGGCCGGGCAGGGGGAGATGGAGGTCCGGGCCGGGCAAGGGGAGACCGAGGTTCCGTCGACGTCGGCCCTCAGAGCCGGGGCGGAGGTTCCGCCGGCGCCGGCCGTCAGAGCCGTGGTCGCCGTGCTGTCTCCGCTACCTGCCACGCGCCTTCTCCTCGTCGACCCAGGGCCCATAAGGTTTCCGGTCTCGACCGTACCGCCTCAACGGCCCCATTGGACAGCGGCTGTTCGGTCCCCGTCGCCGGGGCCGGCCGCCCCGCCCCGAATCGCACCCGGACCCGCCCCGCCCCGAATCGCACCCGGACCCGCCACGCCGTGCCGTCACATCGGGACCCGCAACGCCACGCCCCGCCGTCGCACCCGGACCCGCCACGCCCCGCCGTCACACCCGGACCCGCAACGCCCCGCCTCGCCGTCACACCGGAACCCCCCCACGCCGCGCCCCGCCGTCACACCGGAACCGGTCCGGCCGCCGGACGCGTCAGCCCGAGGCCGGCACCGCCCCGGTGGGCACGGGTGCAGAGACCGCCGGCGGCCGCCGGCGACGGCGCCGGATCCGGTCATGGCAGACGGCCGCCCCGAGGAGGATGAGCACGGTCCCCACCGGCTCGTACCAGTGCAGCGGTTCGCCGAGGAAGGCCACGCCCACGATCACCGCGAAGACGGGGACGACGTAGGTGACGCTGCTGGCCACTGCGGGTGGAGCGTTGCGGATCACCTCGAAGTTCAACATGTAGGCGATCCCGGTACCTAGCGCTCCCAGGGCGGACATGGCCAGGAACGACGTGGCCGGGGCATGGGCCCGGATGTGCCCGAACGCCACCCCGAACGGGAGAAGCTGGACAGCCCCGCACAGCACCTGGCCGGTGGCCAGCGCCAGCGGGGGCTCGGCGCCGGCCCGCCCGGTGATGTAGCGGGCCGAGTACGGGAAACCCAACCCGTAGCAGGTCACAGCGGCCAGACAGGCTCCTATGCCGGCCAGCTGTCCCCCTCCCAGGCCGTTCCACACCCCGAGCACCACCAGCACCCCGGCCAGGCCCGTCGCCAGCCCGGCCAGCAGTCGGGGATTGGGCCGCTGCGCCCGGAATACGGCCATCGACGCCACCACCGTGGTGAGCGGGGTGAGGGCGTTGATGAGCCCGGCCAGCACCGCCGATATGTGGGTCTCCCCGAACGAGAACAGGGTGAACGGCAGGCTGCAGAACATCAGGGCCAGCACGAACAGGTGGCCCCACGTCCTCAGCCGGCGCGGCGGCCCGACCCGGGCGATGGCGGACAACGCCACCAGGGCCGCCGTCCCGAACAGCAGCCGGAACAGGGCCACGTCGACGAACGACACCGCCCGCAGCCCGACCTTGATCCACCAGAACGAACAGCCCCACACGGCGGCCAGCACGAAGAACCAGACCTGCCAGCGCGACCACAGGCGGGCGCCCCGGGCAGCATCGGATCCCATCACCTAGAAGGTAAGGGGCGGCCCGGCCCGACCGGAAGCAGTTTTCGGACCTGGAGCCTTCCCGGGCGGAGACGTCTGTCACAACGGGACATCCGTGGCGGTCGAGGCCCGGTATTTCCGTTTGCCCGCCCTCCTTCCGGCCCGGCAAGCTCCTCCCGATGGGGACGTTCTCCGAGGATGTGATGGTTCGGCCCGAAGGGAACGACCGTTACAGCTGCGAACTGAGCGGCGACTGGGACCTGGTGGCCGTACCGCAGGGGGGAGTGGTCGCCTCGGTGGCCCTGCGGGCGGCGGCCATGGCGGTGGACGACCCGGCCCAGACACTTCGCACCTGCACGACCGTCTTCGCCGGTCAGGTGGCCGCCGGCCGCCTGGTGGCCGATGTCAGGGTCCTCAGGAAGGGGCGGTCGGCGACGCAGGTGCTCGCCACCGTGGCCAACGAAGGGGCGGGCGCCGGAGCCACCGTGGTTGCGGTGTTCGGCGGTTCCCGGCGGGGCCCGTCGTTCGTGGATGTGGCGCCGCCCGAGGTGGCCCCGCCGTCGCAGTGTCGCTCCTACCGGGCCGCCCCGCCCCCGGGGGTGGACCCGTTGGACCCGCTGCCGTTCTGGGACCGGGTCGAGGGGAGGGCCGCCCTGGGCCACCCGCCGTGGGAGGAGTTCCAGCCGGCCGGCTCCGACGTGGCCACCTGGCTCAGGTTCGACCATCCGCCGCTCCAGCCCGACGGCTCGCTGGACCCTCTGGCGGTGGTGACACTCGCCGACCGCATGCCCGGCTGTATCGGGGAGCGCCTGGGCAACCGGGGCCGGCGCTGGTTTGCCCCGAGCGCCGATCTGACGGTCCATCTGCTCGAACCGCTGCGTACCGAGTGGGTGCTGGCCCATGACCGGGCCCGCTGGGCCGACGACGGCTGGGCGTCGGCAGAGAGCACCCTCTGGGACGAGAACGGCGTCCTCGTCGCCTACGCCACCCAGATGATGCTGTTCACCTACCTCCCTGACCGCTGACCGCCCACCGCTCCCGCCACCCACCGGGTCGCCGGCCGATCGCAAGCTGACGGCCGCCCACCGCTCCCGCCACCCACCGGGTCGCCGGCCGGGCCGGGCTAGAACTGGCTGATCTCCTGAACCGGTCCCATCACGATCAGGGGCCGGGCCGCCGGGTCGATCCAGCGCAGCACCTCGTCCAGCTCGCCCACCGGGAGGCTGACGGAGCCGTCGGTCGAGCTCCCGGTGTCGGCCTGGAGGAAGATGGCCGACCCGTCGTAGGGGCGGGCCGGGTCGGTGTTGTAGTCGACCACGGCGAAACTGGGGTAGGGGCGGGGCTCGGTCCATAGGGCCTCGCTGCCGCCCCCGAACGGAGGGGTGGTGCCGCACCGGACGTGCTGGAAGGTGTTGTAGTCGGGGGACCGGGGATCCTCGTCCCACCAGTCGCCGCAGACCAGCCGGTGGTACGGCTCCTTAACGCCCGGGTCGGGGGCGTTCCCGTACATGACCGGCCCGATCCCGTAGGCACCGGTGGGTGACGTGCTGTCGCCCTCCACATGGTGGTCGGAGAAGCCGTTGTCCCCGATCCGGGCCGTCCACGGGCCGTCCACCCGCTGCCAGCAGCCCCCCGAACGTTCCCAGGTCTCTAGGTTGGCCACCGTGTTGGGGTAGCCGCTGGATTCCACGGTGATCAGTTGGGAGGCCGACCCGGTGTGGCTCAGGGTGTTCGCCAGGTTGGAGCGGCAGGCGGTGGCGTGCACCGCCTGGGACCCTGCCGCAGTGGTGGCCGGAGTCGCCCTGGGGCGCGTCACGGGGGTCGGCACCGGGGCCGGCCGGGGCGGCGTGGTCGTGGTGGTCGGGGCGGCGGTGGTCGACGTGGTGGTCGGGTCGGCGGCCGGGACGGTGACGGTCACGGGGCTGGAGACCGAGGTGCCGGGGCCGACCGAACGGGACGGACGACTCGATCCTCCGCACGCCGATGCCACCGCCGCCATGGCCATCAGACCGGTCACGGCCGAGAAACGTCTGCTTCGGAGTCGGGCCGTGTGGTGGGAAGCCATCGATGTCCTGACAAAGCTTCGCTTTTGCGACAGGCTTCCACGCTATATGCCCTCCGGGCCGGCGTTGTTGGCGGGCGCGGCGGTGGCCGCGAACCGGACCGGCCGGGCTGGCCCGATCGGCCCGGCTGCCTCCCCGGCGCCTCGGCGCCCCGCCTCTCCCGGCTACTGGCGCCCGGACTCTCCCGGCTGCCGGCGCCCGGCCTCTCCCGGCTGCCGGCGCCCCGCCCCTCCCCGGCGCCCGGGCCTGCGCCGGCGGCACCGCCCCGGGCGGCGCCCAGCACCCGGGGTCGGCGCCCGGCCCTGCGCCGGCGGTGTCGGCTCCCGGCCCGCCCCCGTCACCGTAACCGTGCTCTTCGCCGTCACGACCCGGCCGGCCACCGGATCTACTGCCGCAGCAGCCGGCAATTTTTCCGACAAAGGGTCCCCGCCTCCCGCATCCATCGAACTGGTGGCCGGCGTCCCGGCTGTCGGGTCAGGCCGGCCCGGCTCCGGCGGATCCAACCCACGTACCGGGGCCTGGGCCGGCGGCTGGCCCCGTCACCCCTCCGAACCGCCGAAACCCGACATACCGGTAAGGCCGGTTAGTCTCTGGGCACAGTAGGGCGGCGGGTGTGACGAGAGTTGTAACCGGACGTCGACAGGCCAACCGGGCCAGGGCAGATCCCGGGGACAGGGGCTCAGAAGGTGACATACACAGGAGACGATGCGGGTGGCAGGACCGGGCTCCGGCCTGTCGCCGGGCGCGCTCCGGCCCCGGCGTCCCGATCCCTGGCGGAGTCCGGCGCCCGGCGGGCCATCCTGGCCCTGATGGTCGGCACCACACACGTGTCGGCCCTGCTGGAAGCGGACGGCACGGTGGCCTTCGTCGGGCCCTCCGTGTGGATGATCCTGGGATGGCGCCCGGAGGACCTCATCGGGCGGAACTTCTCCGCCTACATCCATCCCGACGATCTGGAGGTGGCGGCCAACGCCTTCGCCGCGGAGGCGGCCCGGCCGGGGACGGCGGGAAGCCTCGACGCCGACGCCGACATCGCCGCCGAGTACCGCCTCCGGCACGCCGATGGCAGCTGGGTGCCGTTCGAGCTGCTCCGCAACAACCTCCTGGGCGAGCCGGACATCCGGGCCGTCCTGGTGACGGGGCGGCCGGTCCGGGCCCGCTACGCCCTGGACCAGGCGCTCGGGGAGCTGGCCTACGACCCCGACAGCATCACCGCCCTGGCCAAACTGGTCGACTACCTGGGCCTGCGGCTGCCGGGCACCTGTTCGGCGGTGCTGGTTGCCTCCAACCCGCCCGAATGGGTGGGGGCGGCGGACAGCGGGCCGCTGGTGGCCGGCCGGGGCCCGTGGGTGGCCGCCCTGGCCAGCGGCGCCCCGACCTACAACCGGATCGGCGAGCCCGGCGTGTTCGACCAATCCGTAGAGAGGGCCGCCCTGGCGGCGGGCTACCGGGCCTGCTGGTGCGAGCCGCTGCCCATCCGCCGTCCCCGCACCTACGCCTCGGCCATGGGCGGGCTGCCCCTGACGCCGGCTGCCCTCGATCCGGTCGGGGTCGACGGGGGGCGCGGCACCGGTCGCGAGGTGTCGGGTTGCCTGGTGGTGTGGTCCAACCGGGACAGCGAACCTCCGGTGGGCTACCTGGGCGTGATAGAGCGGGTCGGGGGCCTGGCCGATCTGGCCATCAAGAAGCGGTCCGACCGCCAGCGGATGCGCCAGCTGGTGGACTTCGACCAGCTCACCGGGGCGCTCAGCCGGGCCGGCCTGCGGTCCATGACGGCCGGGTCGGAGAAGGTGCCCCGGACCTGCGTGCTGTTCGACCTGGACGATTTCAAGGCGGTGAACGACCGGTACGGCCATTCCGTCGGCGACGAGGTGCTGCGCGCCGCGGTCAAGCGGGTATCGGCGGTGATGCGCTACCAGGACCTGCTGTGCCGGCTGGGCGGGGACGAGTTCGTGATTCTGGTGGCCGGCGGCGCCGACGGGCACGGTGCGGCGGTGGCCCGGCGGGTCCTCGAGGTGCTGACCCCGCCCATCCGGGTCGGATCGGTGGAAGCCCAGCTCGGAGCCAGCGTCGGTGTGGCCCCCTACGACCCGGCGGTCCCTCTCGCCACCCTGATAGACCGGGCCGACAAGGCCATGTTCGCGGCGAAGCGGCACGGCAAGAACGCCTGGGAGCTCTGGACCCCGGCCCCGGTCTGACCCGCCCCGGTCTGACCCCGGCGCCGGCCCCGGCCTGGCACCCGGCCCGGGCCTGGTCTGACCCCGGCGCCGGCCCCGATCCGACCCCGGCCCCCGTCCGACCCCGGCCCCGGTCCGACCCCGGCGCCGGCCCCGGCCTGGCGGCCGGCCCGGGCCTGGGACCCGGTCGGGCGGCCGGGCTCTGGTCCAGGCCCGGGGGGTCTACAGACCCAGGCTGGCCTGGCGCAGCCGGGTGACGGCAGCCGGATCGCCGGCCGTCTCCACCCGGGTGGCGGCCTGGCGGCCGAAGGCGAACAGCAGCAGCTCGCCGGGCGGCCCGGTGAGCGTGACCCGCGGTTCACCGGCCTTGGCGGCCACCTCCCCGTAACCGGGGGCGGCCAGCGTGACGCCCACCGGCGACCGTCGGAACAGCACGCGGGCCATGGTCTTGAGCCGCGACCACAGCGCCTGTTCGAAACCGGGATCCAGCCAGCGGGGCTCCCAGCCGGGCCCGGCCCGGCGGACATCCTCGAGGTGCACGAAGTACTCGACGGTGTTGACCGCTTCGTCGACGGCATTGAGGCGCAGGGGGAACGGGGGGCCGGAGCGGACCGTGTCCACCAGCTCGGGCCACGGGCGGCCCCGGACGCCGTCCTGCACGTGGCTGGTGTAGCCGGCCAGGGGTTTGATGAGGATCCCCGCCGCGGCGTCCGGGCGCCGTTCCCGGATGACCAGGTGGGCGGCCAGGTCGGCGGCGGACCAACCCTCGCACAGCGTGGGGGCATCGGGGCCCACCTCGGTGAGCAGGTCGGCGAGTGCTTGGCGTTCGTTGCGTGCGTAGCTGGACACGGCTCTCCTCGACGCTCGGAGCAGGCTGGCCAGCAACATACCCGCGACCCGGCCGCTACCGTCGGGTGGCGGTCTCCGGTCCGTTGTTCCCGCCCGTCAAGTGCTCCCGTCCGCCGGCCGATGAGATTGGTGGTCGTCGGAGGTGCCGCGGCCGAGCTGAGCGGGATCTGGTGATGAAGGCTTTTGCGTGCGGGGATGTGGTGCCGGGTTGCGAGGCCCGCTGGGTCTGCTCCAGCGAGGATGAGATCCTGGCCGCGGTGGCCGGCCACGCCCGGGCCGACCACGGCCTGGTCGAAGTGCCGGCCAGCCTGGTCGAGCAGGTGCGCAGCCGCATCGTGGATGACGAAGCGGCCTAGCCGGCTCATCCCCGTCGGCTGACGGCGGTCTTCGAGCGTGGTGGCACCGGGTCGTCCGGCCTGGCCGGACCTGTTGCAACGGGCGATCGCCGGCGGCGTGATCACGACGGTGTACCAGCCGATCGTCGACGTGGCGCGCGGCTGCGTGGTCGGGTACGAGGCGCTGGCCCGATTCGACGGCCAGCCGGTGGCCAACCCGCACGAGTGGTTCGAGGCGGCCCGGGCCCACGGCCTGGCCGCCGAGCTGGAGGCCGTGGCCCTGCGGTCGGCACTGGCCCACCGCCGGGCCCTCCCGCCGAACTGCTTCCTGAGCGTCAACGTCTCCCCCGATGTCCTCCGCTCCGGCCCGGTGCGCGCCGTCCTCGATCGCGAGGGTGACCTCGGCGCGCTGGTAGTGGAGCTGACCGAGGACGCCCGGGTGGAGTCGTACCGCGACCTGGAGCTGGATCTGCGCCGCCTCCGTTCGGCCGGAGCCGTCGTGGCGGTCGACGACGCCGGGGCCGGATACTCCGGTCTCACCCAGCTGCTCAATGTGCGGCCGGCCATCATCAAGCTGGACCGGCAGCTGATCACCGACATCGACGGCGACGAGGCCAAGCGGGCGCTGGTCGAGCTGATAGGGACCTTCGCCAGCCGCATCGACGCCTGGCTGCTGGCCGAGGGGGTGGAGACGGCGGCCGAGCTCGACGTGCTGGCGGCCCTCGGTGTCCCGCTGGTGCAGGGATTCCTCCTGGCCCGCCCGGCGCCCCCGTGGGGCGGCGTCCCCACCGATCTGGCCGCCCGCCTGATCGGGGCGGCCGCCACCCGGGGCGGTCACACCCTGCGCCAGCTCATGGAGATCGCCCCTACGGCCCGCGAGCTGACGGCGGCCGGGTCGGTGCTGGCGGCCCGCGACGATCTGGACAGCGTGGTCATGGTGGACGGGTGGGGCCGCCCGGTGGGACTGGCCGACCCCACCTCGATAGCTCTGGCTTCACCGACCACCCCCTTGGTGGCCAATGTGGACACCCCCGCCCAGGACGCCGCCCGGCGCAGCCTGACCCGCCCCAGGCGGGAGCGGTTCCTCCCCATCGTCTGCACCGACAACGCCGGCCGTTACGTCGGGATCGTCCGCATCGAGAGGCTGATCGGGGCGCTGGCCGATGCCGTGGCGTCCCAGTCCTAGCGGCCCCTCTCCGGCGCCCGATGGGAGTCTTCCTGATGCCGAAAAACCGGAAGACTCGGAAGAGGAAAAAGGGACAAACCCTGCCTAAGCCTGACGGTCGTTGAAGAACCGGTCGATTGGCTCACGCCCCGGGGCCGATATCACCACCTGTGGCGTACGCAATGTCATCACCGGTCGGGCACCTGGCCGTCGCCGGTCCGGTAGAGCACGGACCCGGACGGGGCCCGGCCCTGCGGGCAGTTCCCGGGCCGCGCCGCTCCGGGGGTGGCCGGGTATGAAGCCCGACACCTCCGGCTCCTCCGCCGATCCGGGCCGTCCGGCCCCGACCCGGAGCCGCCGGCAGTGGGGGCACGACAAGCGGTCCAAACCGCTGCCGGTTTTGGCGCCTCCCATCAGCGACCGCCGTATCGGGATGGCCCGCCTGGCCCTGATCGTGACCGTGCTGGCCTGGACCGGGTACCTGATCACGTGGATCTTCGGGGACCTGCTCTCCGGGCGTCAGTCGTCGGCCGTGGCCCGGACCGAGGCCATCGTCTACCTGCTGATCGTCACCACCCTCACCGCCTCGACGGTGGCGTACCTGTTGAGCCGGCTCGGCTTCTTCTACCGGTCCCGGGGCCATCACCGGGCCGCTCGGGCCGTGCTGGAGGACTTCTACAGCCGCACCGCACCCAGCCTCACCGTCCTGGTGCCTTCGTACCAGGAGGACGCCCGGGTGGTCCGCAACACGCTGCTGTCCGCCGCCCTGCAGGAGTACCCCGAGACCCGCATCGTGTTGTTGATAGACGATCCTCCCGTCCCGAGAAGCCGGCGGGCCTACGACCTGCTGGCCGCCGCTGAGGCGCTCCCCAGGGAGATCGAGGAGCTGCTGGCTCGGCCCGCCGCCCGCTTCGCCCGGGCTCTGTCCGACTTCGACGCCGCCCATGTGGGGCGGGACGAGGTCGGCAGCGCCGGGGTGGCGAGACTGGCCGGGGAGTACGAGGCGGCTTCGGGGTGGCTCGAGGAACTGGCGGCCGGCGAGGACGTGGTCGACCATGCCGACGCCTTCCTGGCCAACGAGGTCATCCGCCGGCTGGCCGATGACCTGGCCGCGGTGGGCCTGGCCCTGCGCCAGGCATCGGAGGAGGGAGCCACCCTCCCCCGGGCCCGGGCCCGGCAGCTGCACCAGCGGCTGGCCTGGACGTTCCGCGCCGAAGTGACGTCCTTCCAGCGCAAGAAGTACTCGTCGTTGTCGCACGAGCCCAACAAGGCCATGAACCTCAACAGCTACATCGGCCTCATGGGCGGCAGCTACCGGGAGGTCCAGACGGCTGGCGGACCGGCCCTGGTCCCGGTCGGGCGGGGCAGCGCCGACGTGACGGTGCCCGATCCCGACTACGTGCTCACCTTGGACGCCGACAGCGTCCTGCTGCCGGAGTACTGCCTCAGGCTGGTGCACCTCCTCGAGCAGCAGGAGCACCGCCGGGTGGCCATCGCCCAGACGCCCTACAGCTCGTTCCCGGGTTCGGCGACCCGACTGGAACGGATCGCCGGGGCCACGACCGACCTTCAGCACATCGTCCACCAGGGGCTCACCTACTACGACGCCACCTTCTGGGTGGGAGCCAACGCGGTGATCCGCAAGAAGGCCCTCGACGACATCGCCGTCACCTCCTATCTGGGGGACTGGGAGATCCGCACCTACATCCAGGACCGGACCGTCATCGAGGACACCGAGTCGACCATCGACCTCGGCATCCACGACTGGCGGTTGTACAACTGCCCGGAGCGCCTCAGCTATAGCGCCACGCCGCCGGACTTCGGTTCGCTGTCCATCCAGCGACGCCGGTGGGCGACGGGAGGCCTGCTGATCCTGGCCAAGCTGCACCGCCGGACCCGTGCCCGCCGGGCCCGGGGGGAGCGGACCCGCTTCGGCGAGACGTTCCTCCGGTGGAACTACATGGCTTCGATCACCTGGAGCTCGCTCAGCCTGCTGATCCTCCTGGCTTTCCCATTCGACGCCACCCTCATCAGCCCGTGGCTGTTCCTGGTGGCCCTTCCGTACTTCTGGGCCATGGCGAGCGATCTGCGCTACTGCGGGTACAAATGGCTGGACGTGGCCCGCATATACGGGTTCAACCTGATCCTTCTCCCGGTGAACCTGGCCGGAGTCGTGGCCACCCTCGTGCAGGCCATCACCGCCTCCAAGGCCGCCTTCGCCCGCACCCCGAAAGTCCGGGACCGGACCGTCACCCCGCCCCTGTTCCTGGTATCGCCGTTCGTGCTGGCCGGTCTGGCCGGGTACACCTTCCTCTACGCCTACCAGCACGGTCGGCGGGAGAACATGGCCTACGCCGCCCTCAACGTGGTCCTCACGCTGTACGCCATCGTGGCGTTCATAGGGCTGCGCAACTGCGCCGTCGACGCCTGGGTCCACCTCAAGTCGGTGCTGTACAAGCCGGCCACCCCCCGCCGGCGCTTCCTGCGCCGGCGTCGTATCCAGGCCGTACCGCAGGCGGTCACCGTGGATTGGCGGTCGATCCTGCAGGTCAACGACGGGGACCCGCCCTCGTGGCCGTCCTCACCCCGGGAGCTGCTCATGGTGGGCCCGCAAGGGGCCGTGGGGGGCATACCCGAGCCCACCGAGTTCCGGACGGTCTTCCAGCCCATCGTGGACCTGGAATCCGGGACGGTCGCCGGCTACGAGGCCCTGACCCGCTTCCACGACGGGTCCAGCACCGAGCGTCGCATCGCCGATGCGGTGGCGGCCGGCGTCGGGGTGGGCATCGAGGAGGTGCTCGTGCGGGCAGCCCTGCAGGCAGCCGAGACGCTGCCGGCGGGGGCGATGGTGGCGGTCAAGGCGTCCCCGCGCCTGCTCGAGGCCAACCGGTCCGTACGCGAGCTGATATCCGCCGCCGGCCGACCGGTGCTGGTCGAGGTGACCGAGCCGTCGACCAGCGATCTGACCCCCGAGCTGCGCCGCCTCGGCGGGATCCTGCCGGTCAACGCCGCAATCGCCCTCGAACACGCCGGACTGGGCCACAAGACCCTCGCCGCGCTGGTGGAGCTGCATCCCGACTACGTCAAGCTGAGCCGGACCACCGTGAGCGGTATCGGGGAGGATCGGGCCCGGCGGGCTCAGGTGGTCACCCTCGCGCAGGTGGCGCAGGAGTGCGGCTGCCGGGTGATCGCCACCGGGATCGAATCGGAATCCGACCGCGACGCCCTGTGCGGGATCGGCGTCGAGCTCGGTCAGGGTTATCTGCTCGGTCGTCCGGAGGAGCTGGTCGGTGCCTGATTCCAGGATGGTGCACGGGACCGACGGCCAGCGGCCGGTGTTCGAGGAGGAACCGGAGCAGAGGCTGTCGCTGGTGCGGGTGTTCATGGCGCTCCTCCTGGTCGCCGGTGTGGCGTACGGAGCCTTCGAGGGCGTGCGTTCGAAGCTGGCGCCGATAGCGGCGTCCACGTCGGTCAGCTGGTTCGCCCCCTACGTGGACGTCACCCTCACCCCGACGTACTCTTTCCAGAGCCCCGGTTCCAACCCGGCCGCGCAGACGGTGCTGGGTTTCGTGGTCGCCACCCCGGGCTCGCCGTGCACCCCCAGCTGGGGGGCCGTCGACTCGCTGCCGCAGGCGGACCAGTCGATCGCGTTGAGCGCCCGGGTGGCCGAGCTGGAGCAGCAGGGGGCGCGGGCCATCGTGTCGTTCGGGGGGAGGAGCAACACGGATCTCGCCGTCGGCTGCAAGGACAGCTCGTCCCTGGTCCAGGCCTACCAGTCCGTGATCGACCGCTACCACCTGCACACCATCGACCTCGACGTCGAGGGGACCGCCCTGGACGATCTGTCGGCCACCCGGCGGCGGGCGGCCGCCATCCGCCAGCTCCAGCTGGACGCCCAGCGCCACCACACCAGCCTCGGCGTGTGGCTGACCCTGCCGGTGGAGCCGACCGGACTCCAGGACAACGCGCTGTCGGTGCTCGACAGCATGCTGTCCGCCCGGGTGGACCTGGCCGGGGTCAACATCCTGGCCATGGACTTCGGCCATGCCCCCTCGGGTGGATCCATGATCGACCCGGTCGAACGGGCCGCCACCGCCGCCCAGGGCCAGCTGGCGGACCAGTTCCGCAGCTATGGGGTGGTCGAGACGTCCCGGCAGGTGTGGCAGCGGATCGGGATCACCGTCATGATCGGCCAGAACGACGTGGCCGGTGAAAGGTTCACCACCGCCGACGCCCGCTCCCTCCTGGCGTTCGTCAACCAGAGGAACGTGGGCCGGGTGTCGATGTGGTCGCTCAACCGCGACGTCCAGTGCGGCTCGACCTTCGCCCAGGTGGGCCTCAACTCCAACACCTGCAGCGGCACCCCGCAGGCTGCGCTGGAGTTCTCCCGGACGTTCAGCGCGCTGGGTGGCAAGTCGTCGGGCACATCCGTCGCCCCGGCTCTGCCGCCCCAGCCGGACACCGATCCGGCGGCCGCCCCGTTCCCGCTGTGGGCCCCGGACTCCTCCTACCAGTCCGGCTACAAGGTGGTCCGCGACGGCTACATCTACCAGGCCAAGTGGTACAACACCGGTCAGGACCCCGGCCAGCAGGTCCAGTACTCGTGGCAGTCGCCGTGGGAGCTGCTGGGACCGGTACTGCCCGGCGACCACGCCCCGACCCTCCCCACGCTGCCCGCCGGGACCTACCCCTCCTGGTCGACGTCGGCCGGCTACCACGCCGGCGACCGGGTGCTCTACAACGGGCTCGGCTACGCCGCCAAGTGGGCCAACCAGGGCGCCAGCCCCCAGGAGGCGGTGCTGGATCCGGCCGGCTCCCCGTGGCGGGCCCTCTACACCATCCCGGGCGAGCCGACCGGCGGCGGCTGACCCCGGCGCCGGCTGACCCCGGCACCGGCGCCCGCCGGCGGGTCCTAAGCCTCTGTCGCGGTGACGGGCCGGCTGGTTGGCTGCGGGGGATCGGATGCTGGCGAGAGGCTGGCGACGGGAGGGAAACCGATGCCCGAGCGTGCTGATGTGGTCGTGGTCGGAGCCGGTCTGGGCGGGTTGGCGGCGGCGGTGGCCGCCGCCGGTCAGGGCCGGCAGGTCGTGGTGCTGGAACAGGGGGACAACCCGGGCGGGTACGCCACATGCTTCCAGCGAGGGCCGTACCGCTTCGACGCCAGCCTCCACGCCCTCAACGGCCTGGCTCCGGGCGGCGGGGTGGACGGGCTGTACCACGACCTGGGCATCTGGTCCCGGCTGACCCTGCAGCGGCTGGATCCGCTGTACATGGCCCGCTTCCCCGATCGCGACGTCCTGGCTCCCGCCGACCGGTTCCGTTACGAGTCGGAGCTGATCCGCTGCTTCCCGGACCAGTTGCAGGGCATCCGGGCGCTGCTCGACGTCCAGATCGCCGCCCACTCCGACGCCCGCCGGATGGCGGAGGACCACGCCGCCGGCCGGACCGGGTCCGGGAGCGACTTCGCCGCCCGCTATCCCGCCCTGACCCGCTTGAGCGGGGAGACGGCCGAACAGACCATGGCCCGCCACGTCCCCGACCCACAGGCCCGGGCCGCGCTGGGAGCCCTGTGGGTCTACCTGGGCCTGCCTCCGTCCCGGCTGTCGAGCCTGGTCCACGCCGTGGCCGTCGCCAGCTACCACGACTACGGAGGCTGGTATCCCCAGGGCGGGGCGGCGGCTACCAGCCGGGCGCTGGTGGACTCGCTGTACCAGCGGGGTGGTGACGTCCGTTACGGTCAGAAGGTCACGAAGCTCGAGCTCTCCGACCGCCACGTCACGGCTGTGCTCACCGAGGGGGGTCTGCGCATCGAGGCCGACAGCGTCATTTCGAATGCCAGCTCCCTGGCCACCATGCTCACGATGGTCGACCGGGACCATCTGCCCGCCGACTACCTGGAGCGCCTGGAGCGCCCGGCGCTGTCCTATACGACCGTCAGCGTCTACCTGGGCCTGGACCGGGATCTGTTCGGGGAGCAGGGGCTGCCGCACGAGCTGTTCATCTTCCCCGGCTACGACCACGACGCCATCGAGCGGGCGGCCCTCGCCGGGGACTGGGGCCGGGCCAGTCTGGGGATCACCGATTACACCCGGGCGGATCCGGGGTGCGCCCCGGCCGGCCACGCCGCCGTCGTCATCAGCACCGGGGCTTCCTGGAACTACGAGAACATCTGGGGCACGGGCGGGGATCTCAGCGGCTACCACACCAATCCCCGCTATCTGGCCGTCAAGAGCCGGGTGGCCGACGCGCTGATCTCCGCCGCCGACCGGCACCTGCCCGGACTGGCCGGGTCCATCCGCCACCTGGAGGTGTCGACGCCGCTGACCAACTGGGCCTATACGGCCAACCCCCGCGGGGCCATCGAGGGCTACGAGAACACCCCCGAGAACAGCGGTCTGGGCTGGTTGCCGCAGGAAACCCCCATCCGCAACCTCTTCCTGGCCGGGGCGTGGACCAACAGCGGCGGCCAGAACCCCGCCATCCAGTCCGGCGTGTCGGCCGCCGCGTTGGCGCTGCGGTCGGCGCCGGCGCCGTCCGCCTGAACCGACCGGCTGATCCCGCCCCCCATAGGCACCGGCGGGGACGCATACTCGCGCTGAGAGCACCCTTGGGGAGGTGGGAGCCCGTGAGAGACAAGTACGTCCCCGTCGCCACCCTTGCCGGCGTCCTGGGGGGGCTGGTGGGACTGGCGGGTCTGGCCGGATGCGGCAGCTCATCCCGGGTGACCAGCCCGACCAGCGTCCCGATCACCGCCGCCAGCCCGACCGGATCGTCCAGTTCGGCCGGCGCGTCGAGCGGGGCCACCCCGAAGGGCGTGGTGGGTACCGAGACCACCGGGTACGGGACCGTCCTCGAGTCCAACGGCAAGACCCTGTACCTCCTCACGGCGGACACGCCGACCAGCAGCAAGTGCACCGACAGCGGGTGCACAGCCGTATGGCCGCCGCTGACCGGCACGGCCACCGCCGGATCCGGCGTCAGGGCCTCCATGCTCGGCCACCTGAGCCTGCCGGACGGCACCCAGCAGGTCACCTACGGAGGTCACCCGCTGTACTTCTACGTGGGCGACGGTGGCGCCGGCCAGACCAACGGGCAGGGGATCACCAGCTTCGGCGGCACGTGGTACGTGGTGTCGGCCTCGACCGGCCAGGCCGTCACCAAGACTGTCCCCGCCGGCTCCGGCTCCTCCACCACCAGTTCGGGCTCCGGCGGCTACTAGACCGGGACCGGGCGGCGGGGCCCTCCCCGCCCCTGAGCCTCCCCGCCCCTGAGCCTCTGCGTCCCTAAGATCGTGGCGGTGCACCGAGGGATAGCGACAGACGCCGGGCCGGCTCGGCGGCTGCCGGCCGAGTCGTGATCGAGATCACCCGCTTCCGGCTGGCGGACGGGGCGGATGAGGCCGGCTTCCTGGTCGCAGACGCCCGGCTGCAGTCGGAGTTCGCCTACCAGCAGGCCGGACTGATGCGCCGGACCACCGCCCGGTCCGGCGATGGCGAGTGGGTGGTCATCGACATCTGGCGATCCGCCGCTGACGCTGAAGCATGCGATGGCCGGTGGGACAGTGATCCGGTGGTGCAGGAGTTCCGGTCGTACATCGAGGCGGGGTCCCTGCGCTCCGATCGTTACCTGGAGCTGGGCGGTTAGGACGGCGTTACTGCTGCACCAGCCCCACCGTGTTGCCCTCGGGGTCGGCGATGGCGGCGATGGTCGGCCCCTCGGGCAGGTCAACGGGCTCCATCAGGACCTCACCGCCCAGCTCCGCGGCCCGCTCAAGGGTGGCAGCCAGGTCCCGCACCTGCACGTACAGGCTGATCCGGGGCCGGTCGCCCTGGCGGATGTGGCCGCCGGGTCCCGGCTCCGGGCCGCCCAGACCGGCCGGTATCGGCCTGATCGGCCCGTCACCGACCTCCCAGTGGAACAACTCCCGGTAGAAGGTCGCCTGGGCGTTCGCATCCACCGCGGTGATCTCCCAGTGCACCACCGGCCGGGCCCAGTCCGGTGCCGTCATGACGACAGTGTGCCCCAATCCCGGGGCGCTCGGCTGCGCCCGAGCGCGAACTGGTGACAGAAACGGCAACTGGTGCCATGAATCGACATGACGTGTAGATTCTTGTCACCAGTTGCATTTTGTGTCACCAGAACGGGACCGGCTCCCCGGCGTAGAAGTTGCGGTTGATTTCCGGCTCGACCCGCCACTAAACGGGCATGCTCAACAAGACGGTAGGGGTCATCTCGGTCGCCGCCCTGCTGGCCGGCGGGGTGGCGGCGGCGGCTGTGTGGGGCGCCGGTCCGGCCGGCCCCCCGAACGTGCCGACCCCGGTGGGCCCGCTGCCACCGGGTGGCACGCCGGCGGTGGCCACGGCCCGCCTGGTGGCCTACAGCAGCTGCGACCAGTTCCTGGCGTCGGTCAAGGCGCAGGCCCTGCAGTTGGTCGGGCCCTACGGACTTCCCGGACCGGGCCAGCCGGTGTTCGGCATGCGCCACGCCATGCCCGCCTCGTCGGGTCCCGCCGCCGTGCCCGCCTCGTCGGGTCCCGCCGCCGGGGCCTCCACGTCCGCCGCCGCCGGCGCCGTGTCCCCCGCCTACTCGGGCACCAACGACCAGGTGGTCGGGGTGGACGAGCCCGATACGGTCAAGACCGACGGGAAGCTCATGGCGGTCGTGCGCCAGAGCCCGGCCGGGATCGAACTGGCCCGGGTCGACGGCCCCGCCCCCCGCATCGAGGGATTCCTGCCGCTGCCCCAGGCCGGCGACATCACAGGCCTGTTCCTGACCGGCGGCGACGCAGTGGTTATCAGCCAGGTGTACGACCAGCGGCTGACCCCCGGGGGTTCGTCCGGTCCGGCGTGGTTGCCGACCACCCGGGCCACGGTGGTCGGCCTGTCCGACCCGGCGCATCCCCGGGTCCTGCGCAGTTTCGACCTGAGCGGGTCCGATGACGGTGCCCGGCTCATCGCCGGCCGGGTCGTGCTGGTGCTGTCCAACCGGCCCCGCCTGGCCTTCAGCTATCCGACCGACGGTACGGCCGCCGCCCAGACGGCCGCCACCGAGCACAACCGGGCGGTCATAGAGTCCTCCACCCTGGCGGACTGGTTGCCGACCGTCACCTCCCATCCGTCGGGCCGGACCACCACCGCCGGTTGCGCCCGGGTGCTGCACCCGACCACCGACTCCGGGGTGGGGACGGTCGCCGTGGTCAGCATCGACCCGGCCAGCGACCAGCCCGGGCCGGAGACGGTGGCGCTCGGCGATGCCCGGACCGTCTACGCCTCGACCCGCTCGCTGTACGTGGCCACGGACCCGCTGGCGGCGATCCCCGTCCGGCCGCCGATACTGCCCGAAGCGGTCGGACCGGCAGAGGCGGGCGCCGGCCGGTCCGCCGCCGGCCCTGCCGTCGCCAACGCCCCTGCCGTCGCCAACGACACCGTCGCCACCGACGCCACCCCCGGGACCGACATCGCCGGCTTCGACCTGTCGGACCCCACCCGCATCCGCTACCTGGGGTCGGCGGCCGTGCCCGGCCAGCTGATCGGGTCCTACGCCCTGTCCACCTATCACGGCGACCTGCGGGTGGCCACCACCGTGGGCCAGGCCACCCCGGCGCCGGGGGAGGGAACGGTCCCGGCCCAGCAGTCCGACAGCCGGATCACCGTCCTGGCCCCACAGGCCGGCTCGCTCGTCGAGGTGGGCTCCATCGCCGGTCTGGGGGCCGGTGAGAAGATCTACGCGGTGCGCTACGTCGGCCCCCTCGCCTACGTGGTCACCTTCCGCCAGACCGACCCGCTCTACATCGTGGACCTGTCGGATCCGGCCCACCCGGTGCTGCGCGGCCGGCTGGCCCTGACCGGGTTCTCGTCGCTGCTGCAACCGCTGGACGGGTCGCTGCTGCTCGGCGTGGGCCAGGGTGTGGACCCCGGTCTGCGCCAGACCGGGCTGCAGCTGTCGGTGTTCGACGTGTCCGACCCGCAGGCCCCGGTTCTGCGGTCCCGGCTGGACCTGGGTCAGGCGTACTCACCCGCCCAGGCCGACCCCCACGCCCTGCTGTGGTGGCCGGCCCGCCGGCTGGTGGCCATGCCCCTCAGCCAGCCGGCCGGGAATTTTTCCGGAATGATGGTCTGGAACGTCGGCGCCGGCGGAACGCTCCAGCCGGTCGCCCGCCTGGCCCAGCCGACGTCCCGGGTCCCCGGGCCGCAGGGCGGAGCACCGGCCGGCTACTGGACGCCCTACCCGGTCGAGCGGGCGGTGGTGGTGGGCGATCTGCTCTACACCGTGTCGCCGAACGGCATCATGGCCACCGACATGAACTCCTGGAACCGGGCCGCCTGGTTGCCCTTCACATGATCCGCCCCCCGGTGAGCGCCGGCGAACGGGTGTCCTCGGATGAGAGCGCCCTCCTGCGGGGAGTCGTCGCCCAGCAGCCGGCCGCCGTCCGGCGGTTCCTCGACGAGGTGGCCCCGGTCGTCTACGGCTTCATCTTCGCCCGGGTGGGCGGCGACCAGCCCACCGCCGAGGACCTGCTCCAGGACACCCTCCTCGAGGCGGTGCGCTCCGCCGACAACTTCAGGGGCGACAGCGCCCTATCCACCTGGATGTGCACCATCGCCCGCCGCCGCCTGGCCCGCCACTACGAGGCGGAGCGCAGAGCGGAGACCGCCCGGCGGGGCATGTACCTGCTGGGCGGGGTGGCCGGCCAACCCGAGGACGACCTCGACCGACGGGACCAGGTGATCCGGGCGCTGGGCCAGCTGTCGCCCTCGCACCGCCAGGCGCTGGTCCTCAAATACCTCGACGGGTACTCCGTGGAGCAGGTGGCCGACCGGCTCGGCCGCAGCCCGGTGCAGACCCAGTCCCTGCTGCAGAGAGCCCGGGAGGCGCTGCGCCGCTACTTGGAGGACGACCGTGATGGATGACAACCGGGACGGCGACGACATGCTGTCGGGCATCGACGGGCCCCGGCCGCTGCCCGCCGCCCTGCGCCAGCGCCTGGAGGACCGACTACTGACCGGTGCCGACGCCGCCCGCCCCCTGGATCCCGCCACCGCCGGGCGGCTCTCGGACGCTCTGACGCAGCCGGAGCCGCCCGGCCCGGCCCGGCGGCTGTGGTCCTCCCGGGTCAAGGTGGCGGCCGGAGGGGTGGCGGCCGGCCTGTTGATCGCGGGTGGGGCGGTCGCCGCCCTGGACCGGCCCGGCCCGGCCCGGCCGGCCGCCTCGGCGTCACGCTCGACGGCCTCGGCCCGGCCGTCCCCCCAGGCCCACGCGTCGAGCGGGGCGTCTCAGGCCGGGGCGGCGCCACAGTTCAACTCGGGCGCCCCGACCCCCGCCGCCGGGCGGTCGGCCGCCGCCGGACCGGACGCCGCCGCCTCGGTCAGCGGGGTGGAACCGCCCCAGGGCCCGACGTCGGGCGGGACATGGGTGACCATCAGCGGATCCCATCTGGCTGCCGCCCCGGTGGTGTACTTCGGAGGGAAAAAGGCGCCCCGGGTGACGGTCATATCCCCCTCCGAGATCCGGGCCGTGGCGCCGGCCCACCCGGCCGGCCCGGTGCGGGTCACCGTGGTCAACGCCGCCGGCGCCGCCCTCTACACCTACGCATCCCCCTGAGACGGGCGTCCGCCTACACGATTCGGGAGGCGTGCCCTTCCCAGTAGCGGTCCTTGAGCAGCCGCTTGTACAGCTTCCCGTTGGCCTCCCGGGGCAGCTGCGCCTGGAAGTCGATGCTGCGGGGGCACTTGTAGCCGGCCAGGTGCTGGCGGCAGTAGGCGATCAGCTCGTCCTCCAGGTCCGGGCCGGCGGTCACGCCGGCGGCCGGTTCGACCACCGCCTTGACCTCCTCGCCCATCTCCTCGTTGGGCACGCCGAACACGGCTACGTCCGCCACCTTGGGATGCAGGGTGAGGAGGTTCTCGGCTTCCTGCGGGTAGATGTTCACCCCGCCGGAGATGATCATGTTGGCCTTGCGGTCGGTGAGGAACAGCCACCCTTCCTCGTCCACGTACCCGATGTCGCCCAGGGTGCTCCACCCCTGGGCGGTGTGGGCCGAGGCGGTCTTGTCCGGGTCGTTGCGGTAGCGGAAATCGGCGGCGGACTCGAAGTAGATGGCCCCGGGGGCGCCGGGCGGGACCTCGTTGCCGTCGGCGTCGAGGATGTGGACCCGGGCGTTGATGGACTGGCCGACCGTTCCGGGGTGGGTCAGCCACTGCTCCGAGTTGCACAGCACCATCCCGTTCCCCTCGGTGCCGGCGTAGTACTCCCAGATGACCGGCCCCCACCATTCGATCATCTGCTGCTTGATGGGCACCGGGCAGGGCGCGGCCGCGTGGATGGCCGCTCTCAGCGACGACACGTCGAACCGGGCCCGCTCCCCGGGGTCGAGCTTGAGCATGCGCACGAACATGGTGGGCACCAGCTGGGTGGCGGTGACCGAGTACTTCTCGATCAGGCGCAGGTACTCCACCGGGTCGAACCGCTCCATCTGCACCACGGTCCCGCCCAGGCGGTGCACCGCCCGGGTGAAGCGCAGCGGGGCGGCGTGGTACAGCGGGGCGGGGGACAGGTAGACGGTGTCGGAATCGAAACCGAACATCAGCTGCGCCAGGGCGGTCACGCCGTCGGGCTGGTCCAGGTCGGTGTCCCCGCTGGCCCGCTCCACCCCCTTGGGCCGGCCGGTGGTGCCCGACGAATACAGCAGGTCGTCGCCGCCGACCATCTCTGCCAGCGGGGTGTCGGGCTGGGCGGCCACCGCCCGGTCCCACGACTCCCAACCGGGGGCCTGCCCGCCCAGAACGAACCGGGCCGCCGAGACGTCCCCCAGGCCGCCCAGCGTCGTGGTCATGTCCGCCCCGGCCACGAACACCCTGGCTGCGCAGTCGTCCACGATGTAGGCGGTCTCCTCCGGACCCAGACGGGTGCTGATGGTCGTGTACCACAGCCCCGACCGGTGGGCCGCCCACACCAGGTCGAAGAACTCCGGTTGGTTGCCCACCTGCCATGCCACGTGGTCGCCCGGTCGCAACCCCAGCGAGTGCAGCAGGTGGGCCGCCCGGTTGGCCCGCCGGTCCAGCTCGGCGTAGGTGACCGTGGCGCCCGAGGCCATGATCACGGCCGGCTTGTCGGGGGTGCGCTGAGCGTGGATACCAGGATGCAACGGGGAACTCCTTCGGCAGAAGAGGGTCCTGTTCACCCTAGATAACGAGGCCGGCCGGCACAGATCCGAACGACCCGGAGCAGTCCGGGCGGCACAGGCCCGGCGACCCGGAGCAGTCCGGGCGGCACAGGCCCGGCTTGACCCGGAGCAGTCCGGGACGGGGAGGCCCGGGGCCGGAGCTCCGGGCCTGTGCCGCCGGACCCTGTGCCGGTTCGAGCCGCCTACGCCGCCTACGCCGACGGTGTCAGGCCGACCCCGGCCGCCCCCACCACCGGCTTGGGCAGCACCTTGCCGCCCGCCGAGCCCAGGAACGGAGCCGACCCGAAGGAGAACACCCCACCGTCGCCGGCCATCAGCCAGTAGCCCTGGCTGGCCGGCCCCCCGACCATGGCGACGACCGGGGCGTTCAGCTTCTTGCCACCCATGGACCCGTAGAAGCCGGCGTCACCGAAGCTGAACACGCCGCCGTCGGCGGCGACCAACCAGTACCCCTGGCCGTCCACGGTGGGGGCCATGCCGACAATGGGGGCGTTGAGCTTCTTGGCCCCCATGGAACCGTAGAAGGTGGCGTCACCGAAGCTGAACACGCCACCGTCGCGGGCCACCATCCAGTACCCCTTGCCGGACGGCTGCGCCTGGGTGGACCCCTGCGCCTGGGCGTAGGGGGTGATGGCGATCCCGACGACGGGGGCGTTGAGCTTCTTGCCGCCCAGGGAGCCGTAGAAGCTGGCGTCACCGAAGGTGAACGCCCCGCCGTCAGCGCCGGCCATCACGTAGCCGCCCTGATCGGACGTCGGCGACACACCTACCACCGGGGCGGTCAGGGCCTTCCCGGTCAGCGAACCGTAGGCGCCGGCCGTACCGAAGTTGTAGACGCTGCCGTCCGAGCCGGCCATCCAGTACCCCGACCACGGTGGCGGAACCAGGAAGACGGCGGTGCCGCCCGGGAAGGTGGTGATCGAGTTGGGCGAGTACGTGCCGGCGGTGTCACCGGCCCGCCATATGCCGTAGAACTCATTGCTCACGGTGTTGCCGGTCACGGTGGTGCCGGTGATGGTGGGCGTGACCGGCGCCGGGATCTGGCTGGCCGCCACCAGGATCCCGGCCGGTTGGGGCGGCCCGTCGACGGCGCCCCAGTCGTCGCTGCTCAAGGTGTTGTTCTGCACCGCGACGTTGCTCACCTGATCCTTCGGGGCGTTGGAGTGCACCACTACCCCCGGGATGAACGAGCCGGTGATGCTGTTGCCCGACACGGTGACGCCCGACACCGTGGTGGCGTCGGTGTCGGCGGCCACCACGATGCCCCCGATCACGGGGCCGTGCGGCCCGAAGGCCCCGACGGCGCCGGACACGGTGTTGCCGGAGACCGTGACAGGACCGCTGATGCCGGCGCCGGAGTCGTAGGCAGCCACCACGATGCCGCAACCGCCGTAGTTGCCGGTGACGGTGTTGCCACTGATCGTGTCATTGGTCGAGGCGGTGGGCGTACCCCCCGGATTGGGGGCGCCGGGATCGAGCGGACCGTTGTCGGCCAGACCGATGCCACCGTCGGCGAAGTTGCCGCTGACAGTGTTGTTCTTGACCTTGGAGCCCGATACCCCTACCAGCTCGATGGCCTTGTTCTCGGCGATCGCATGGTTTGGGTTCAAGCCGTTGTTCTGGACGGTGGATCCGGAGATGATCAGGCCGCTGGTGTCCACGGCGAAGATGCCGTGGTCGTTGGCGTTCTTGACGGTCACCCCTGAGATGGTCACCCCGGTGACGCCCGCTCCGACGTAGATGCCGATATCGCAGCCGGTGGCGTCGACCGTGCCGCCGCTGATGCTGCCAGTGGCGATCACCGCCGCGGTGAGCCCGGTGGAACCGGCCGCTTTGCAGCCCGTGCCGGCGACCGCTGTCGCCGGCATCGCCACCAGAGCCGTCCCGCCGGTGGCCAGGCCCCCGGCCGCCAGCGACCCGACCACCGCCGAACGCCGTAGCGCGCCGAAGCGCGGCCGTACCTTGGAATATGTCAAGACTGCCCCTTTCCCCCAAAGGAAATTCGCTGGCCGGTATCGCCGTGGATGCGCACCTACCTGACAGGGCCCGTGCCGGAAGGTAGCACCGGACGGCCCCGGGCCGGCCAGCTGCAGCAGAACGTCGTCCAACTATTGTCCGTTCGACCTTTCGACGTTTCGGTCATTGGGTGCGGGGCCGGGCACACTGTTGAGATGAGTGAGATGAGCAACCTCGCCTACTCCGAGTCGATCGTCGTGGCCCGCCCGCCGGAAGATCTCTACGACATGGTTTCGGACGTGACCCGCATGGGGGAGTGGAGCCCGGTCTGCAAGGCGTGCTGGTGGGACGACGGCGACGGCCCCAGGGTGGGGGCGTGGTTCACCGGCCGCAACGAGCTGCCCGAGAGGACGTGGGAGACCCGCTCGCAGGTGGTGGCCGCCGAGCGGGGCCGGGAGTTCGCCTTCCTGGTGCGGGGAAGGTACGTGCGGTGGGCCTACTTGTTCACGCCGGTGGAGGGCGGCACCGAGATGACCGAGTCGTGGGAGTTCCTCCCCGAGGGCATCGCCTGGTTCAAGGAGCGTTTCGGGGCCGACGCCGATGCCCAGATCGAGGACCGCCGCCAGGCGGCGCTGTCGGGCATTCCGGCCACCCTGCGGGCCATCAAGCGGGCCGCCGAAGCCGGCTAGCCGGGTCGGACCACCCGGTTGGCCCGGCCGGGCTGACCGGCTGCGGCGGCCGGGAACCCCGTGCGGCCGTCGTCGCGCCGTGCTGCCGGGACCAGCCGGGCGGCCCCGGGCAGCGGGCCATCGGCTGCGGGGGGACCCGGCGCGGCCGTCGTCGCCCTGTGCTGCCGGGAACCCCCTGCGAGCGTCCTCGCCGAGCCCGTCGCTGAGCCCGTCGCTGAGCCCGTCGCTGTCGAGGGCATCGGCCCCGCCCCGATCCTGGCGTACCGGACCGTCCCGTTGACGGTCGGCTTCGGGCCGCCCCCCGGCTACGGGTGGGCCGGCGACCAACCCGCCCGGTTGGCCCTGGCCACCGCCTCGAGCTGGCTGCTCACCCCGAGCTTCATGAGGATGGCCCGCACCTGGGTGCGTACCGTCGCCACCGACACGTAGGACTCCGACGCGATCCGCTCCACCGGGACGCCCTCCATCAGCCGGGCCAGGACCATGGCCTCGCGGCGGGTCAGGCGCTCGAAGGGGGCCCCGGCCTCGCTCATCACCTCCCGCTGCTCCCGCCACGCCCGCAGCAGGCGATCCCTCTCGGCCGGGTCCAGGACCTCCTGGCCGGCCCCGGCCCGCAGCAGCGCATCGAGGAGCACGTCGAAGTCGGCGCTCTTGTGCACCCATCCCCAGGCCCCGGACGCCAGGCACCGGCCCACCCTCCAGTCCTCGTTGGTGCCCGACACCACCAGCACCCGGGCCCCCAGGTCGGTGAGGGTCGACAAGAGGCTCTCGCCGCGGCCGAACGCGCCCAGGTCCAGGTCCAACAGGACCACTGCCGGAGCCAGCCGCCCCAGCACCTCCCGGACCTCTTCCGCAGTCGTGAGGGCCGGTGCCTCCACCGTGTGGCCGTCGGCTGTGAGGGCGGCGCTCAGCGCCGAGGTGAGCAGCTGGTGGTCCTCGATGATGGCGATGCGCAGCGGCCCGGCGGGGCCGGAGCGGGTCGCCGGGCCCGCCCCTGCGGTCATGCCGACCCTCCGGACCTGTGAGCCGATGTCATCCTGCCTCTCCGCCTGCTACCCGATGGAAATGCGACGGCGCCGAGCAGAGAAGATAGCCGCCCGCCTTCCGGCCGGACGTGCTCCTCGATCGGCGTCGGTTGCGGGGTCGTCAGGCGAGGATGTCCAACCGTGCCGGAGAAACCGGCGCATTGCGGCCGGGCGCCAGGGCCCGTGATGCCGCCACGCCCAGGCCGGCCGCCCCCGGTCCGGCCGCCACGCCCGGGACTCCCCCCGGGGCTGCTGCACCCGGGGCCGTTCGGCCCGGGGCCCCCGGTCCGGGTCCGACCAGGGTCGGGACGCCCGCCGCAGGGAGTTCCAGTACGAAACAGGCGCCCGGGTCGTCGCTCTCGGCGAGATTCAGACCGCCCCCCATCTCCAGCATGAGCCGCCTGGCCAGGTACAGGCCCAGCCCGCTGCCGTCGATGCCGGCGCCGGCCGCCCCTCTGACGCCGCGCTCGAATATGGCCGAGCGTTCCCCGGCCGGGACGCCGGGGCCGTGGTCGGTGATCCGGATCCGGACCAGACCGCCGGTGCGCTCAGCCCGGATTGACACGGGTGCCCCGGGGGCGTAACGGCGGGCGTTGGTGAGCACGTTCTGCACGGCCTGGGCCAGCGATTCCCGGTCGCCTCGAACGGCCTGGTCCCCGAGGCGGAGATCCACCACTGTTCCGGCGCTGCGGGCGGCGGCAACAACGGGCAGGATGGCTTCCTCCAGCAGGAAGTCGTCGCGGCGCACGGTCCGTCCCGGCTCGATGAGCACCTGCAGTCGGGACAGTTCCGAGGTGAGGGCGTCGGCCAGCGCCGCCCTGGTCTGCTCGTCCAGCCGGCCGGCGTAGCGGCGGAGGGTGGAGTCGGCGGTGCGGATGCCGCTGACCGCGTTGCGCAGGTCGTGCAGCTGGTCGTCCAGCTCGGCCCGCTCCCTCCGGAGCTGGTCGCGCAGTTCATCGACGACCCGGTGCAGGGCCAGCGAATGGCGGTTCTGGCCCCGCAGCGTCCAGCGCAGATCCTGCGCTGCGGCGGCCAGGCCCAGGGCCGAGGCGACCAGGGAGGCCGTGCTGACCAGCGGAGGCCCCCACCTGGCCGCGACGGTGGCGGCCGCCAGCCCTCCGATGGCCGCCTCGATCACCAGGAACCCGACCAACCAGCTGCCGATGGCGATGTGGCGGCGCCGGGCCCGGACGGTCGCCGCGGCCAGGAACAGCCACACCAGCCCGCAGGCGCCCCGGCTGGCGGCCATCATCCAGGCCGAGGCCGGGTGGCCCCCGGTCAGCAGGCCCATCAGCCCGATCGTGGCCAGCCCGGCCGGCACCAGGAGGGCCAGGGCCCGCACCGGGTCCAGTCCGGCGTCGACCTCGGCGGTGCGCAGGGCTCCCACGACAGCCGCCGCGGCCAGGGCGCAGGGGATCAACGGTCCGAACGGGTCGCGTCCGACAGGCAGCCCCACGCCGGCCAGGGCCAGCCGGTCGTGGGCCACACTCAGGAAGCCGAGCACGACGAACGCCATGGCCATCCACGCCGTCGCGGCCCGGCCGCCGACCTTCCAGCAGGCCAGGAACGTGATCCCGGCGCCCACCGCCGCCAGACCGGCCAGCATCTGCAGTAGCGACCCGATGCTCTGCAGCCGGGTGCCGCTCAGGTACACCAGCGCCGCCGGTGCCAGCGCCCCGGCGACGACCATGGCGGTCGGCCGCGCCAGATCGGCGGCGGTGCAGGGCGGCACCCCGCCGGACCGGCTGCGCCGGTCGGGCCCGCGGTAACCGCCCGAGGTCAGTCGCGCTGTCAACAAACCTTCTGCCCCTGTGATGAAGTCGCCGCCCACGATAGTCCGGACAATTCGGCGTTGCTCGATCGTCGGTCGAATCCCGCATAACGGTGATGAATCCATCGAATCAGGAAAAAGGGCGCGGCCCTTGCGCCCGCACGCCCCGGTGCTCCGGACGCCGCTGCTGCCATGTCGACAGGCAACCGGCCATTTGTCCCACAATCGGTGAACGAGGCGGCACTCGCCCCGAGATCCACCGGCAACCCGGGCGCCGCGGATCCGCCTACGCCTGCGCCGTAGCAGTGGGTTGGATGCATTTGGCGGAGGGCGTGGACCAGCCGCGACCGGCCGGCGCATCACCTGGCGGTCTGCTTCCGCCGGACCCCTCCGGGGTCGGGTCGATGAGGTCGCAGACCGATCCGTAGGGGCCCGCCGGCGGCGCGCTCCGAGCCCCGAAACCAGGCCGGGTAGGGTTGCGTCCGGCGTCAAAGTGCGGAACAGCCGCGCCGGGTTCTACCCTGGCGCCGATGCCGCGCGTCCGGTCCGAGTTCAGCGCCCGATCCGACAGTGTCGGGGAGGCCCGCCGGTTCGTGCGCAACACGATCAACGCATGGGGCGCCGACGACCTGGAGTTCGAAGCGTCACTGGTGGTCAGCGAGCTGGTCTCCAACAGCGTGATCCACGCCCGCACTTCCGTGACGGTCGAACTGGACTTCGAGGAGGGGCTGTTGCGGGTCGCCGTCAGCGACGGTTCCAGCCGGCCGCCGAGGCGCAAATCCCACGGAACGGATGCCGCCACCGGCCGCGGCCTGACCCTGGTGGAGGCGTGCAGCCAATCCTGGGGGGTCGACGCCTGGCCAGGCGGCAAGACGGTGTGGGCGGTCCTGCGTTCCGCCGCCGGCCAGACTGCCGACGACGGCCCGGGTGGAGGCGGTCGCTCCGGTGGCACCCCGGCGGGGGCCCCGCCCGTACCGCAGGAGCCGGGATGGCAGCTGCGGCGCAGCCCGGATGACCGGGCGGGCGGCGTGACCGGGCGGGCGGCGTGACCGGCGCCGGAGTCGGGGCCACGGCGGATCTGGTCGAGGTGAGGATCCTGGGCCTGCCGCTCGACATCTGGGAGAAGTCGCAGGCCCACGTCGATGACCTGTTGCGGGAGTTCACGCTGCTGGTCGACGGCACCCGCGACCATCACAGCCGCCATGTTCCGGCCCGGCTGCTGGCGCTCGTCGAGAGGGTGCAGCGCGACTACGACGGGATGACCACTGAGCAGCAGTCCCAGCTGATCGATGCCGCCCAGCAGGGGGCGGAGTCAATCGATCTCACCTATCAGGTGCCTGCAGGAGCGGCCGCCGCGGCCGAGGCGCTGGCTGCCGAGCTGGACGCCGCCGACGAGTTCTGCCGGTCCGGTGACTACCTGCTGACGCTGGCCACCCCGCCCGAGGCGCTGGCTTTCCGTCGCTGGTTCCTCGGTGAGTTCAGCAACCAGATCTCCGGCCGGGCGCCGACGCCGTGGCCGCAGTGGCGGGAGGCCGCGGCCGCCGACTGAACCCCGCCCGTCGCCCGGCCTCTGCTGCGGGTGTGCGTGTCGGTGGGGTCGAGAGGGTGGGTTGTTGCCCCTACAGGGCAGAACGGCACCCCTCGGCAGCTGCGGTCCCGCCCCCGCCCGCCCCCGCCCCGCTGCCGCCACGGCCCGGCACCCCGCCCCCGTCCGCTGCCGCCTCTGCGCCCGGTCGGGCCAGCAGGACCGATCAGTGCGGGTGCCGATCAGTGCGGGTGCCGATCAGTGCGGGTGCCAGTCGATGACCACCGCCACGGCGTCGTCGTGGAGGTCGTCGCCGTCGTGGTGGGAGATCAGCTCGGCAATCAGTTGGCGTAACGTCTCCGCCGGCGGTACCAGCTGCAGCGAGCGCAGCGCCTGCTCCAGGCGGGCCTCCCCGAAAGCGGACCGTCCGGCCGGCTGTGCGCCGTGCAGCCCGTCGGAGACCATGACCAGCCGGTCGCCCGGCCGCACCGGCACCGGCTGCTCCCGGTAGACGGTCCCCTCCAGGGCCCCCAGCGGCAGCTGGTCCTCCAGCTCCGCCGTCCAGACCTGCATCCCCCGCTGGATCAGCAGCCGGGCCGCTCCGGTGCCCACCGCGCTGACGGCCCCCGTGACCCGGTCGAGACGGACCAGGAGGGCCTGCACCGGGGCCTCGCCGCGGTGCAGGCCGAACAGGGCCTCGTCGGCCATGCGGGCCTGGTCGGCCAGGCCCAGGCCGCCCCGGCGGGCGTTGCGGACCGCGGTCATCGCCAGGGCCGCCACCTGGGCGGCGGCCACCCCCGACCCGGCGCCGTCGGAGATGCTCACCCACAGCTCGGCCGGGTCCACCGACCAGTCGAAGTTGTCCCCCGCCACGTGGTAGGCGGGTTCGAGCTGGCCGGCCAGCTCGAAGTCGTCGGCCCGGCAGCCCCGACCCGGCAGCAGCTGCCACTGCATCTCGGCAGCCAGGCTGAGCCGCTGGGATCTCACCGTCCGCTCGAACAGGTCGGTACTACGGAGGCTGACCCGCAATGAACGGGCCGCAGCCACGGACAGCACCGCCAGCCAGCTCTCCAGCTGGGGCGGGGCCGGGTCCGGGTAGCGCAGCTCGAGCACCCCGAGCCGCTCGCCGTGGATGCTCACCGCGGCCCGGCCGATCACCTCGCCGGCCGCCGCCGACAGGATCACCTGCTGGGAGGCGAAGACCCGGCCTTCGGGGGTCCCCTCCACCGTCACCGCCTGACCGGGTTCCTGGCCGGGGGCGGCCAGCGGGTACAGCCGGCTGAGCCGGTAGTCCACCAGGTACAGGACCGCGCCGCTGGCCCCGAGCAGGTCCTTCGCCTGCGCCACGGCCGTCGGGATGGCCGGCCCGTACGCCTCCTCGAGGACCCGTATGGCTTGCGCGGCCCGGTCCGGCCCCGTAGCTGTCATGCTGAGAGTATGTCCGAGCCGGCCGGCACCGACATCGAGGCCCTGGGTCTCGAGGTGGAGGCGGCCGCTTCTGCCCTGGTGGAGTCGTGGCTGGCCGCGGCCGACGGCGACCGGCCGGTGATCTCGGCGGCGCAGCTGAGGGCCCTAGGGGTCATAGAGCAGCGACCGGGGCTGAGCCTGGCCGAGCTGGCCGAGCAGCTGGGGACCATCGCCTCCTGGGCCAGTCGCCTGTGCGACCGGTTGGAGGCCGACGGCTACATGGAAAGGGTGCCGGCCGCCCACGGGCGCCGGCGGCTGCAGCTGTACCTGCTGCCCGATGGGCGGGCTGCCCTCGACGGCATCCGCCGTCGCCGTCGGGAGGCCATGGGCCGGGTGCTGGCCGCCATGACCGCCCAGCAGCGGCGGTCGTTGCTGGCCGGTCTGCGGGCCTACCGCCGCGCCGTCTCCGCCACCGGCCCGGCCCGCCCCGCCGGCCGGTTGGACCAGCTGGGCTGAGCCACACCCGCTCCCGACCCGCTCCGACACCCCCCTGTGTTGCTATTAGGCAATACAAGTGGCAAGCTCTGCACCAGTGAAGGGAACCGTCACCGAGAGTCCGGCCCTCTCTGGAGCAGATCGGGACGGCGGGTGATGGAAGCCACCACGGGCGAGTGGGAACTGCTCGACCAGCTGCGCGACGGAGTGGTGATCGCCGACGAGGACATGACCATCCTCTACGCCAACCCCACCCTGCACCGCATGGCAGCCTGCGCCCCCGGCACCCTGGCCGGCCGACCGGTGGACATCCTGGTCCCGGCTGACCAGCTGCGCGCCCACCGGGCAGGCGTGCAACGGGTCCGGGCCGGCGGCGACGGGCCCCGCCTGCGGGGCCCGGCGTTGCGCACC
>DASSZD010000072.1:0-10847 GCA_035702985.1 Acidimicrobiales bacterium
GGGGGCGCCCGCCCGGTCAGACGGCCTCGGCGCCCCGCCCGCCGGTCCCGGCCTCCCCGCCCGGGTCGGACGACCGGCTCCTGCCGGAGTCCTTGCGGGGCCGGCGGGAGGCGGGCTCGTCGCCGCCGTTCCCGCCGCCCGGGGCGTCGGCCTGCGTCGCCTTGCGGGCGGACGCCTTACGGGCCGGGGCCCTGGCGGCCGGGGCCGCCTCGGTGGGAGCCGCCGCGTCGGTGGCAGGCGCCTTCCTCGCGGGGGCCTTCTTCGCGGGCGCGGCCTGCCCGGCGGCGGGCGCCTTCCGGGCCGCCGGGGCCTTCTTCGCAGGCGGGGCCTTCTCGGCCGCAGGAGCCCGCTCGGCTGCCGCCTTCGGGGCCGCCTCGGCCGGGGCGTTGCCGGCTCGGGCCTTCCTCGCCGTCGGGGCCTTGGCGGCTGTGGCCTTGGCGGCTGTGGCCTTGGCGGCTGTGGCCTTGACCGGCGCCGCCTTCGAGGCTGAGGCCTTCGCCGCCGGGGCCTTGGTGGCCGGGGCCTTCGAGGCTGTGGCCTTCGCCGCCGGCGCCTTGGCGGCCGGCGCCTTGGCGGCCGGGACCTTCGCGGCCGGGGCCTTCGCCGCCGCCGACCTGCGGGCCGGCGCCCGGCGGGGCGCCGCCGGCGCCGGCTCGGTGGCGGCCTCGGTCACGGCCCCCTCGGGCACCGGGGGCGCCTTGCGGGCCGGAGCCTTGCGGGTGGCGGTCCGGCGGGCCGGCGGGGCCGGCGTGGCGTCGGAGCCGGCTGCTACCTCCCGCTCGGCTCCCGCCGCCTCCGTCGGCGGCTCCTCCTTCCCGGCCGCCCGCCGGCGCCTCCGGGCCGGTGCCGCAGCCGCCGCGGCCAGCGTCGGCTCGGGCTCGACGACCGGCTCGGCCGGCGCGACCGCACCGGCCCCGGCGTCGGCGGCCGCCACTGCGGCCTCGGCCGGGGCCTTGCGACGGCGGCGACCACCCGATCCCGCCGCCGGAGCACCGGAAGCGACGCTGGCGACGCCCCCGGCCGGCCCGACCGCACCCTTCGGCACGTCGCCGGTGATCTCCGCCTCGACCGTCTCGGCGGTCGGGCCGCCGGCGATGCGGGCGAAGCCGGGCAGGGCCAGCTCCACGCCGCGCCGCTGCGGGTCGAAGGCCTGGACCACGAACCGGCTGGTCTCGCCCCGGGTGACCACCTCCCGGGCCCGGCGCGGCGGCGGCTCCCCCATGGCGGACAGCGGCACGTAGCAGCGGGCCCCGTCGGCGTCGACGAACGCCCCGTGCGACGAGTACTCCGCCACCAGGCCCTCCACCTCGCTGCCGAGGGGGTGGGCGGCGATGAACGTGATGAACGCCAGCGGCTCGTTGACCGGCTCCGAAGGCGGCGCGGTGCTGCGCCGGCGCCGGGACTTGGCGCCCGCCTTCGGCTCGACGACCTCCTCGGTGGCCCGGGCGATGGCCCGGTCCACGGCCTTGGGCCGGGCCTTGGCCTTGACCCCGTCGCCGCTCCGGGCCCCCTTGCCTTCGCCGCGGCCGACCTTGTCGACCGCCTTGGGGGCGTCGTCGACCTCCGCCCGCTTGCGGCGCTTCGCCTCCTTGACCACCTCCCGGCTCTTGGCCCCCCGCACCGGGCTGCGGTCCATGAAGATCCAACCGACCCCCGGCACGGGCTTGCCGCCGACCAGCCGGCCTTTGTCGAACAGCCAGGTGTGCTCTCCGTGGAATTCCTGGAACGAGTCGTTGGAAAGGACCGTGGCGCCGGTCTTCTCGGCGATGCGCAGGAGGAAGGCGTCCCCCCGCCCGATGGCCCCCGCCGGCGGCGACACCACCTCCCCGGCCTCCTCCGCGGCCTCGAACGCCGGCACCTCGGACGGATCGATCCGGTGCCCGAACGAGGCGTCCACCACCACGGTGACCTCGTCATGCGGGTTCTCGGCCATGAACTCGCGCACCGCCTGGTCCAGCTGTTCCAGGCTGGGCATGTTGCGGCCCTCGGTGGCGATATTGGATCCATCTACTATGACGTGCCGCGTTGCCATGACTACGTAGAGTCAAGCAGCCCGGGACGCTGTAGCAGTGGAACCCCCGCGGCGACGGTCCGGGAACCGCCGCGACGGGGGCCGGACGGCCGGCCTGCCGACCGCCTCTCCCCCGCTCCCGACCATGCAATCTGTGAGCCGATTTTCCAACTGTGAGCCGAAAGCTCAAGTAACACGCTGAAATAGCTCAAAGTTGAAAAAGAGGCTCACAGATGCCAGCATGAGACGCCGTTCCCTTTTTTCCCTGGAGTACCCCCGAGTGATGACGAATACCCCCGATGTGAAGGCCGTCCTGTGGGACTTCGGCGGGGTGCTGACCACCAGCCCGTTCGACGCGTTCGCCCGTTACGAGGCCGACAACGGCCTCGAAGCGGGTTTCATCCGCCGCCTCAACGCCACCAATCCCGACACCAACGCCTGGGCCCGCTTCGAGCGCTCGGAGGTGACGGCCGGCGAGTTCGCCGCCCTGTTCGAAGCGGAGGCGGCGGCGGCCGGCGCCACGGTCGACGCGGTGGCGGTCATGGGCATGCTGCGGGGAGCCATCCGCCCGGCCATGGTGGAGGCGGTCCGGCGGTGCGGGGAGCGGCTGCGGACCGGCCTGCTCACCAACAACTTCGTGGCGCCCGACCCCGAGAGCGCCCCCCTCTACGACGAGGTGCTGCACCTGTTCGACGCAGTGGTGGAGTCGTCGAAGGTGGGCCACCGCAAGCCTGATCCCCGTTTCTACGAGATGGCCTGCGAGATGCTCGGGATCGAGCCGGCCGAGGCGGTGTTCCTCGACGACCTGGGTGTCAACCTGAAGCCGGCCCGGGCCATGGGGATGCGCACGATCAAAGTGGTGGACCCGGCGGCCGCCCTGTCCGAGCTGCAGGCGGTGGTCGGCTTCCCGGTGGCGTGACCGATCCCACGGAGGCGGCCGCCTCCGTCCAGGACGCCCGGCCCTTCGGCCTGCGGATCCTCGGCCGGCCCGAGGAACCCGCCCGGATATCGGTGCTGCGGGTGCAGCTGCTGCTCTCCGGTCTGATCGTCACCTCCAACCTGGTGGGCGTTGCCGCGGTGTACGTGCTGGCGGCGTTCGTCATACCGGGCCCCACCCCCCGGGACCCGGGGCGGGTCGCCCTGGACAACCTGTACCTGGGTCTGGTCTACACCGCCATGTTCACCGCCGCCGTGGTCACGTGGGGCCGTCGCTTCCTGCTCGAGAAGACCATGTGGCTGCGTAGCGGCGGCCGGCCGGACGAGTCCCAGCAGAAGGCCGTCATCCGCATTCCTCTGATCCTGGCCACCTTCCAGGCCACCTACTGGTTGGTGGCGGCGGTCCTGTTCGCCGGGTTCAACTCCCTGATCGAGGACCGGCTGCCGGTCCAGATCGGCCTGACCATGGCCATCAGCGGGCTCCTGACGAGCGCCGACTCCTATCTGCTGGGTGAGACCATTGTCCGGCCGCTGGCCGCCCGGGCCCTGGCGAGCGGGCCCCCGCCCGGGATGCAGGTCCCGGGGGTGCGGGCCCGGGCTCTGCTGGCCTGGCTGCTCAGCTCGGCGGTCCCGGTCACCGGGCTCATGCTGGTGGCGGCGGCCGCCCTGACCCGGCCGGGCATCACCACCACCCGGCTGGCGGTCACCGTGCTGGTGCTCGGCGGCCTGGTGCTGGCGTTCGGTCTGCGCAGCACGCTGGCCGCCTCGCGGGCCAACGCCGACCCCATCCGCAGCCTGCGCCGGGCCATGATGCGGATCGGCGCCGGCGACCTGGACGTGGCCGTGCCGATCTACGACGGCACCGAGATCGGCCAGCTGCAGGCCGGCTTCAACGACATGGCCGCCGGCCTGCGCGAGCGTGAGCGCATCCGCTCGGTCTTCGAGCACCACGTCGGGGAGGACGTGGCCCGCACCGCCCTGGACCGGGCCGACGTGCTCGGCGGCGGCACCTGCGAGGTGGGGGTGTTCTTCGTGGACATCGTCGGCTCCACCGGCCTGGCCGTCCGGCTCCCGCCCGACGAGGTGGTGGGGCTGCTCAACCGGTTCTTCGCCGTGGTGGTGGACGTGGCGGCCCGCCACGGCGGGCAGGTCAACAAGTTCGAGGGGGACGGGGCCCTGGTGGTGTTCGGCGCCCCGGTGGCCCTGGAGAACCCGGCCCGGGCGGCCCTGGCCGCCGGGCGGGAGCTGGCTGAGGCGTTGGTTGCCTACTCGGACCTCTTCGAGGTCGGCGTGGGTATCTCGGCCGGCCCGGTGGTGGCCGGCAACATCGGCTCGGCGGCCCGTTACGAGTACACGGTGATCGGAGACCCGGTCAACGAGGCAGCCCGCCTCACCGACCTGGCCAAGGGTTCCCGGGGCCGGGTGCTGGCGTCCTGGGCGGCGGTCGAGACGGCCGGCCCCGAGGAGGGCCGCTGCTGGGAGAAGGGCGAGGAGGTCAACCTGCGGGGGCGGCCGGCCCGCACCCGGCTGGCCACCCCGGCCACCCCGGCCTGAGCCACCCCGGACCGAGCCACCCCGGCCTGAGCCACCGGACCCGGACCGGCACCCCGGCCACCCCGGCCTGAGCCACCCCGCCGGGGCGGCCGACTCAGCCCAGGGCCCGCTCCAGCAGGTCGTCCTGCTCCAGTTCGTGCATGGCGTGGCTGCCGGTCGCCGGTGACCCCGACGCCACCCGGCTGACCCGCGACACGGAGTAGTCCGACTCGAACATCGAATTGAGGCGGTCCCGCACGAAGTTGGCGGCGCCCATGTTGGCCGGCTCTTCCTGCAGCCAGACCACCTCCCCGGCCCGCTCGTAGCCGGCCACGGCGTCGGCGATCTGCGACGCCGGCCACGGGTGCAGCTGCTCCACCCGGATCACCGCCACGTCGCCCCGGCCGGCCCTGGCCCGGGCGTTGATGGCGTCGAGGCCGACCTTGCCGGTGGCCAGGACCACCCGGCGCACGGCTCCCCGGTCGAGGCGGCCGGACACGAATTCGGGGTCGTCGAGCACCTCGCGGAAGTGGCCGCTCGTGAACTCGGCCACCGGGCTGTACGCCTCCCGGCCCCGCAGGTAACGCTTGGGGGTGAACAGCACCAGCGGCTTGCGGGTGGAGCGCATCACCTGCCGGCGCAGCAGGTGGAACAGCTGGGCGGCGGTGGTGACATCGGCGACCTGGATGTTGTCCTCGGCGCAGAGATCCAGGAACCGCTCCATCCGGGCCGAGGAGTGCTCGGCCCCCTGGCCCTCGTAGCCGTGGGGCAGCAGCAGCGTCAGCCCCGACGTCTGGCCCCACTTGATCTCGGCGGCGGCCAGGAACTGGTCGATGATGATCTGGGCCCCGTTGACGAAGTCCCCGAACTGGGCCTCCCAGCCGACGAAAGCGTCCCGGGCGATCTGGGAGTAGCCGTACTCGAAACCCAGCGCGGCGTACTCCGACAGCAGCGAGTCGTAGATGTAGAAGCGGCCCGGGCCGAGCGCCGCCAGCGGCACGTAGTCCTGGCCGGTGGTGTAGTCGACCACGGCGGCGTTGCGGTGCCCGAACGTGCCCCGCCGGGTGTCCTGGCCGCTCAGGCGCACGTCGTGGCCCTCCAGCAGGAGGGTGCCGTAGGCCAGGGCCTCCCCCATGGCCCAGTCGGCCTCGCCCCCCTCCCACAGCCGGGCCCGGGTGTCGAACACCTTGATCAGCTTGGGGTGCACGGTGAATCCGTCGGGGAAGGTGGACAGGGCGGCGACCACCTTGTCCAGCTGCGCGGGGGCCACCCCGGTCTCCATGTGCGGCAGGACCGGGACCGGCTCGGGCGCCGGCGGCAACGAGGTGGGCCGGGGCGGCGCCGCCGCCCGCGTCTCGTCCAGGGCGGCCTGCAGGCGGGCGGAGAAGTCCTTGAGGGCTTCCTCGGCCTGGTCCAGGTCGATGTCGCCGCGCCGGACCAGCGACTCGGTGTAGAGCTTGCGGACGCTGCGGTGCTCCTTGATCAGCTGGTACAGCAGCGGCTGGGTCAGGGACGGGTCGTCCTGCTCGTTGTGGCCGAACCGGCGGTAACAGACCATGTCGATGACGACGTCCTTGTTGAACCGCTGGCGGAAGGCGTAGGCCAGCCGGCCCACCCGCACGCACGCCTCGGGGTCGTCGCCGTTGACATGGAAGATGGGGGCCTGGACCATCTTGGCCACGTCGGTGGCGTACACCGAGGACCGGGCCGACTCCGGGTTGGTGGTGAACCCCAGCTGGTTGTTGATCACCAGGTGGACGGTGCCCCCCACCTCGTAGCCGGGCAGCGCCGACATGTTGAGGGTCTCGGCCACCACCCCCTGGCCGGCGAAGGCGGCGTCCCCGTGGATGAGGAGCGGCAGGACCGGGTGGGAACCTTTGTCCGTGTCCCCATCCTTGACGGCGATGTCCTGGAGGGCCCGGGCCATGCCCTCCACCACCGGGTCCACCGCCTCCAGGTGTGACGGGTTGGAGGCCAGGAACACGTCGATGGGAGCGCCCGACCGCCCGGTGAACTTGCCCCGGAACCCCTTGTGGTACTTGACGTCCCCGGACCCCTGCACGGTGCCGGGATCGATGTTGCCCTCGAACTCCTCGAACAGCTCCCCGTAGCCCTTGCCCACGATGTTGATGAGCACGTTGAGGCGGCCCCGGTGGGCCATCCCGATGACCGCGTGCTCGAGGCCGTCCCCGGCGGCCTGGTCGATGATGGCGTCGATCAGCGGGATGGCCGCCTCGCCGCCTTCCAGGCCGAACCGCTTCTGGCCGATGAACTTAGTGTTGAGGAACTGCTCGAGCGCCTCCGCGGCGTTGAGCCGGTCCAGGATCCAGCGCTGCTCCTCGGTGGACATGGTGGTGGGCACACCCTCCACCTGCTCCTGGATCCAGCGCTTCTGGTCCGGCTCCTGGATGTGCATGTACTCCACGCCCACGGTGCGGCAGTAGGCGTCGCGCAGCACCCCCAGGATGTCGCCCAGCTTCATCTTCTCCGACCCGGCCAGGCCGTTGGCCAGGAACTCCCGCTCGAGGTCCCAGACCGACAACCCGTGCGTGGTGGGATCCAGCTCGGGGTGCATGCGGGGGTCTTTCCAGTCCAGCGGGTCCAGGTGGGAGATGAGGTGGCCGCGCACCCGGTACATGTTGATGAGGTTGTCCACCTCCATCTGCTTGCGCAGCTGGAGCTCTCCGCCCTCGGTCAGGTCGTTGAGGTCGCGATGGAACGGGACGGGCTCGTAGGGCACGCCCATGGCCTTGAAGACGTTCTGGAAAAAGGAATCCTCGCCGGTGAGCAGCCGGTGCACCTTCTGCAGGAACAGCCCCGACTCCGCCCCCTGGATGATCCGGTGGTCGTAGGTGCTGGTAACCGTGACCACCTTGGACACGCCGAGCTCGGCCAGCACCCGCGGGTCGGCTGCCTGCCACTCGGCCGGGTAGTCGATGCTGCCCACGCCCACGATGGCCCCCTGGCCGGGCATCAGCCGGGGCACCGACTGCACCGTGCCGATGGTGCCCGGGTTGGTGAGGCTGACCGTGGCCCCGGCCAGGTCGTCGGCGGCGATCTTGCCGGTGCGGACCTTGCGGATCAGCTCCTCGTAGGCGGCCCAGAACGCCCGGAAGTCCATGGTGTCGGCGTTCTTGATGACCGGGACCATCAGGTTGCGGGTGCCGTCGGATTTCTCCACGTCCACGGCGATGCCCAGGCCCAGGTGCTCGTGGCGCCTCACCGACGGGCCGGTCTTGCTGCCCCCGCCGTCGTCGGGTTCGACGAAGCTGGCGTTGAGGGCCGGTACCGCCTTGAGGGCCTCCACCACGGCGAAACCGATGATGTGGGTGAAGCTGACCTTGCCGGCCGATCCGGTGCGTGACAGCTGGTTGTTGAGGATCCGCCGGTTGACCTCCAGCAGCCGGGCCGGCACCACCCGGAAGCTGGTGGCGGTGGGCACGGCCAGGCTGGCCGTCATGTTGGCGACCACCCGGGCCGCCGCCCCCCGCAGCGGGGTGGCGGGGGTGGCGACGCCGTTGGTCCCGGCCGGCTGCTCCGCCCTGGGGGCGGCCCCGCCGCCGGTGCCGTTGGCCCCGGGGGGCCGGGGCGGGGCGGTCGCCGCCTGCGCGGCCGGCCGGGCCGCCGTCCCGTCCCGCACCGCCTCGCCGGACGTGGTCTCCACCGCGACCGCTCCGCCGGCTTCGGCCTGCTGCACCGCCTCGGGCCTCACCTCCGGGGTGGACGGCCGGGCCAGGTTGGCGCCACCGGGCCGGTAGTTCTCGAAGAACTCCCGCCAGCTCTCGCTGACCGAGTTGGGGTCCTGGCGGTACTGCTCGTACATGTCGTCCACCAGCCAGGCATTGGGACCGAAGCTGGCGGATCCTCCGGAAAGATCGCTCATACCGCCAGCCAGGGTACGTCCATCTCCAGGGGCGGTGAATCTCAGCCGGTCCGGTGTGTCATTGGCCGGACCTTTTTTCCGTTCCGTACCGCGGCATCCGGGTACGGAAAGCGGCCCGGGCGGCCGGCGGCGTCGGGTCGACGATGCCGGGGCCCGGCGGCTGCGGCTGGGGTGGGGCCCGACGGCGGCCGGGGGCGCCGGGTCGACGATGCCGGGGCGCGGCGCCCCTCGGGCAGACTGGATGCCATGCCGGCCCAGTTCATCTTCACCATGCGCGACCTGCGACGCTTCTATCCGCCCGATCGCGAGGTCCTGCGCGGCATCAACCTGTCGTTCTATCCGGGCGCCAAGATCGGCGTCATCGGCTCCAACGGTTCCGGCAAGTCGTCGCTGTTGAAGATCATGGCCGGGGTTGACGACGACTACACCGGGGAGGCCCGGCTGACCCCCGGCTTCAGCGTGGGCTACCTGGCTCAGGAGCCGGATCTGGACCCGGCCAAGGACGTGGCCGGCAACGTCGCCGACGGGGTGGCCGGGCTCAAGTCGCTGCTGACCCGCTACGACGAGGTGTGTACGGCCATGGGCGAGCCCGACGCCGACTTCGACAAGCTGCTGGCCGAGCAGGCCGACCTGCAGGAAAGGATCGATGCGGCCGGCGCCTGGGAGCTGGACCGCCGCCTGGAGATCGCCATGGACGCCCTTCGCCTGCCTCCGGGGGACGCCGCGGTGGAGACCCTGTCGGGGGGCGAGCGCCGCCGGGTGGCCCTGTGCCGGTTGCTGCTGTCCTCGCCGGACCTGCTGCTGCTCGACGAGCCCACCAACCATCTCGACGCCGAGTCGGTGGCCTGGCTGGAGCGCACCCTGCAGGACTATCCCGGCACCGTGGTGGCCGTGACCCACGATCGCTACTTCCTCGACAACGTGGCCGGCTGGATCCTCGAGCTCGACCGGGGCTACGGAATCCCCTGGGAGGGCAACTACTCGTCCTGGCTGGACCAGAAGCAGTCCCGCCTGGCTGGCGAGGAGAAGGCCGACAAGGCCCGCCAGCGCACCCTGGAACGGGAGCTGGAGTGGATCCGCATGTCCCCCCGGGCCCGCCAGTCAAAGAGCCGGGCCCGTATCAGCGCCTACAACGACCTGGTCGCGTCGGCCGAAGCGGCGGCCTCCGAGCGGGGCCCCGAGAAGCTGGAGATCACCATCCCACCCGGGCCCCGCCTGGGAGACGTGGTGGTGGAGGCCTCGGGGGTGACCAAGGGCTTCGGCGACCGGCTGCTGTTCGAGGACCTGTCATTCTCCCTTCCCCCCGGTGGCATCGTGGGGGTGATCGGGCCCAACGGCGCCGGCAAAACCACCCTGTTCCGGCTCATCACCGGCTCCGAGACACCCGACGCCGGCAACCTCCGGGTCGGCGACACGGTCTCGCTGGCCTATGTCGACCAGTCCCGGGCCACCCTGGACGGGGACCGGACAGTGTTCGAGGAAGTGGCCGACGGGCTGGACCGCCTGGTGGTCGGCAACCGGGAACTGCACGGGCGGGCGTACGTGGCCGGGTTCGGGTTCAAGGGCAGCGACCAGCAGAAGAAGGTCGGCGACCTCTCCGGCGGTGAACGCAATCGGGTGCACCTGGCCAAGACCCTCCGCTCCGGCGGGAACCTCCTGCTGCTGGACGAGCCCACCAACGACCTGGACGTGGATACCCTGCGGGCCCTGGAGGAGGCGCTGCTGGGCTTCCCCGGCTGCGCTGTGGTCATCAGCCACGACCGCTGGTTCCTGGACCGGGTGGCCACCCACGTGCTGGCCTTCGAGGGCGACTCGGAGGTGCGCTGGTGGGAGGGGAACTTCTCCGACTACGAGGTGGACCGCAAGAAGCGCCTGGGCGGCGACGCCGACCAGCCCCACCGCATCAAGTACAAGCCGCTGGTGCGGGGGTAGGCCCGACCGACGTCAGCGAGAGCGCCGGCGGGGGTAGGCGACGGGCGTGGCAGGGGCGGTCGGCGGGGGTAGGCGGCGGGCGGCCCGGCCGGCGTCAGCGAGAGCGCCGGCGGGGGTAGGCGACGGGCGTGGCAGGGCCGGTCGGCGGGCGTGGCGCCCGTCGGGGGATCAGCGGGCCTCCAGCGCCTCGGCCAGCTCCAGCCTGAGGCTCAGGACCTCGTCGCGCAGCATCTCCACGTCGGCTCTGAGCGAGGCGATCTGCTCCCGCAGTTTCCGCAGATCCTCATCGGGCGGCCGGGCCGACATGGGCGCTGCGGTGGCCGCGGCCGTGGCCACCCCGGACGGCGCAGTAGAGGTCCACGCGTCGGTGGCCGCTTCACTCCCGCCGGTCCCGCCGTCCCCCCGGACCGGCACCGCTCCCGGGCCGTTCCCCGCCCCCGTATCGGCAATCAGCTGGGTCCAGCGCTCCTCCTTCTGGCCCGGCCGGCGGGCCAGACGGGCGACCAGCGGGTCATCCCCCCGGGTCAGGCCCTCCAGGTCCGATTCGATCGC
>DASSZD010000096.1:0-19541 GCA_035702985.1 Acidimicrobiales bacterium
TGGTCGGTGTCATAGGTGGTGATGACCAGCACGGCCGGCGCCGGGTCCAGCTCGGACATCAGCCGGGTGGCCTCCACCCCGTCGGTGCCGGGCATGCGGAGGTCCATCAGCACCACGTCGGGCCGGGCCCGGGCCGCCACCCGCACCGCTTCGTCCCCGTCGGCCGCCTCGCCCACCACCTCGAGGTCGGGTTCGCCGGCCAGCATGCCCCGCAGCCCTTCCCGCACCACCGGATGGTCGTCGGCGATGAGCACGCGGACCGTCATTCGGGGCCGCCGGCCGGCACGGCGTCGGCCAGGGGGGAGGCCGTGTCGGGAACGGCCACCACCACGGTGGTCCCTTGGCCGGGTCCCGATGTCACCTCGACCCGGCCGCCGACGGCCTCGGCGCGGGACCGGAGTTGAGCGAGCCCGAAGCCGTCCGGGCGGCCCGGGTCGAAGCCGCATCCGTCGTCGTGGATGGCGACGGTCACGTCACTTTGTCCGTATCCGAGGCGGACGCGGGCGGAGCGGGCGGCGGCGTGGCGGCCGACGTTGGCCAGGGCCTCCTGGGTCGCCCGCAGCAGCACGATCTCGGTGTTGGCGGCCAGCGGCCGGGCCTCGCCGGTGACCTCGAAGGAGGCGGTGAAGCCGAAACGCGATCCCAGGTCGTCCCCCACCCGCTCGAGTGCGTCGGGCAACGACGCCGCCTGCAGGTGGGGCGGGGCCAGGGCGGTGATGAGCGACCGGGCCTCGGCCAGGCCGTCCCGGGCGGCCGGCTCGGCCAGGTCCAGCGACCGGCGGGCCGAAGCCGTGTCCCCCCGGTCCATGGCCGCCCGGGCGGACTGGAGGAGCATGATCACGCTGGTGAAGCCCTGGGCCAGCACGTCGTGGATCTCCCCGGCCAGATGTTCCCGCTCGGCCAGCGCCCCGGCCCGCCGGCTGACGTCGGCCAGCTCGCTCCGGGTCCGGTCCAGCTCGGCGATCAGTTCGGCCCGCTGGGCGCTCTGATCGATGATGCGGGAGATGTAGGCGCCGAGCAGGAGGGCCATGGCCACCCCCAGCACGCCGAACACGGTGGAGGCCACCAGCGCCGAGGTGTCGCCACCGGCGTAGGCGATGTTGGCACCCACGTCGACCATCACCAGGCCGACGGTGGCGGTCAGGGCGGCCCGGTGCTCGAGGATCATGAAGCACTGGGGTATGAGCACGAACAGCAGGAAGCCGCTGACGGGAAAAAGGAACACCGCCGCCACGAACAGCCCGGCCGCCCCGACCAGGAAGGTCACCGGCCGGGCCCACGACGACCGGCATTCCCGGCCCACCGTCAGCGCGTACAGGCCGCCCATGACGGCGTACACACCCAGCAAGGGCCCCAGCCGGACCGGATCGCCGTGCAGGACCACCACCGCCCACACCGCCAGGGCGGCGAGGAGCACGGCGAAGGCTCCGTGCCACCACGGCATCAGCCGCACCCAGGCGTGCTCGCCCACCGGGGGGCTCCCGGCCGCTGACCCGCTCATTCCCCCCGCTTGGTCCACCTGAACGTCCTTGCCGACACCACCAGGCCCACCACACACCATAGGGCGGGCACCAGGGCCATCATCTCGAAGTTCCAGGCGTGCCCGGCCTCGACCCGGGCGAAGCCGGACGGGAGCAGCGCTGCCCGGTAGCCCTCGGCGATCCAGCGCAGCGGGAACACGCCGGCGGCCGTGTACAGGCCGGGGGAGAGCGCCGTGAAGGGTACGAACACCCCCGAGAGGAACTCCATCACCAGGAACGGCAGGTTGAGCACGGCGGCCGCCGACCGGCCGGTGCGGGGCAGGCTGCTCGCCGCCACCCCTATCAGGGACATGGCCGTCCCGCCCAGCACGGTCACCCAGGTGAACGTCCACCACCGCCCGGGCGACGCCGGGAGGGCCACCCCGTAGGCGAAGTGGCCGACCAGCAGCATGGCCGCGATCTCCAGCCCCGAGGCCGCCAGGACCAGGATGACCTTGCCCAGGAAGTACGCCGCCGGCGGCATCGGGGTCCCGGCCAGTCGCTTGAGAGCGCCGGTGTCGCGTTCGCCGGCGATGGTCGTCCCCAGGTTCAAGAAGCTGGTGGACGCCAGCCCGCCGGCCAGTAGGCCGGCTGTGTAGACCCGGCTGTAGGCAACCCCGGTCGAACCCACCGTGCCGGAGAACACCGAGGCGAGCAGGGCCAGCATCACCACGGGCAGGGCCAGGGTGAACACCACGGCGTCCCGGCTGCGGAAGAACTGCAGCAGCTCGATCCGGCCCCGGGCCAGGGTGGCGAGGGCGAAGAGCCGGGCGTCCGACCGGACCTGTTGTGACCGGCCCGGACCCGATCCGGCCGTCACCGCCGGCGAGGCGGCCGTCACCGGCCCGCCCCTGCGCCACCGCCGGCGCCGTCGGCCGGGCCGATCAGCCGGAGATAGGCGTCTTCCAGGCTGGGCCGGCGGACCTCCAGGGCCGGAACCTCCCCGCCGAACTGGGCTCGGAGCCGGCTCACCAGGGCGGTCGGCGCCGCCGTGCGGACACGCTGCCGGCCATCGGGACCCTGCCAGCTCACCTCGGCCTCGCCCTGCCGGCGGTCGCCGATGTCGGCGGGCGGCCCGCAGGCCACGATGCGGCCCCGGTTGATCACCGCCACCCGGTCGGCCAGGGCTTCGGCCTCGTCCAGGTAGTGGGTGGTGAGCATGATGCTGGTCCCCTGAGCGGCCAGGTCCCGCACCAGGGACCAGAAGCCCCGCCGGGCCTCGGGGTCGAAGCCGGTGGTCGGCTCATCCAGGAACAGCAGCTCCGGTCGGCCGACCAGGCCCAGGGCCACGTCCAGGCGCCGGCGCTGTCCACCCGACAGGGTCCGCACCAGCGCCGCGCTGCAACCGCCCAGCCCGATCCGCTCCGTCAGGTCGCCGGGGTTGGCGGGGCGGGGGTAGAAGGCGGCGAAGTGGTGCATGCACTCGGCGACGGTCAGGTCGTCCAGGTCCCCGTTGTCCTGGAGCACCACCCCGCGCCGGGCCCGCCAAGACCGCCCGGCCCGTTCCGGGTCCTGGCCCAGCACCCGGACGGTGCCAGAGTCCCGGCGCCGGTAGCCCTCCAGTATCTCCACCGTGGTGGTCTTGCCCGCCCCGTTCGGGCCGAGCAGGGCCAGCACCTCGCCCCGGCGCATCTGCAGGTCCACCCCGGCCACGGCCGCCACCGGGCCGTAGGAGCGGCGCAGGTCCGCCGTTTCGATCACCAGTTCGGCGCTCACCCTGGCCAGGCTGGCCGGTAGGGCGGCCCGGTACCACCGCCGGGAGGATGGTCGCGGGTCCACCGATCGGTGGATGGGCCAGCCGGTACCCCGTCCCCTGCCCCCCGGGCCCCGCCCCCTGCCGGGTCCCGGCCGACCCTTCGGAGAACGGCACTTCCCGCCGGAAAGGCCGCTTGATACTGTCTGGTCGTTCGAGAAGGGGGAGGCGACAATGCGAACCAGGCGGCCCGGCCGGCTCATCGAAGCTCCGGAGGAGGCCCGTAACGCGTCCGCGGACCGGGCGGCGCACGCCCCGGCGCCGGCGGCGGTACACCTTGACGCCCCGCCCACCGGGGCGGGGGTGGCGCAGCTGCAGCGGACCGTCGGCAACCGGGCGGTGACCGGCCTCCTCAAGGCCGGTTCGGCCTCGCCGGTGATCCGCCGGAAGGAGTTCTACGCCTATGGCGGGGCCAACACCGTCCCGCACATCCACAACTACAACTCCGGCTGCCACATCAAGATCAACGACCCGGAACGCCCCGGCGAGCCCGTCCGGATAGACCTGGTCAAGGCCGGCAAGCGCAACTACGACAACGTCGCCTACGCCTTCCGGCTGGCTCGGGCCACGGGGAACATGACGCTGGTCAACGCCATCAAGGCCAGCATCGCCGGAACCGACTGACTGCCTCCCGCCCGGCGGCCCGCCGCGTCCGGCGCCCGGGGCCCCGCCCCGCCCGGCGCCCCGCTGCGTCGGCGACCGCCGGCCACGGGGCCGTCTAGTGGGCGGCCCCGGTGCGGGCGGCCCCGGCGGCGAAATCCTTGGAGCGGATGAGGGCGAAGGCGGCCACCCCGCTGATCAGGGCCAGGATGGCCGAGACCAGGAGTATCTCGTTGAGGGCGGTGGTGAAGCCGCCCCGGGCCACGTGGGCCAGGGCCGCCCGTTGGGCCGCCGGGACCTGCGCGAACAGCCTGCCGACCTGACCGTTCTTCAGGGCCTGGCTGATGGACGAGGTGTGGCCGGCGAGGGGGGTGCCGGCGGCCAGTGACGCCACGGCGCTGCCCAGCCGGCTGGTGAAGAGGGTGCCGAGCAGGGCGATACCGGTGGCGATCCCCACCTGGCGGAAGGTGGAGTTGATCCCCGACGCCATGCCCGACTGCTGCGGGGGCACCACCCCGACCGCGGTGGACGCCAGGGGGGGGTTGATGAACCCCACCCCGACCCCTCCGACGATCATCCCGGCGATCAGGTGGGTCCAGCCGGAGGAGGCGGTGAGGCCCCGCATCAGCAGCAGCCCCACGCCGACCGCGATCAGCCCCGGCCCGATCAGGGCCCGGATCGGCACGTGGGCGGTGAGCCGGCCGGCCAGCCCGCTGACCGCCAGGATGCCGCCCGACAGGACCAGCAGCCGCAGCCCGGTCTGGAAGGCGCTGTAGCCGAGCACGTCCTGGAGGTAGATGGTCAGGTACAGGAGCACCGAGAAGATGCTCACCGAGATCCCGAACGCGGCGATGGCCCCGCCGGTGAACGTCGGGAGCCGGAACAGGCTGAGATCGAACATGGGGTGGGGGACCTTGGCCTCGGCCACCACGAACCCGATCAGCAGCGCCGCCGCCACCCCGAACGACACGTCCACGGTCGTGCTGGTGAAGCTGGACCGCCCGGACTCGATGAGGGCGTAGATCAGGGCCGCCAGGCCGGCGGTGAACAGCACGAAGCCGGCCCAGTCCGGCCGGCGGGCGTGCTCGTTGCGGGATTCGCCCACCTTCCTGAAGGTGATGGCCAGCGCGGCGGCGCCGATCGGCAGGTTGACGAAGAAGATCCACCGCCAGGAGATGCCGGTGACCAGGGCGCCCCCCACGATGGGGCCGATGGCCACGGCCACCCCGGTGATGGCCCCCCACACGCCGAACGCCATCCCCCGCTCCTTGCCCTGGAAGGCGGTGGCCAGCAGGGACAGGGAGACGGCGAACATGGTGGCCCCGCCTATCCCCTGCAGTCCCCGGGACAGCTCCAGCATCAGGGGGGACTGGGCGGCTCCGCACAGGGCCGAGGCGGCGGTGAACAGGGCCAGCCCGGCCAGGTAGAGACGGCGGCGGCCGAACATGTCGGCCAGGGAGCCCGAGGTGAGAAGGAAGGCGGCCAGGGTCAGGGCGTAGGCGTCGACGACCCACTGCAGATCGGCGAACGACGAGTGCAGCGAAGACTGGATGGCCGGGAGCGCCACGTTGACGACGGTTATGTCCAGCAGCAGCATGAACGTGCCGAGGCACACCGCCACCAGGGTCCACCACTTGGTGTCGGCCGGCGACGCCGTCCGGGCCGGCTCGGCACCGGCGGTCTGGGAGCTCTGGTCGATGGCCATACGGTCAACGTACCGGCGGTGTGTACGTTTGTACACTTAAATCTCGTGGACCGGGACGCGGCGGTGACCAAGGAACGCATCCTGACCGTGGCCCGGGCCGCGTTCGCCCGGCACGGCTTCGACGGCGCCACCGTACGGGCCATCGCCGCGGAGGCCGATGTGTCCCCCAACCTCATAACCCGCTACTTCGGCGGCAAGGGGGGTCTGTTCCGGGCCGCCACCGACATCGACCTGGACGTGCCCGACGTGCTGCCCGGGGAGTTCCCCGCCCTCGGCCGGCGGATCGCCGCCAAGGTGGTGTCCCGGTGGGAGCACGCCGGTGCCGAGGACCCGCTGCTGATGATGCTGCGCTCGGCCGGCACGTCCGACGAGGCGGCCGGCGAGCTCGGGGACTTCTTCCTGGAGCAGGCCGCCCGGCCGCTGGCCGCCCACCTGGTCGCCGAGCTGGGCTGCACCGACGCCCAGGCCTACGACCGGGTGGCGGGGGTGGGAGCCCTGATAATGGGGGTGGTCATGTCCCGCTACGTGATGCGCACCGGCCCCCTGGCGGCCGCCGGTCCCGGACGGCTCACCCTGTGGCTGGGTGACCGGATCCAGCGGCTGATCGACGGGGCCGCCCCGCCCCCGCTGGCATAGCAGCGGCCGGTCCGCCACATCCCCGGCTCGGGGGCGGCCCGGGTGGGCCAGACTGGACCGGGAAGCCCCCGGCCCGGCGGGTCGAGCTGCGGCGACGGGCGGCCCCGCTCGAGTGGAAGGACGAGATCAGTGGTGAAGACAGTGGTGGCCCCGGGCCGGGGGAGCGAGATCATCCGGCTGGACCTGGTCGAGCTGGCCGACGGGGAGACCTGGGCGCAGTCCGGCGCCGGGGAGTGGGCGGTGGTGGTGCTGAGCGGGGAGGTCGACGTGACGCTCGCCGGCGAGGACCGGGGACGGGCCGGCGGCCGCAAGAGCGTCTTCGACGGTCCGGGCCACGCCGTCTACGCCCCGCCGGGATGCTCCGTCCGCCTCACCGCCCGCGGCCCGGTGGAGTTGGCCGCGGCGTCGGCTCCCGTCGACGGGCGGGCCGCCGGTGAGGCCCGGATCATCGGCCCGCAGGACCAGCGCCTGGCCGAGGTGGGCCGGGACAACTGGACCCGCTCGGTGCGGACCATCCTGGGCCCGGAGCAGGCCGCCGGGCGCCTGCTCCTGGGCGAGACCATCAACCCTCCCGGCAACTGGTCCTCCTACCCGCCGCACCGCCACGATCGGCAGTCGCCCCCCGACGAGGTCCGCCTCGAGGAGGTGTACCTGTACAAGGTGGACCCGGCCGGCGGTTTCGGGGTCCAGCTGCGCTACGACGACACCGGCACCGAGGAGGCGTCCCTCGTCAGGGACGACGACGCCGTGGCCATCCGGGCCGGCTACCACCCGGTGGTGGCCGCACCGGGGTACTCGCTGTACTACCTGTGGGTCATGGCCGGCGACGGGCGGGAGATGATCCCCCACCTCGACCCCCGCCACGCCTGGGTCCAGCAGGGTCGGTGACCGGGGAGGGGCCCGGATGGGGGCGGCCGGCGGGTGGGCGGCTCAGCCTGGCGTCGCTCTCCCGGCTGGACGCCACGATGCGACCGCCGGTCGATCCCCGGGCCCTGTCGGTGGGGGTGGTGCACCTGGGCCTGGGGGCGTTCCACCGCGCTCACCAGGCCGTCTACACCGAGGGGGCCATGGCGGCCACAGGCCAGACCGGATGGGGCGTCTGCGGCGTGACCCAGCGCAGCCGGGCGGTCGTCGACGCTCTGGCTCCCCAGGACGGCCTCTACAGCGTGCTGGAGCGCCAGGACGGAGCGGCCCGGGTGTCGGTGGTCGCCTCTGTGCGCCAGGCGCTGTTCGCCCTCGAGGACCCCGACGGCCTCCTCGACCGGCTGTCCCAGCCGGCTGTCCGGGTGATCACGCTGACGGTGACGGAGAAGGGGTACCGCCACGACCCGTCCACCGGCCGGTTGCGCGGCGACGATCCGGAGGTGGCCGCCGACGCCGCCGGGCGGCCCCCGACCACCGTCGTCGGGCAGCTGGCCCGGGGCCTCCAGCGGCGCCACCGGGCCGGCGCCGGCCCGGTGGCGGTGGTGTCGTGCGACAACCTGCCGGGCAACGGCCGCCTGCTCAGCCGGCTGGTCGCCGATTTCCTGACCATGCTCCCGGCCGCCGAGACGGCCGGGCTGGAGGACTGGATGGCGGACAACGTGTCGTTCCCCTGCACCATGGTGGACCGCATGGTGCCGGCGTCCACCGACCAGGACCGGGCCGACGCGGCCCGGATGCTCGGCCTGGAAGACCGGGCGGTGGTGGTGGCGGAGCCGTTCAGCCAGTGGGTCGTCGAGGACCGGTTCGTGGCGGCCCGCCCGGCCTGGGAGGAGGCCGGGGTCGTGATCACCGCCGACGTGGAGCCGTACGAGGCCATGAAGCTCCGGCTCCTCAACGGAAGCCACTCCGCCCTCGCCTACCTGGGCTCCCTGGCCGGGCACGAGCACATCTCCGACGCCGTGCGGGCCGCCGGCTTCGAGGCCTACGTGCGGGCCCTGATGGACCGGGACGTGACCCCCACCCTTCAGGTGCCGCCCGGGTTCGACCTGGAGGGCTACAAGCGGGACCTGCTGGACCGCTTCGCCAACCGGGCCCTCCGCCACCGCACCGCCCAGGTGGCCATGGACGGCACCCACAAGCTCCCCCAGCGGCTGATCCCGGTCATCCGCTGGCAGCTGGCCGCCGGTCACGAGCCCCGACTGGCCTGCCTGGCGGTGGCCGCCTGGATGCGCTTCGTCGCCGCCGGCCGCTCGGATGACGGGCGGCCGCTGCCCCTCGACGACCCGCTGGCCCCGCTCCTGCGGGCCCGGGTACGGGCTGCCGGCACGGCCCGGGAGGTGGCCGACGCCCTGCTCGGGGTGGAGGACGTGTTCGGCCCCGATCTCGGGACCGCCCCCGGCTTCCGGGCCCTGGTCACCGGGGCGCTCGCCGACCTGATGCGGCACGGCGCGGCCGAGACGGTCCGGGCCGCCACCTCCTGACCGACCAGCCCGGCACCAGGCACGCCGTCGCCGCGCCCCGACCGGGGCCTCCGCCGCCCTCCCGGGCAAGTGGGCTTGACGATAAATGTTAGGTGTACCTAACATGGGGTATGAGTGAGGCGGGCCCAACACCGGGTCCGGAGCCAGCAGGGACGATCGCATGTCAGAGACCAACACGCTGATCCTGGCCGCCATCGCCGGGATGACCATCCTCCTGGGCCTCCCGCTCGGCCGCCTGCGCCGGCCCATGCCCGGCCTGCGGCAGTTCCTCAACGCCCTGGCCATAGGCATCCTGGTGTTCCTGGTGTGGGACGTGCTCTCCAACGCCTTCACCCCGGTGGACGCCGCCCTGACCCGCCTGCACGACCACCGGGCCGGGGTGTGGCCGGTGATCGGCTACGGCGTCCTGTTCTTCGCCGGCATCGGCGTGGGGCTGGTGGGCCTGGTCTACTACGAGCGCTTCCTCAAGCGGCCCCGGCGCCGGTTCGGCCCCGGGGCCATGGCCACCAGCGAGCTGACCGCCCGCCGGTGGGGCACGGCGGGATGGTCCCCGGCTCGCCGGCTGGCCCTGCTCATCGCCGTGGGGATCGGCCTGCACAACTTCGGGGAGGGCCTGGCCATCGGGGCCAGCGCGGCCCGGGGCCAGATCGCCCTGGCCACCCTGCTCATCATCGGTTTCGGGTTGCACAACGCCACCGAGGGGTTCGGCATCGTGGCCCCCCTGGCCGCCGAGTCGGAGCGGCCCACCTGGCTGTTCCTGCTGGCCCTGGGGCTCATCGGGGGCGGACCCACCTTCGTGGGGACCCTGGTCGGCCGCCAGTTCACCTCCGCCGCGGTGAGCGTCATCTTCCTGACCCTGGCCGCCGGGTCCATCCTCTACGTGGTCATCCAGCTGCTCGGCGTGGCCCAGAAGGTCGGTCGCCGGGAACTGCTGATCTGGGGGGTGTTCGTGGGGCTGGTGGCCGGGTTCGTCACCGACATGATCGTCAGCGCCGGCGGCGCCTAGACCCGATCGACCCACGGCCCTCAGCCCAGGGCGGAGACCACCTGGCTGCCGTGGGGGCTGCCCAGCCCGGTGCAGGCATCCCACCCGGGCCCGGCCCGGTAGGCGCCGTTGTCGCCGGAGGTGATGTCCCGGAAGGCTCCCGGCTGCTGGTAGAGCCGGGGGTTGACGAACCCCGCCGGCTGGCCGGCCCGCTGGGCGACCAGCGCCATCAGCGCCGACCACAGGGGGGCCACCGCGCTGGTGCCTCCCACCACCGTGTCGGTGCCGTCCACCCGGATCCGGTAGCCGGTGGCCGGGTCGGCGTCGCCGGCCACGTCGGGGACGCCCCGGCCGGGGGCGCCGCCCGGGTTGGCCGAGGGCGGCACCCCGGCCGACCGCTGCCAGGTCGGCAGCGGGAAGTCGGCGCTGACCCCGCCGCCGGTGGCGCCGCCCGACGGCAGGTCGTTCCACACCACCTCCGAGGCGACACCTGACCCCGACAGGCTGAGGCTGGTGCCCCCGCACGCCAGCACCTGGGGGCTCGACGCCGGGTAGTCCACGTGGGCCAGGCCGTCGGTGAGGCCGTCGGAGGAACCGCTGTCCCCGGCCGCCACGCACACCGTGACCCCGGCCAGGGCGGCGTCGGTCAGGACGTGCTCGAAGGCGGTACGGGCCGAGGCCGTGTAGGAGCTCTCGGGCCCGCCCCACGAGATGGACACCACCCCCGGCTTGCGGGCCGCGTCGTGGACGGCGGCGGAGATGGCGTCGACGAACCCCTGATCGGTGTTGGGGGCGAAGTAGACGGCCAGGCTGGCTCCGTTGGCCACCGCCCCGGCCACCTCCAGGTCCAGCATCACCTCGCCGTCGGGGCCGGCGGGATCCCCGGTGGGGGAGTTGGCCCCGCCGTCGACCGGTACGGCCTCGACCGGGGGGGTGCTGAGGCCCAGCCCGGAGAAGTAGGCGGACAGGTCGGCCGTGGTGTAGCCGCCGCCCAGCTCGATGAAGGCGATGGTCTGGCCGCTGCCGTCCACCCCGGTCGGGTAGCCGTAGGCGCCGGAGACCTGGGTGGGGGTGTAGGACACCCCGGACCGGGTGGCCGGCCGGAGCCGGAAGTCGGCCTGCGGGCGGGTGTCGAGACCCAGCACCGCCACCACCGCCGGGGCCAGGTCGGGCGGGACCGAAACCGACCCGGTGTGACCACGGTAGGTGCCGCCGGGATGCTCGAACCGCTCCAGGCTGATCCGGAACGCCCGGCTCACGGCCGGTGCCGGGCCGGCCAGCACCACCCGGCGACGGGCCCGGTCGGTCTCGACCACCTCCAGGTCGTGGCCGGCGGCGAAGGACTCCACGGCGGCCACGTCGGCCTCCGCCGCCCCCCGCCGGCGGGCCAGCTCCTGGCGGCTCAGGTGCTGGCGCTCCGACAACGGCTGGGCGCCGAGGGTGTCCACCGACGGGGTCCCCGACGCCTGGGCCGGGTCGGGCCGCAGGATCACCGTCACCTCCACCCTCTCCTCGGCGCCGACCGGGCCGGTCGACGAGGCGCCGGTCACCGGGGATCGCTCGGTCCCCGGGATGTCGACGTACGCTTCGTACGGTTCGGGCGCTGCGGGTGTAACGGGCCGGTCGGTCACGGTGCCTCCTCGGTGCAGCCGGAACGGGGGAAACGGGGCGCTACCTCAGATCTACCCGCCGGATGTGACCGTCTCGCCACCCGAGGCGGTCGTCGGCCCCGGGACCGCCGCCGTCAGGGGCGCCAGTCGCCTATGGCGTGGAACTGCTCGATCAGGTCGGTCCCGCCCGGGCGGCTCCCGAGGGCGTGGTGCAGCTCCTTGGTGAACGACGCCCGGTTGTTGGACTCCACGGTCCCCATGGACTCCACCAGCAGCTTGTCCCACAGGGTGGCGATGACCGTGGCTCCGGGCAGGGGCCGGCCGGAGGTGGTGACGAACGTGCGGTCCCGCATCTCGGTCAGGGCGGTGCGCAGGTACTCCACGTGGGGGGTCTCGTCGGCCCGGATGCAGGCGACCAGCCGGGCCGCCTCCCCCTCGCCGGCCACCAGGTCCGGGTCCGACAGCAGCTCCTCGGCCCAGGCGAACACGTGGAAGGCCTTGATCTCGATGAACAGCACCCGGATCATGGTGGTGAGCAGCATCTCCAGGCCGGTGTCCAGCTCCGGGAAGGAGCGGGAGGCGTTGAAGCGGGCGACCCGCTCCTCCTCGGTCAGGGAGGACCCCTGGAACCCCAGCCGCTCCAGCAGGGCGGCGGTCATCTCGCCGGTCAGGGGGTGCTCGAAGGCGATGTCGCGCACGGCGAACCACATGGTGTTGTGGCCGGCCACGCCGTCCCAGCCGGCCTCGTCCCGGGCGTGGGCCTCGGCCAGTCCCCGGCCCAGGTGGGCGGTGGCGGTGCCCCCGATGTCGTCGGCGAAGAACCTCTGCATGTCGGCCGGAGCCAGGTAGCGGATGTTGGCGCCGAAACCCTCCACGGTGCCGATCCGGGTCAGCTGGGCGATGATCGGCTCCCGCACCCCGTGCTGCAGCAGCAGGCGGGACTGGGCCACGTTGGGGTAGGTCCCGGGCCAGCTGTCGAGCGGGGCGTCGAGGACGGCGGTCCCGAACACCCGGCGGTGCTGGTCCTGCCAGGCCCGGATGGCCGGCACCCGGTTGAGGGTGCGGGGCGAGGCGTAGCTCCCGTCGGCCAGGAATCCTCCGTGGCACACCACCCCCCCGGCCCGGAGCGGCTCGACGACCGGGGGATCCATCAGCAGCTCCGCCTCGGTGTAGTCCAGCTGGTCGACGGTCATGACAGCGCCACCTCCTCAGGGGCGTCAGGGGCGCCCACCGGCGGGGGCCCCGGGGGCGACGACATCTCCAGGCAGCGGTCCCGGCTCCCGAAGGTGGCGTCCAGCACGTCCAGGACGTAGTTCTGGCGGATCCGCCACGGGGCCGCCGGACCCTGCTTCGGCAGCCGGGCGGTGGCCCGGTTGACGTAGCCGGAGGTGAGGGGCAGGAACGGCCGGGCCTCCATACCCTCGCGATCCGGGCGGGGCACGACCCGCGCCGCGCCCTGGCGGCGCATGCGGCGCAGCAGCCGGCACACCGCCTTGGAGGTCAGATCGGCCCGCAGCGTCCACGAGGCGTTGGTGTAGCCGAAGCAGAAGGCCAGGTTGGGAACCCCGCTCAGCATGAACCCCCGGTACACGAACCGCTGGCCGGGGTCGACCTCCTCGCCGTCGACGCTGATGCGGATCCCGCCGCACGCCACCAGTTCCAGGCCGGTGGCCGACACCACGATGTCCGCCTCGAGCTCCCCGCCGGACGCCAGCCGGATGCCCTGCTCGGTAAACGTGTCGACCCGGTCGGTGACCAGCGACATGGTCCCGGCTCTGATCGCCGCGAAGAAGTCGCCGTCGGGCACCAGGCACATGCGCTGATCCCAGGGGCGGTAGGGCGGGGTCAGGTGGGTGGCGATGTCGAAGCCGTCGGGCAGGGCGGCGGCGGCCTGCTTGAGCAGCATCTCCCTGGCCGTCCCCGGCCGGCGCTGGCACAGCTGGAAGAAGATGGTGCCGCGGGTCACGTTCTTCCAGCGCAGGACCCCGTGGGCCGCCCGCCGGGGCAGCCGGCGTTTGACCTTCTCCGCCAGGGGATCGACCGAGGGGGCGGACGCGATCCAGGTCGGGGTGCGTTGAAGGACGGTCACCGACGACGCGGTGGCCGCCATGGCCGGGCCGAGAGTCACCGCGGTGGCCCCGCTGCCGATGATCACGACCTTTTTCCCGGAGTAGTCGAGATCCTCGGGCCACTGCTGCGGGTGCACCAGCAGCCCGGCGAAGCGGTCCCGGCCCGGGAAGTCCGGGAAGTAGCCCCGGTCGTAGCGGTAGTAGCCGGAGCAGAGGTAGACAAAGTTGCAGGTGATGCGGCTGGACCCGGTGGTGCCGTCCGGGTCGGTCAGCTGCACGTCCAGGGTCCAGCGGCTGTCCGCCGAGGACCAGGATGCCCCCACCACCCGGTGCCCGTAGCGGATCCGCCGGTCGATGCCGTGCTCGGCGGCCGTCTGGCGGATGTAGCGCAGGATGGACGGGCCGTCGGCGATTGACCGGGCGTCGTCCCACGGCCGGAACGGGTACCCCAGGGTGTACATGTCGGAGTCGGAGCGGACCCCCGGGTAGCGGAACAGGTCCCACGTCCCGCCCATGGACCGCCGGCCCTCCAGGATGGTGTAGGTCATGTCCGGGCACATGGTCTGCAGCCGGTAGGCGGCTCCCACACCCGACAGCCCCGCCCCCACGATCACCACGTCCAGATGTTCGGTCACGGCACGGACCCCCCGAAAAGCTAACAGCGATAAGCCTGCTGGCCACGAGCGTAGTCACCGCAGCTTCTAGCCTGTGACCCGCCCCACCTTCGGGAGGATGACCATCAGCGACCGCCCCGCTCACCCGGACACCGATACCCCTGCCCTGCCCGGGTGGGCCCAGCCCACCCCGGGCGTGCCGCCGGCGCCCGTCCCCGAGTCGCGCGCCTACCGGCTCAAGCGGCTGTTCCTCGGGCCTCCTCTCATCAGCGACCAGCTCAACGACGAGCGCCTGGGCAAGCCGACCGCCCTGGCCGTGCTGTCCTCCGACGTGATGTCCTCCTCGGCGTACGCCACCGAGCAGATACTGCGCATCCTGATCCCCGTCGGCGGCCTGGCGGCGTTCGGGCTGGTCACACCGGTCACCCTGCTGATCCTGGCCGTCCTGGCGGTGGTGACCATCTGCTACCGGGAGGTCGTCAGGTCCTACCCGAAGGCGGGCGGCTCCTACGTGGTCAGCCGGGACAACTTCGGGCCCAACGTGGCCCAGATCGCCGGCGCCGCCCTGCTCATCAGCTACACCATCACCGTGGCCGTGTCGGTGGCGGCCGGGACCGACGCCATCATCTCCGCCGTCCCGTCCCTCGCCTCGGCCGCCGTGCCCATGTCCATCGGGTTCGTGGTCCTGATCGCCTACGGGAACCTGCGGGGACTGCGCGAGGCCGGCAAGGTGTTCGCCGTCCCCACCTACTTCTTCATCGCCAACATGGCGGTGCTGATCGTCTCCGGGCTGGTCAAGGCCGCCCTCGGGGACCTGGGGCACGCCCCGGCCGTGGCCGGGCAGATCCGCCTCGGTCACGAGGGGGGCGGTCTGCTGCTCGGCGTGTCGCTGTTCTACGTGGCCAAGTCCTTCGCCAACGGCGGGTCCGCCATGACCGGCACGGAGGCCATCTCCAACGGGGTGAGCGTGTTCCGGGAACCGCAGGCGGTCAACGCCCGGGCCACCCTGGTGGTCATGAGCACCATCCTCGGGGCCATGTTCCTCGGGGTGTCGGTGCTGTCGGCGCTGGCCCACGTCCGGCCGTTCGTGTCGGGGACGCCCACCGTGGTGTCGGAGATCGGGCGGCTGGTGTACGGCCACGGCACGGCCGGATCGGTGATCTACGGGTGCCTGCAGGCGTCCACCGCCCTGATCCTGATCCTGGCCGCCAACACCAGCTTCACCGGGTTCCCGTTCCTGGTCAGCTTCGTGGCCGAGGACAGCTTCCTGCCCCGCCCGCTCACGGTCCGGGGCCACCGCCTGGTGTTCTCCAACGGCATCCTGGTGCTGGCGGTGGTGTCCATCGCCCTGCTGGCCGCCACCCGGGCCCAGGTGGCCTCGCTGATCCCCATGTACGCCATCGGGGTGTTCACCGGCTTCACCATGGCCGGGGTGGGCATGACCAGGCACCACCTGACCCATCGCGAGCCCGGCTGGCGGCGCAGCGTGGTCATCAACGCCGTCGCCGGCTCGGTCTGCCTGCTGGTGGTGGTCATCTTCGCCGTGACCGAGTTCACCAGCGGCGCCTGGGTGGTCGTGGTGGTCATGCCCCTGCTTATCTGGGGCCTGATGCGGACCAACGCCCAGTACCGCACCGAGGACGCGGTGCTGGCCGAGGGGGCGGCCATGGAGGCGTGCGAGGCCCGGTGCTGCGCCGCCACACCGCCATCGTGCTGGTCGACCGCATCGACCTGGCCACCGCCAGGGCCATCCAGTACGCCCGCAACCTGAGCCCCGACGAGCTGTACGCGGTGCATCTCAACGTGGACAACCGGCGGGCCGAGGCCATCATGCGCCGGTGGCAGGACCTGGGCCTGTCCCGGCTGGCCCTGGAGGTGATCGAGGTACCCGACCGGCGCCTGTCCCACGCCGCCATGGAGCTGGCCAGCCGGGCCGCCGCCGACGAGCAGACCGAGGTCAGCGTCCTGATCCCGACCCGGGCCTACACCGGCAGCTGGGCGGTGCTGCTGCACGGCAAGAACGCCAACCGGCTGGTACGGGCCCTGGGGCAGATCCCCCACGTCAACGCCACCGTGGTGCCGTTCAACGTGGGCGACGTGGTGGAGGCCGAGCGGGCCCTCAGGCAGGGCCTGCAGTCCGGGTCGGAGGGCCGGGCCGCCCGCTCCGGCCGGCCCGGCCGGCCCGAGGCGGACGCCACCCGCTACGTCCAGGTGCCCGGGACCACGCCCATCGCCGAGCTGCGGTTCCGTTCACAGGCCCGGGTCGCCGGGCGCATCCGCTCCGTGCGGGTGCAGCCCGCGTCGGAGTCGCCGGCGCTCGAGTGCACCATCACCGACGCCAGCGGCGGGGAGGTGACGGCCGTGTTCATGGGCCGCAAGGAGGTGCCGGGCATCCGCACCGGCACCCAGATCCTGCTCACCGGCGTGGTCGGGCAGCGCCGGGGCCAGATGGCCATCCTCAACCCCATCTACGAGCTGCTGGCGGTGCCCGACAGCGACGCCGCCCCGGGCGCTTAGAGTCAGGCCCGCCGCGACGGGAAGTCGGGCGGTCGCTTCTCCACGAAAGCCCGGAACGCCTCGGCGGTGTCCGGGCTGGAGGCGATGGCCAGGTGCCGGGTCGCCTCGTAATCGACGAAGTCGGCGAAGCCCATCCGCTCGGCCGCCACGTAGTTCTGCTTGAGCGCAGTGAGGGCGGTGGGGGACTTGGCCAGCAGCCCGGCCAGCAGCTCCTCGGTGTCGGCCCGGAAGGTGCCGTCGGGGTACACCCGGGCCACCAGGCCGATCTGCAGGGCCTCCTCGGCGCCCACCCGGCGGGGCAGGAACGACAGGTCCCGGGCCCGGGCCGCCCCCACCACCCGGGGAAGGGACCAGGGCAGGCCCATGTCGCCGGCCACCGCCACGTCCAGGAAGGCGGTGTTGAGGCGGGCCCCGGCCGCCATCACCCGCAGGTCGCAGGCCAGGGCCCAGCCCAGGCCGGCGCCGGCGCACGCCCCGTTGACGGCCGCCACCGTCACCGCCGGCATCTCGTGCAGGAGGGTGGTCACCCGGAAATCGGCCGGCTCCAGCCGCTCGCCGGCGCCGGCCGGTCCGCCGGTGCCGGTCGGCCCGCCGGTGCCGGCGGAGGTGAAGTGCTTCAGGTCGGCGCCCGGGCAGAACGCCCGCCCCTCCCCGGTCAGGACCAGGACCCGGACCGTCCGGTCGGCCGCGGCCGCCTCCAGGGCCCGGGTGGCCTCGCGGACCATGAGGTTGGTCATGCCGTTCATGGCTTCCGGCCGGTTTAGGGTGAGGCGGGCCAGGCCGTCACCGCGGTTGGCGTAGAGCAGGGTCTCGAACTCTTCATGCGTCGCCGGCATCGCCGGCCGACGCTACCCCTCGGCGCCCGGCCAGACTGTCGTCGGTGCTGATCGTCGACGCAGCCAACGTGGTGGGCTCGCGCCCCGACGGCTGGTGGCGTGACCGGGCCGGGGCGACGGGGCGGCTGATCACCCGGATTGCGGTGGCGGTGGCCGCCGGCAGCCTGGCACCCCCGGTGGTGGTGGTGCTCGAAGGGCGGGCCCGCTCGGCCGCCGAGCCGGCCCTGCCCGAGGGCCTGACCGTGGTGAGGGCACCGGCGGCCGGCGACGACACCATCGTGGACGTGGCCGCGTCCGCCGGCACCGGCGCCCCCGCCGGGGCGGTGGTGGTGGTCACGGCCGACCGCGCCCTGCAGCAGCGGGTGCTGGCCGCCGGGGGCCGGGTGTGGCGCCCGGGGCGGCTGCTCGACCTGCTTCCGGCGGAACCGGACGGTTACGGGCGGGGGCGGAAGGGCCCGTCCGGGCGGTAGGCGCCGGACCGGGCGGTCGCCGGTTCGATGGCCCCCGCATCTGTGAGCCATTTTTCCTTCTGTGAGCGGAAATGACATCTACACATTGCTGAAACGGCTCACAGAACATAAATCGGCTCACAGATGGCCGGGTCGGGCGGCCGCCGGTCGCGTCGACCACCATCGGCACGGCTGCGGCCACGCCCGCGGGCCGGGTCAGCCGGCGGCCGCCGCCCTCATGGCGTCCAGGTCCAGCTTGGACATTCCCAGCATGGCCTTCATGGCCCGCTGGGCCCGCTCCGGGTCGGGGTCGCCGAGTACCTCCGGCAGGCCGGCCGGGACGACCTGCCACCACAGGCCGAACCGGTCCCGCACCCAGCCGCACTGGCCCTCGATCCCGCCGTCCGCCAGGTGGGACCAGTAGTAGTCCACCTGCTCCTGGTCGGCGCAGTCGATCACGAACGAGACGGCCTCGTCGAAGGTGAACTCGGGACCGCCGTTGAGGGCCAGGAACGGCTGGCCGTCGAGCTCGAACGCCACGTTGAGGACCGAGCCGGCCGGGCGGGGGCCGGCGTCGCCGTAGTAGCTGACGTTGGTGACGGCCGAGTTGGGGAACACCGAGACGTAGTAGTCGGCGGCTTCGAGGGCCTGGGTGTCGAACCAGAGGTTGGGAGTGATGCGTGCCATCACTGTTGGACGGGTGCCGGGCCCGGGACTCATCGCCTGGCCCGGCGCCGCGGGGAACGGCCGCCGGCGCCGGGATCGGGGTGCACGAGCTCGGCTACCACTGCGCCCACCGGCGGGCTACGGCCGGCCGGGCCGGGCCGGGTCCACGCAGCGGGCCGGGTGGCCGTGGCGGGGCGGCTCCAGCAGGGAGGGCTGCCAACCGGCCGGCGTGTTCCAGGCCGGGGCGGAGATGAGGCTCCCGTCCGGTTCGCACACGTCGGCGATCTCCAGCAACGGGTCCCCGTGACAGCGGGCCGAGGCCAGGATGGTCCAGCCGTTCGACGGGTCGGTGGCCGCCTCGGAGAACTCGTGGACGGCGAAGATCTCGATGCCGGCCTGGATGGTGGCCGGGGCGTTCATGTGCGGCTGCACCACCGCCAGCGGGCGGCAGCCGGTGTGGGCGGACATGGCCGGCCGGCCGGCGGGCAGGGTGCAGCTGCCGAACGGGAGCCTCACCACCCCTCCGGCCACGCCCGGCACGTGGACGTGGTCCGCGCAGGCCCCGGGTCCGATGCCGATCTGCTCGGCGGTGAGGTCGGTGGCCAGCCAGTACTGCGTGTCGGCGTTGTCGGGCCACTTCTCGGCCGCTCGGGCCCTGCGGATCAGGGCGGCCAGATCGCCCGGGGTCAACGCCGGCTGGTGGTGCTCCCGCAGCCAGGCCCGGGGGTCACCGGGGGCGACCCATTCACCCCCGTCGGTGGCCGGTTGGACCCCGTAGTACTCCTGTAGCAGCGGCTGGGCCAGGGACGGCGCCTGCCTCTCGGTGTTGTCGACCACCCGGCGCTCGGCGGGGGTGGCTCCCCAGTCGATCACCCGGATCACCGGATGCCTCTGCACCGGGCCCACGTCGAGGAGCAGCGGCATCCGGCCCTTGCCGGTGACCTCGCACTGACCGAGACCCATGGCGCAGCCGGCCCTCACCCCGGCGGCCATGGCGTTGACATCGCGGGTGCCGATGGCGCTCACCGCCGACGAGGCGGCGGCCGCCGCCGCCAGCAGGGCGACCACCCACCTGAACCGCAGGTGGCGCCAGGTGAGGTGGATCCCCACTCCGACCGCGACGGCGGCTCCCACACCGGCGCCGATGATCCCGGCGTCGGCCGCCCAGGTCAGTCG